>NZ_JAVRBS010000035.1:0-53498 GCF_034531155.1 Nostoc sp. ChiVER01 | reverse complement strand
GCATTACGTTTATTCCTACCGCATACTTTTGTTGAACAAAGTTAATAAAGTCTATCAACGGTTGCTATTAGGCAGTTGTTGATGAACTAGATCTGATTCCTTTGAAGTTGCACAATTTTAACCTCAACAATCAAGCAAGAACTAAGATTATGGAAAGCACATTATTCACCACATTGACCGTTACCGAAGAAGCTACTTTGTCTGGTGGTTGGTGGAAGCCCGCCAAACCCCCCGCCAAACCCCCCGCTCCCGCTCCTAAGCCCACTGTTATCACCCAAGTAGCCCTTAACGTTGCTGCGGGTATTCTTAGTGGCTCTAAGATAGACCAAACCGCTGTCAACGTTGCTGATGGTATTAAAGCTGGCTCTACTGTCAGCCAAACCGCTGTTAACGTTGTTACTGGTTCATAAATAATTTTAGTAGAAGGTAAAGAATAAACGTAAAGACACGATCAACCGCGTCTTTACGGAGGTAAAATGTCTTAGACAAACTAACCTGCTCTAACAGGGTAGTTTATTTTCTAGCAAGACATTAGCCTTGTTGCTTATCGCAGTTATCCTAGCATTACGTTTATTCCTACCGCATACTTTTGTTGAACAAAGTTAATAAAGTCTATTAAAAGTTCCTGTTAGGCAGATGTTGATAGACTCACTTAATACTTTCGTCGCTGAAGATACTGCTCACGTTGAACAGTAAAGTAGAGAACTAAGCCCTGCTATCTGAGAAATCGCTCATATCTATAGTTTAATCACTCTCGGCAGAGCAAAATCTCAAGACCTTTCATAATTTAGGGTTATGTTTATTTGCCTTAGTTTCGGGATTTATATCAATATACGAGCATTTAATCCCTAGATATATCTGACTTTCGGCATTTAGCCCTAATTATTCTAATTCGAGAGCGATTAAAGAGGAATATAGATCAAAATTTACTATTTTGCAAAAAATAGCGGAAAAGATATAGCGATTTGGTATGTGCTACCTCTGCTTATCTTTCAGTTAATGCACCTTCCCATCAATTTGAAAACTTGTAATTAACATTTGAGGTTAATTAGAATCATGAAAAGCACTCAAATCTTCCCAATGTTTACCTCCCTGACTGAAGCTCAAGAAGTAAGCTTGTCTGGTGGTGAAAGCAACATTGTTTCTTATTCCTATACTACAATTGACAAAAAAGGAAAAAAGAAACAAATTATAAAAGTCGTGAAAACGAACACTCCTAAAGGAAAAACTTCAGTGTCAGGACTATTAAAGAAGATTGAAATAAAGCTACCCTCCTTACCTTCTCTATCTTCCCTACTAAAATTTGATTGGTAGTGAGAAGTAAGTGGGCGTGAATAATTAAAGTTTTGTAGTAAGCGGCTCCAACCGCTTACTACTAGCGAATCTAATAAATTTTACATTACATAACATAGTTTGATTTTTTTGCTCAGTTACTTAGTAAAATTAAACTGTTGGTCAAATTATTAACCACGCAGGGACGAAACCCTGCTATTTTTTTAAGTTTTTTTACGATGCTATTGGGTACTGGAGTCTAAAATGAAATACCAAGTTGTTGCACAACATAGTGAAGAAGATTGTGGAGCTGCTTGTCTTGCTTCCGTTGCCAAACATTATCGACGTAACTTTACACTAAATCGCATCCGGGAAGCAGTGGGCACGGGGCAACTTGGAACAACATTGTTGGGATTAAGGCGAGGAGCCGAGGCACTTGGTTTCAATGCACGTTCGGTCAGGGCATCAAAAGAAATATTAGACCGAATGAACCAAGCACCACTTCCAGCAATCATTCACTGGAAAGGCTACCACTGGGTTGTTTTGTATGGTCAGAAAGGTAAAAAATATGTAATTGCTGACCCAGCCTTTAACATCCGTTATGTCTCTAGAAATGAATTAATTGAGGCTTGGTCAGATCAAGTCATGCTTTTACTAGAGCCAGATTCAGTTCGTTTTTATGCTCAACCCGATGATAAAGTCAATGGTCTTTGGCGCTTTGGGCGGCGGGCATTGCCTTATGGTGGCATAATATTCGAGGCTTTTTTGTGTGCTATAGTTATCGGTCTGCTTTCGTTAACGTCTCCTTTCTTGCTTCAAATTCTAACGGATGATGTACTAGTTCGAGGTGATACTCAGCTTCTTATTGGTGTAATTATTGCAGTTGTGGTAATGAATTTGGTAGGAAGTAGTCTGCAATTAGTTCAATCTAACCTAATTGCCAATTTTGCTCAAAAGCTTGAGTTAGGGCTAGTTCTAGAATTTGCTAGGGCAATCTTGCGGCTGCCTCTGGCTTACTATGAATCACGTCGCAGTGGCGAGATTGTTAGCAGATTGCAAGATATTCAACAAATTAATCAGCTAGTTGCTCAAGCAGTTATCAGTCTGCCTAGCCAATTGTTTATCGGACTGATTTCTTTGGGTTTCATGGTGTTTTATAGCTGGAAACTCACCTTTGTTGCCGTCGTTGTTGCTATTGTCATGAGTTCATCTACGGTAGTTTTCCTGCCTATACTTCAACAAAAAATCAGAAGTATGTTGGTTTTAGACGCGGAAAACCAAGGTGTTCTTGTTGAAAGCTTTAAAGGAGCGCTGACACTCAAAACTACTACTGCTGCTCCTCAATTTTGGGAAGAATTTCAGAACAGATTTGGTCGGCTCTCAAACATAACATTTCGCACAGTTCAGATTGGAATTATTAACAGTACCTTTTCTAGCTTAGTTTATGCTATTGGCAGCGTTACTTTGATTGGTTTCGGCAGCGTCCTAGTTATTAGTAAAGAACTCAGCATCGGTCAACTGCTGGCTTTTAACGGGATGAATGGGAATTTTTTGGCATTAATCAGTACTGTGATTGGATTTATAGATGAATTCATGCGTGCTAAAACTGCCACGGAACGTTTAACAGAAGTTATCGATTCCACACCTGAAACTCCGAGCGATAGTACCAAACCCTTTGCTAAAATTCCCAATGATGCTGATATTATTTGCAAAAACCTAAACTTTCACTACGCTGGCAGGCTAGAGCTACTGGAAGATTTTTCCATCACAATTCCTGGCGGTAAAGTTGTTGCCCTAATTGGTACATCCGGCTGTGGAAAAAGTTCTCTTGCTAAACTGATTGCCGGATTATATACACCTAATTCTGGCAATATTCGCTTTGGAATGTATAACATGCAAGACCTAGCTCTTGATTGTTTGCGCCAACAAGTTGCTCTAGTTCCTCAAGACGCTCATTTTTGGAGTCGCACAATTATTGAAAACTTCCGCTTAGGTTCTCCTCACCTCACTTTTGATCAAATTGTCAAAGCTTGCCAAATTGCTGAGGCAGATGATTTTATTAGTAGACTACCTGAAAAATATCAAACTGTATTAGGTGAATTTGGGTCAAATATTTCTGGTGGACAACGCCAAAGACTGGCTTTAGCAAGAGCTATTGTTAACGATCCACCAATCTTGATTTTAGACGAATCAACTGCTGGACTCGATCCAGTTAGTGAAGCTCAAGTTTTAGATCAACTGTTGTTGCACCGCCAAGGTAAAACCACGATCTTGATTAGCCACCGTCCTAGAGTAATTACCCGTGCTGATTGGATTGTTTTGCTTAATCAAGGCAAGTTACAAATTCAGGGGACAGTAGAAGATTTACGTGCCCAACCAGGAAACCATTTAGACTTTTTAACCCCTTAATTACTCACAGTTTTAATTAGTGGCCTGTCTTATTAAATTTGATGAGTTTGTAGTAAGCACTTCAGTGCTTAAAAATCCACTCACACTTACCGCCATCCCGCCTTGGAATTCATTCCGAGGCGGGATAGAAACGTAGTGCAAGATTTATTAATAGAGATATGTCAACTTAAGCTAAAACTCACGTCCCACAAGGAACTGAAGTTCCTTGCTAATAGCTAAAGTCATCTTTAATATGACTAAATAATCTGAAAAATTTTTAGTCTACTGAAGTAGACTTTAGCTATGAGCCACTGAAATTCATTTCTGGGCGGGTATGGAAGCCAACAGATAAGTGATTTTTAGCTTAATTTCAAATCAATGAGCATTGCCATGCCCTTACCAGCGTATTTATATCATTAGTAAAGTGAAATGGTATAATCCAACATTTCGAGTGCTTTGCTGGATTGCGTTTTGCTTAACCCAATCTTGTATCTTACAGGATCGGTAAGGGGATTAGGTTTTTCGTGCGCTTTTCCAGATGGCATGAATTGTCACACACTAGGCAAGTCTCAAGCATTCCTTTAATGAACTCAAAGCTAAAACCAAACAAGTTATCATTTTTACTAAAGTTTTTGCCAATAAATCTGCTGTTCTAATTTGCATTAAAAACAATAATTTAACTATCTATGTTCTATTATTTAAAATGATAAAATTGGAAACCTTGGTTTTAATAAAATACGTAAATATACTGCTTTGACTAGGCAGAATAGCTGAAAAACTAGGTTTTTGCAAGAATAACCAAAAACTATATGTATTTTTTGTTTCTTAGCCATGACTGAGATACTACAATTTTCCAAAACAGGGTTTAATTGTCAGGAAAGTTAGATATTTCTACTGAGATATTTATAAAAACTTATTTAATAAAATATTTTTTATATATATACCTGTCGTTAAGAAGTATTAAGAAATTCTGATTAAAGAATATTGCAATAGCTTGATTAAATTGCTAACGTGTGTATGACAACGATGCTGATGAGCGCTCTGATCTAGGAGAAGTAAAATTATGAGCTATATACATTCAGCCAAGTCTGTTAGGCTTTGACAGGTTAAAAACGATAAATTTCTGCCTCGTATAGACAATTATGAGGGATTGCAGATTAACCAAGAAATATCTTGTTGCTAAAGGCTTAGTTTCAGTTTGATTTGAATTGCAATTGATTATTTGTCTTACCTTGTGCCGATAAGCGAGTAGCTCTTAATTGTGTGTTTCGGTAATAACGAAGGGTTTGGTAAGACTTAGATTTTGGAGGATAAAACCAATGGAGATTCAAGGTAAAGTTGCTCTAATTACAGGGGCTTCGCGTGGAATTGGACGAGCGATCGCACTCGAATTAGCGCAAATTGGCATCAAGCGGCTGATATTGGTAGCACGCGATCGCCAAAAGTTAGTTGAGGTAGCTAACGAAATCGAGGCGATGGGAACAGAAGCTGCGATCGTGCCTTTAGATTTAACTCAAACAATTGAAGTAAATATTGCTGTTGCTCAACTGTGGCGCAATTACGGACAGATTCACCTGCTGGTTAATTGTGCGGGAGTCGCATATCAAAGCTCGTTTTTGCAATCTAAAATGCTTCAAGTTCAAGAAGAACTCTCTGTGAACTTGTTAGGAATGTACAACCTCACTAGTCTGATAGCTAGACGCATGGCCAGCCAAAGGCAAGGAACAATCGTCAATGTATCAAGTCTAATGGGGAAGGTGGCTGCACCGACGATGGCAACTTATTCTGCTACCAAGTTTGCCATCTTAGGATTTACCCAAGCCTTGCGCCAGGAACTAGCTGATTACAATATCCGAGTCATTGCATTACTACCTTCCCTCACAGACACAGATATGGTACGCGACTTAAAATTATTTCGCTGGGTGATCCCCATGACTCCCCAGCAAGTGGCTAAAGCACTTGTCACCGGAATGCAAAATAATTCATCAGAAATTTTAGTCGGATGGCAAAGTCATTTAGCTGTATGGTGTCAACGCCTCGCCCCTTGGTTGCTAGAGCTAATTTTACGAATAGCAACTCCGCCAGCACCAAGCAGACAACGGCTGATTGAAAAACTTATCCCTTCGCGTAGCGTCTCGTAAACAAGGGGAGACGCCGAGGGCGATCGCTGACTCAACACTCCTAAATAAACTTGTCCGAAATCTTCAGTCGTTTGGCTTTACCCTTGTGCAACAAAGTAAGGCTCACAGTGCCAAAAAATGCTAATAAGCTGAAAGTAGAAGTAGATTCAGGAACAGACTTGGAATTCTCAATTTTGATAACTTGTCCAAGTCCTGGGCGATCGCCTCGGTTTGTCACGTAGATAGCACCATCAGCACCAATAGTCAAAGCAGTAGGAGACTCTAATCCATTGCCACTCAGAATAGTTGTGCGAGTCCCATCGCTCGCTATTTTAATTACAGAACCATCTAGATTACCTTTCCAGAGTGACTGATTAGCGTACTGCAAAGCATATAAATTACCCTCGGTATCAAAATCTAAGTCAGTAAGTTGGGTAAAGCCATCGTTATAAACTGTTGGTTGAGCATCAGCACCAATTCGATAAATTTTTGCTTCACCTTCTGGAAAAGGAAAACCAGTCAATTGGCTAATATAATAAGCGCCATCTGGGCCTTTGGCGATATTTGTAGGTACTGCTTGGATTTCAAATGGCGATGATGATGCGCCAGTGGGAAAAATTGGATTAGTTAATGTCTGCCGGGGAATTGTGGCGATCGCATTTAAATTACTTCCATCAGTACCTACACTGAGTACCTCATTAGCACCAGCATCAACTGCAACAATCTTATTTCCGTCTAAAAGAATAGAGAAAGGATTGCTAATTACATCGCCTCCATCGGGATTATTTACAAGTTCATAATTAGCTAAATCAGCAACACTAGTCCAGGAATTTGTATTGAAATTAGCAGTGATGATTTTTCCTAAGTCAGTGTTACCTAATGTGTCGCGAAATGTGGGATTTGAACCATACCCAATTGCAATATAAGGCTTGCCAGTAGCATCAAATTTGATATCTTGAGGCCCAGAAGTATCAGTACCATCAGGTAATGCTACCGAAGGAAGCCCTGTAAGTATACGTTCTTGAGTACCATTTCCAATTTTGGTGACTGCACCAGTTGTGCCATAACATAAAGATTGGTTTGCAACGCTCGGTGAAGGAACACAAGCTCCACTACCGCCTGTTCCTGCTTCGGTGACATAGAGATTCCCGTCAGTACCAAAAGTTAGACCTCGTGGATTATTAAGACCATCGGCAACTACCGAAAATGATGCTGCCTCTGCTGCTTTCATTCCCGAAAAAGCAGCGATACAAACACTCAAAAATGTGATTCCGAATTGTTTTAGTTTCATTAGACCTGTCCTAAAATTAAGTTTGCGTAACAAAAGATAGAAAAATTTTATCTTTATCAATACTAATTATTACTGTGTATGACTTATGGCGATTTTACAACATACTAAATCGTGCTAAATCTTTAGTGTTTTATTTAATAAATACATATAGCCAAGCTTACAAATTATTGTACAGACTGAGTTATGAATTCCCGTACAAGTCTATTTGGTGTAAGATTGACTAATTAAAGAAGTTTGAGAAATTTTTAATTGGTTAAGACTTACACCAATTCTTTAAAAGAGAAAAACAGATTCAAATTTATAAACCCAGATTAAATCTGAATTTATTAATTTTGAGTTGTATCATACCATTTTCAAAAATCTTTGCAACATCATAAATCGGCTATGGGGGGTACAGATGTACGCTTATAGCAACAAAATTAAATATAATTACTGTATATTTTTAATGCTTTTTATACAAGTGTGAGATCGGAACTGTTGAATTATAGTGCGGGACTACAAGACGATCGCAGTTTGCATCAATACATAAAGTTGCAGATCAGAAATTCCTGTGCGATCGCATAATTAGACATACCTTGTTTCGGAGCAATCAGAAATGCTTTCCTTACCCACAACCTTGGCTCCTTTGCCCGAAATCATTGATGGCTTGCCGAATATATCTGGTTGGGAAACAGAGGTACTCTCTGTAGTTAATCATAATCAGCCAGTATTTTTACCAACAACAAATATTCGCTTAGAAGATGTAAATGCTGTGTTTGCGATCGCCTTACACATGCACCAGCCAACTATACCGGCAGGAAATGGTGGTACACTCATCAGCAATCTGCAATATATGTTTGAACATCCTCATGAAGGGGATAACCACAATGCAGATCCTTTTGCCCATTGTTACAGGCGCATGGGAGACTTAATCCCTGAACTCGTCAGTCAGGGTTGCAATCCCCGTGTGATGTTGGATTATTCAGGTAATCTGCTGTGGGGACTGCGGCAAATGGGACGCGATGATGTTCTCGATAATCTTAAACGCATCACTTGCGATCGCACCTACCAACCTTATGTAGAATGGCTGGGTACAATGTGGGGTCATGCAGTTATTCCTTCCACACCCATAGCAGATATTAAATTGCATATCATCGCATGGCAACATCACTTTGCGGCAATTTTTGGCTGGGAAGCATTAGCACGAGTTAAAGGGTTTTCACCCCCAGAAATGCACCTACCAAATCATCCTGATGCTCTCTTTGAATTTGTGAAAGCGCTGAAAGAATGTGGATATCGCTGGTTGCTTGTTCAAGAACATTCTGTAGAAACAATTAGCGGTCAATCTCTTACCCACAAACATTTACCACATCGTTTGGTTGCCCGCAATTCTCAAGGCGAAACAATTAGCATTACAGCCTTAATTAAAACCCAAGGTTCAGATACTAAATTAGTCGCACAAATGCAGCCTTATTATGAAGCGAAAACATTATCAAAACAACAGATTGGGAGTGTTTTTGTACCACCAATAGTTAGCCAAATTGGAGATGGTGAAAACGGTGGTGTGATGATGAATGAATTTCCTAGCGCCTTTAAACAAGCTTGGTGGGATATGGTCAATAACGGCGGCGGGAAATCAGGTGTAGTCGGGATGTGTGGTACAGAATATTTAGAACTCATCGAAGCTGCTGGATGCCAGCCTGAAGACTATCCAACTTGTCAGCCAGTGGGACAACATCAGATTTGGGAGCGAGTTTCATCAGATAATATTCAACCTGAAGCTGTAGAGAATGCTATTCAAGAATTAAAGAAAAGCAACTCTAATTTTCATTTGGATGGAGCCTCGTGGACAAATCATATTAGTTGGGTGAAAGGATATGAAAATGTGTTGTCTCCCATGTATCAACTAAGCAGTTTATTCCATCAAAAGTTTGCTCCATTACAACAACTTAACTCAGCAGAACCTGTTACCAGGCAATCTCATTACCGTAACGTTCTTTTACATAACCTTTTGTTGCAAACCAGTTGTTTTCGTTATTGGGGACAAGGTGCTTGGACTGATTATGCGCGGAAAATTTATCAACGTGGCGAAAATTTATTGCAGATAAATTGAACTAGCGACTGGAAGCTAGTAAAATTTGACGGAAATTACCTACCTTTAACAAGGGGCAAAATCCCCTTGTTATCTGATTAATTGAGATAGTAGTTGACTCTCCTTGAAAAGGCTTGCTCCAATTATTTTCCTTTTAGAGGATGTTTTAAAAGTTTTATTATAGGTAGCAAAAGGTTTTAGATTCTCCGCAATCTACGCCAAATAGTTTTGGCTTTTGAATGCGTGACTTTTGACTTCCCCGAATGCGAACAGCGTCCCTAAGGGTTGGGGCTGGTCTTGCTTGTTATGCCAGTGTCATAAAAACACAAAACTAATTTAGCAAATCAGGTTCTTCGCGCACAATTCTGTCGTAAAGGGGCTGGAAGCCGAACCACCCACTTGTATGTGACCCCACTTGAGTTTGTGTTAAACGGGCTGTTTCGTGTTTAATAGTAGTGGGTCTACCCGCAGCTTCTGCCAGTAGTTGGGCTTGGCACGATCGCTCTAAGTTAATGTACCAATAGGCAGCTTCATCTACCGTATGTCCCACAGTTAAAATGCTGTGGTTACGCAGAATTATAGCTTTGTTTGACCCCAAGGCTTGCGCCAATCGTTGACCTTCAGAAATTTCTAAAACCACACCTGTGAAGTCATCAAATAGCGCATGGTCTTCATAAAAAGCACAGGAATCTTGAGTCAAGGGGTCAAGAAGCCGACCTAAACTAGACCAAGCTTTACCATAAAGTGAATGAGCATGAGCCGCCGCAATTACATCAGGTCGGGCTTCATGAATCTGAGAATGGATGGCGAAAGCAGCTCGATTCACTTCAGCATCACCTTTAACTACTTCACCTTCTCTGTTAACTAACAGCAGGTCAGAAACTCGGATGTGACCAAAGTATGTTCCTAATGGATTCACCCAAAAATGGTCTGTAAATTCTGGATCGCGAGCCGTAATATGGCCTGCGATTCCCTCGCTGAAACCAAATTTACCAAACAGGCGAAAGGCAGCAGCTAGGCGTTGTTTGCGGTGCAGGCGTTCGTCTTCAACTCGCTCGAATACGGGGGGTTGTGGTCTAGCGTACTTGGGCATGTTCTTTTTCTTCTTCCTCTTTGCAGGGAGCGTTGGAATATCCAGAGCGAAAGGATTTGACGCTATGAGATTCTGGAATGAACTGGTGACGCAAGATGCAACCAGTATCATTACCCAGAATATGGATAGATACAGATGCGCTCTGGGATGTAGTTTTGACGGCGTGGATATCACCATCTGGGGGTAATAGACGATAGATATCCCCTGGTTGAAGCGAGCGCACTTCAGTTATTTGTAATTGTGCGTGTCCTTCAGTATTGCCGTTATCTACACGGCGATAGACTATTTCTTCTTGATTGCCTTTGTATAAACCAATTAATCCCCAGGCTAAATGGTCGTGGACAGGAGTCGTTGAACCTGGGGGAATTACCAAACTAAAGATTGACAGGGAACGGTCTTTAGCGCGATAAAGTAGCCACTGACCAATGCCACCGCCCATTCTGCTTTCGGGATTGGCCTGGGCAAATTTTTGGGGGAGCCATTCTTGTTGGGCAAGCAGTTCTTGAAAATAGGGTTCTAGTTTAGCGAGAGTTTGGGTGCGATCGTCAACAGTAATAGCACTAATTTCACGCACTGTTGCTACAAAAGATCGTAGTTCCTGGCTCTCAATAAACCACTGGTCTTCTGGCAATGGTTCTAAGATAGTGTGGTTTGTCATCTATATTCCTCCGTTTGGGAGGCGACTAAGATTAATACCAATTTTTTTATATTTGCTGACAATAGTACTAGTACCGCAAGGCGGAAGTCACGCATTCAAAAGTCAAAAATATTACGGATCAGCTTTTTAGGGATTTTAAATGGTTGCTCTATTTCCGTCGTGGCGTACTAGTAGTTTTAATACCAGGATGAATTTTGAAGCCAAGTTGCTCAAGTTTTAGATGAGAAAGGGATTCCTTCAGAATTATAGTAAAGGGATATCGCTGAAATACGGTAGCTTTACCTTGTGACAATAACAGCCTAGCACGGCTGATGCGTACTGGATATAACGGTTGTTGGTTGGCATTAAGAATCAATACTTTAGTCATGCATTATATTCCTTACGAATAAAGTTATTAAGGGATTATCAAAAAATCAATCATCCAATCTTGCTCTAAGGGATTTCCAACAAATAAATTATTCAATCTTGTGGGGTAGGTAAGACGCTCACTCTACAAGAAGTAGTGGAGTATTTTTATTTGTCAGTCTATTAGCTGGGATGTTGGTTTCTCTTAGTACGGTAAATCGGTCGGATAACCGTTAAATTAGCTACAACCAGAAATTATCACATACAAATTAAAAAAGCAAGTCGATTGTCATAGTTCTGGATGGGAGTAACGGGAATATGATATGGTCGCGGCGATCGCAAGATTAGCTGCATCAAAAGAAGGGACGTTCTTAAGAACGTCCCCGTAGTAAAATTTCCAAACAATCGATATTAGAGATACTAGAAAGCCACTATAGTTCTTTCAAAAAATCAATTATCGCTTGTTGATCAGAAGGTGTCAGAGAACGGAAACGACCGATAACTTCACGTGCTTCACTTCGATGAGTATTTGAAATAGCACTGGTATAAGGTGGACAAATGACATCTTTAGGCGATGAGCCATAGTTGACAACATTGCCGATTTTATTGATGACTTTGCCACCCGGAGGAACAGGACATCCTCCACCTGGCAGCTTAGAGGTCTTATAGTTATCGGGTGCAGGTAAGTCATGTAGCTCAATCGCTGCACGAAGCGCATCGTCTACCGAACGAACAACCAACGGTGCATTGGTCACTTCGCTATTGGTAAACACAGTACCCGCAGGTGTTGTGTCACGGGTGAGGGTACTTAAGTAAACGCTACCATCATGCAAAAATGGAGGGCCAACCTTACCAATTCCCATCAGAGGCGGTGTACGGAACTCTTCACCCTTGGCAGTTGCTTTCTGGTTTGAGAAAATATCATCAGTGAGATTACGGGGCAGATCGTAGGTCTTGAAGTTCAATCGGTTACTATTGACAACCGTGGATCGGCTCACAAGAATTGGATCGCGCGGGGTTGGTGCAAACCGTTCAGCATCAATGATGGGGCCTTTATGCAGAATCAGATCCGAGAAAATTGGTGCCCAACGGTAACTGAGAATGTTGACAACAGATGCTGCATCAGTACCCAAGGATGGATCGCCAGCAGCAGGCGACCGACCAGTTCTTTGAACCGGAGTATGGCAGCTCACACAACTCACCATGCGATCGCTCTGGTTAATGGCATTGGGATTACGACCATCGCCTCCGCGAGGCATACGACCGGGGATCATCCGGTTGGCAAAGGCAGTGAGATCAATACCAAAAAGCTGCGCTCCTCGTTGAACGCTGGCTGCACGACTGTAGCCAGAACGAGTTTGAGAGGGATTTTTGGAATTTAGCACGGCCAAGAGATTGGGGCCAAATTCTGGGGGAGCCGTCAGGCGCAAGAAATTGCGCTCACTGAATGGGGTGCTGAGGGGAAACTCAGGGTCGGTTACTAGATTTTTGCAGTTCTTATTGTAAGGAGCAATTTTGGGATCAGCAATTTTGATCTCATTATTGTTAGCCAAGCTAGTAATGCCAAGCTCACCTTGCAAGCCCCCAATGATAAACTGTAGTATCTCTGCGCCATTGGCACGTAAGCCAAAACGTCCTACCCCAGAGATTAGGGCGTTGGGTTGGTCAGGTGGCGCATTGGGAGGAATCACATTCACCTTACCTGTGACACAATCACCCTTGCACTGGAATACACCAGTTTTCAAAGACGATTTGCCGCCTATAGTGTCAGAGGGATCAGGAGCGTTGGTAATGTCCTGGTTTGGAATAGCCTCCATAAGCCCACGACCGATATAGGGGGGGCCAGCGCGTTCACCAACACCACGGCGAAATCCACTTGAACTCAGCCCCGTAGTTGGATCAATCCTGCCGAGGTTTCGGTCTTGGGCGATGCTTGGGATTGCATCTGGTTTGCAATCTATACTGCTATCGAAAGCTTTAAGTTCAGCGATCGGAGGGCGTACATGCTGCACAAAACCACCAAAATTCTGTGCATTACCTGTGATGGGATTTTTAGTACCATCCAAAGGATCGTAAGATTTCGTCGGATCCACAGCTTCAGCCGATGGTGAAAAGTCTCCGAAAATTGTAAAGGCTGCGGTTCGCCCGGTATTATTGATCGCATCTAAGGCTGGGTCGGCCTTATTAACGATATTCAAGTTAGCATAACCGTGTGGATCAACTGGATCTAAGCGAACACCAGCTGGTCTACCACCTTTGTTAGTGTCACCCGACGTATAACTGAAGTTGGTGGGGGTTGACCGTCCAGCTCGACTCACGTTAGAGATACCCGTGAGCAGCCCCAGACCTGGAACCGACTCCAAGTTATTCAGGTGACAGCCCGCGCATCGGGTTTGGTTAGCCATTGACCCTGCGCCTTCTCTAACCGTTTCTGGGGCAGTAAAAAACCACGCCCCTTCCACCAGTTTCTGGCGAGCTGATTGCGGAACAGAAGGATAGAGCAATCGAGCTAACTGAGCCGTTGTTCTCAGAGGAGCAAGTCCCACATCGCCATAGGTATCACGACGGAGACGTTCTGCTGGACGAAGGGGTTGATTCGGAGGCGCAACCACGAAGCCTGAACTAACTTCGACTTTTCGCTGTCCAAGTAACGTGGCATTATTGGGAATATTAGTACGAAACTGACCAAAAACTTGGTGTGGGAAAACAAAAGAAATGAACACTGAAATGCTAAGTGATAAACCCACTATCAACAAAACATTCAGAAGTTTAAGCCTTCGCATTAGGTTTTTCAGCCTTATTCAAGGTTGAGTAAGACACGCTGAAAATCACAAATTCCATATTTGAATTTTTAGCCTGTCTATGCTATTGAGGATGAAAAAGAATAAGCTATTGGTACCAATGCTCAGATCTTGCTTTTGCTAAACCTTAAGGGTAATTACATATATAATTTACGACGATTTTAAAATTAAAAATTCTACCCAAAAGGGGATGGACTTTTTGGGAATGATGCATGGTAAAGAAGTTAACGTTTTTTAATCACTCTCACCAAAGAATAAAACAGTAATCATTGCTACACAAGACTTTAAGGTAAAAGAGATGATTTTACCTGGCTAATTTGCTGATGGGTTTGGCGATCGCGTGCCAACAACAAAATCCCAGATGTTTTTTGATCTAAGCGATGCACAGATGCAAGCGCCATCCCATTCAGCAATAGATGACGTAATTGTTATATATAAGTGAAAGAAAAACATCAAATGCAATGCTTATAATTAGCAATTAACTGTATTAAATAAAGACATATAATAGTTAAATACTGTAGATACTTTTGCTC
The DNA here is from genome assembly GCF_034531155.1 of Nostoc sp. ChiVER01. Classification (NCBI taxonomy): domain Bacteria; kingdom Bacillati; phylum Cyanobacteriota; class Cyanophyceae; order Nostocales; family Nostocaceae; genus Nostoc; species Nostoc sp. ChiVER01. The sequence goes on along the minus strand of NZ_JAVRBS010000035.1, from coordinate 38,926 downwards.
TATATAGCTTACTTAAAGTTTTAAAAATAGTGTATAAAAACCGTATTATTTACTTAAAAACTCAGTAAAAATGATATTGGTTTTCCGAAACTTAAAAAGAAGTAAAAATGCAAATTATAAAGCAAAAATCAAGCAAATACAAGGTTTTTGGGATTTAGCTGAATTATTAACTGGTTGACTTTATGTGGATATATTTGTAAATTTAACAAACAGACAAAAATGTACATTCATATAAAGAATGCTATGCAGATGATAAAAAATGATTTTTAAAAAGCTGAAACGACCTATTTATCTTAATACACAAGATGATGTGTTTGTACAGTACGTAAATATTAGTATTTCAAACTTTTTCAAATCTACTGATTGCTAGAACCATTCAGGCCAATTTCGCAATACACCAATAAAGAAATAAAAGTGATAAAAATAACTAGACGAGAAGCCCTGAAGCTAGGAGCGCTTACAGGTGGTTCTTTGCTGATTCCTATAGGCTTGCTATCTCGTGGACAAGCAGCAACTGCTGGTAGTCCTCAGCCTACTCGTTTTAGTGTAAAACTTCCCATACCGCCAGTGCTTAAACCAGTGCGGAGCAATGCAACCACAGATTACTACCAGATCACGATGAAAAAAGCTCTGGTTAATATTTTGCCTGGGCTAACAACGCAGATATGGGCGTATAACGGTATTGCTCCTGGCCCCACAATTAAGCAACGTCAAGGGCGACAATCAATAATTCGCTTTATCAATAATAGTGTCGATACACCAACATCAGTTCACTTGCATGGCATGGGGTCGTTACCGCAGTACGATGGCTATGCTGAAGATTTGACACGACCGGGTTTCTACAAAGATTACGTCTATCCGAACAAACATGCGGCTATGTTATGGTATCACGACCACGCCATTCATAATACTGCACGTAATATTTATATGGGTTTGGCAGGCATGTACATTGTTCAAGATGACTTTGAGCTTGGACTACCCTTACCCAAAGGTAAATACGACGTACCACTGTTTATCCAAGACAAGCAGTTTACTAATACTGGCAAGTTAGTCTTCAATACCCAAGGTGAAATTAGTCAATATGGTGATGTTATTTTGGTCAATGGTGCGCCTTGGCCGCGGATGGAGGTAGATACTTGTAAGTACCGTTTCCGGATATTGAATGGTTCGATTTCGCGCTCTTACAATCTTGCCCTGAGCAACGGCGATGATTTTATAATGATTGGCACTGATGCCGGATTAATGAGCGCACCAGTTAAAGCCAAAAATTTCCGGTTGGCGCCAGCAGAACGTTACGAATTTATTATTGACTTTTCTAAATACCCAGTCGGCTCTCAGGTAGTGCTGCGAAATCTTGGACTTCCTAACAACACGAATTACGACGGTACGAATCAAATTATGCGCTTTGATGTTGTGCGGCGTGAACCAGATAATAGCTCTATTCCCTCCAGGTTACGTACAATCCAACCTATCCCAGAATCTTCAGCAGTACGAACTAGAGAGTTTAAGTATGAACGTTCTAATAATCTGTGGGTGATCAATGGCAAAACCTGGAATAACACCCGAATTGATGCTAATCCTAGATTAGGCGATGTTGAAATCTGGAAATTGTCTAACCCATCAGGTCGTGCGTTTCATCCTATCCACCTTCACCTAATTGATTGCCTAATGCTTGACCGTAATGGGAGACCACCTTTTCCTTACGAGCGTGGGTTGAAAGATGTCTTTTATGTTGGGGAAAACGAAACTATACGAGTAATTGGTAAGTTTGGCCCTAATACAGGTAAATATATGTCACACTGCCACAATGCGGTTCACGAAGACCACGATATGATGAATCAGTTTGAAGTGGGACAGGGTGGACGCTCACCTTTTGCAGTTGCAGCAAAGCCACTTCCAGCTCCACCTTTATAGAGTTTAGAGAGGGGGCAGGGGGCAGGGAGAGCAGGGGAAGCAGGGGGAGCAGGGGGGCAAAAAAGTTTGTATCAATTGTTTCGTGAAATGGTATGAATACTTGCAACAAGTCTTTGCCCTTATCTCTAATTCTCGTTTAGGACTTACGCACACTCTACGAATTCTCGGCGCTCTTGGCGTCTTGGCGGTTCGAGAAATTAAGCTTTTTAGCAATTTTTGCGTAAGTCCTATCGTTGTTCCCAAGTACTCTTCGTTGAGCGTCAAAAGGGTGTAATTGCTTGTAAATGTAGAGGTTTTTCTAATTGCGGATGCTGGAAGCGAAGTTCTCTAGCGTGCAGATGTAAGCGACTGGTGACTGCAAAGCATCCATAAAGGCGATCGCCTAAAATAGTTACCCCAAGTCCTCGCGCATCAGCCGCATGAACCCTTAATTGATGAGTACGCCCTGTGAGTGGCGTAAATTCTACACGGGTGTAATCTTGTTCTCTTGCCATTACCTGGAAGTGTGTCAAGCTGGGTTTACCTTGCTGCCAATCGACTTTTTGATAAGGACGATTTTCAGGATCTCCCCACAGTGGCAGGTCAATTTTACCTTGTTCAACTGTCACAACACCGGAAAGTATCGCTTCATAAACCTTGTGAATCTGGCGTTGCTGAAACTGCTGGCTAATTTGCCGATAGGTTTGACGATCGCGTGCTAACAACAAAATCCCCGATGTTTCTTGATCTAGGCGATGCACAGATGCAAGCGCCATCCCATCCGGTAACAGATGACGTAAGCGACTCAAGACACTATCTTGGCGATCGCGATAACGCCCAGGTACCGAAAGTAATCCAGCAGGTTTGTTTACAGCAATCAGCCATTTGTCTTCATAAATAATGGGTAAAGTGACCTCTCCCTCATCAGGGGAGGGGCTTCTTACTCCCCCAGTAGGGTAGAAGGCTGGGGGTTTAGGTTTCAAGCCTGAGAGCAAAAACCCCATCAATGGCTGGCATCGCTCGGCACATGCTCCATAAAATTTTCCCTGGATTCTATCTTGATTTACGGAAGACGCACCCCACCAAAATTCTGCCATTGCCAGGGGTTTGAGATTATGTGTTGCCGCATAATGGAGCAGCTTCGGGGCACAACAGTCTCCTGTGCCAGTGGGTGAACCTCCTGGCATCAATTGCTGTAATGATAGCGATCGCCCAGAAAAGTTAGTCAGGCTGTAGGTAGCCTGCATCTGAGCTTGGAGTTGACGGGATAGTGCTTTACGCTGTTGTTTCAGTTCGCTAATTCGCGTATCCGTTGCTGCAATTAACTGCTGGAGGGGCTGTAATAATTCATTTCGCTGGCGTTTAAGTTGTCGTCGCTCAATTCCCTGCTGACGACTCTCTTCGTCGAGTTGTTCAAGGGCAATAGTGAGTGCTTCTTCTGTAAGTGTATTGCAGATTTGCTGACGTTTCTGTTGTCGTTGATGTTTGCAATGGCGATGGCGATCGCTCATTGCTTGCAACTGTTGCTCAAATTCATCAGACAGGGTTTTGTACTGTTGGCGTTCGGTTAGTTGCTTTAAGGTGAAGAGTTCCTGGTTAATCGCGTCCAACTGTGCCAAAGTGCGGGCTTCCTCTAAAGCAACTTCGTCTCGTCCTGGAATTGGTGGAACCCAGCCTTCAACTACACCGCAACCATTCAAAAGACCGGAGAAGGCTTTGAGTACCCTTTGTTCGCCATTAGGCAGTTCAACTAATAGTATTCCATACATCTTGCCTTCATGAGAATAACAGTCATTGTTGGCAAGTTGTTGCATAAGTCCGTGAGCGATCGCTTCAGATATTGAGGTGCGGGGTAATTTTATATGAACGCTACTTTGGAGACAATGCCCCTCGTACCAATAACTAGGAGATGAGCCACTTATGGCAAAATCGCAGTCGATAAAATCTGAAAGTGCGTGCAGAACTACCATACAAAGTATGATTGGGGAGTATCCCACTTTAGCAAAAATATATTAATCCTGGGTTGCGGATTATCTTGAGCTTTGGAGTCACGAGCAAATGACAAGTCAAGAATCGCCAGATTCTCACCAAGAAATCCTGTTGGAACGGTATCAAGTACAACAGGAACTAGGCAAAAAAGCCGCACGGCGATCGCTGCTAGCTCGTGACTTACAAACTCAAGAATTAGTAGTAGTCAAAATACTGTCCTTTGGTAATGAATTTGAATGGAACGATCTCAAATTGTTTGAGCGGGAAGCTGAAACACTCAAAGCACTCTCCCACCCAGCGATTCCCCGTTACCTTGACTACTTTGAGCTAGATTCACCCAGCAGCAAAGGATTTGCACTCGTACAAAGTTATATCCCAGCCCAATCTCTAGAAACACAACTAAAAGCTGGGCGTAGTTTCAGTGAAGAAGAAGTTAAGGAACTAGCAAAAGCTATTCTAGAAATTCTCAAATATCTGCATAGCCGTCAGCCGCCCGTGATTCATCGTGACATCAAGCCAAGCAATATTCTGTTGACAAATCGCTCTGGTAATAGTGTCGGTGAAGTCTACTTAGTAGATTTTGGTTCAGTGCAAACCATCGCCAGAAGAAGCAGCACAATTATAGTAATGGGAACCTACGGCTATGTACCACCAGAACAATTTAATGGTAGAGCTATTCCTGGTTCTGACCTTTACAGTTTAGGAGCAACTTTAATTTACTTGGTGACAGGTCAGCATCCAGCCGATTTACCACAAACCGACTTGCGGCTTGAATTTGAACCAGTACCCAATATTAATCCTACTTTCAGCAGTTGGTTGAGAAGAATGACAGAACCTATTGCGAGTCAACGTTTGACTTCTGCTGAAGACGCTTTGCAAGCCTTAAACAAACTAGGAAATACAGTTCAACTTCAAAATATACAAAGTAATTTACTCCCTAGAAAACCTTCTGGCAGTAAAGTTTTATTAAATAAAAATACTAACTGTTTAGAAATTATCATTCCCCCGGCTGGTTTATTTAAAAGAAGAACTTTAATTAATTTAATATTATCTATACCAATTATGTTATTTATCCCTAATTTATCAATTTTTTTTGGAAATGTAAATGTTTTTCATTAGGATTTATTCTAATATTTTCATCATTTATAATTATGTTATTTATTTCTCTATTCATAGGTGTATTGGGTAAAAAGACGCTTTATATTAATAGGGAAAAAATTTTCCTAATTTATGAATTATTTGGAATTAAACGTCTTCACCCATCTCCAAGTTCCAGACAAAATATTGTACGTCTAGAACGGAGTAAGGATACATATAATCAACCTTCTTTGACAATCTGGGCAGGAACCAAAAAGTATGACATTTTAACTGGTGAATTTTATTTTTTTCCTGTCACTCCTCCAGAACTTGACTGGCTAGCTTATGAACTTAGCGATTGGCTAGGTTTACCAATTACTAAAGAGTAAATCACAAACTAAATTCTGCTGCGCCATCCTCATCCACATCTGCATCTTTACCCATCGCAGTAGGTTTAAATTTAGAGCCATGAATTAATTCATCAAACACAATTCTTGGATTTTGGTGAAGAATATTCAGCACACTCATAAAATCTCGCACAATTTCCCCTGGTGTCAGTAATGCTTCTGCACCCAAGCGATTAATAATTTCTTGCACAAACTCCTTTAATTCACGATTTGTCAAAGTCTGTTCATAGCCAAAATTGAGTGCATGAATCTCAGCTAAACGTTGCAAAAGTGTCAATATTTCTGCTTCACTCAACGGATTTAACCGAATCACTGGCCCTAAATGTTCTTGAACATTAGCTTGTGCAGCAAAACGGCTTTCTTTTGTGCGTCTTTGCCAAGCTTGGTCTGCAAAAAGTCCCCGTTTGGGGTCTTCTAAAAATTTAGTTGTTCCACCCACAACAATACCAAGATGTTCTGCTTTGCATTGCATGGTGTCGTTAAACATTGCCAGGAGTCGATTATAATTCTTTTCCCGCGTGACTGTAGTAGATATTTGATATAAATGTACAGCTTCATCAACTAAAATTAACAATCCTTTATAGCCAATTTCAGCGACAAATTTCGCAAACAATTTTATATAGTCATACCAACTATCATCATCAATAATAACGCGCACCCCTAAAGCTGCTTTCGCCTCAACTTTAGTAGTAAATTCTCCGCGCAACCAGCGCATTGCCGCATTTTTTAAATTATCATCATCCATTCGGTAGCCACGCCAATAAGCGATAATCACGCTACCAAAATCGAAACCGTGAACTAAGCCTTCAATATACTGAACTACTTCCCTAATTTTCGATTCAACTTGGTCATCAAAACCATCGTCATTCGGGCGCATTTCAGTTTCTTTAACCACTTCTTGTTGAATTTTATTAATCCATCCTTCTAAAATCGAGACTAAAGCACCACCATCAGGACGAGTTTTTGTAGCTAGGTGGCTCATTAATTCTCGATAAGTAGCTACACCTTCATTGCTGCTTCCGGCTAATCGGCGTTCTGGGGATAAATCAGCATCAGCTACTACAAAACCTTGCTCCATAGCGCGGTTGCGAATTAGTTGTAATAAAAAACTTTTACCAGAACCATAGTTACCAATTATAAAGCGAAATGCTGCTACACCTTCTGCAATATCATCGAGATTTTGTAATAGGCTTTTGAGTTCTTTTTCTCGCCCTACTGCTATATATTCAACTCCTACTCTTGGTACTACTCCTGCACCGAGAGAATTGATTAAAGCAGTGGAGATTTTTTTCGAGATTTTGAGCTTTGCCATGTATTACACTTTACTTTATTCTAAACTCAGATGCACGCCATAAGTAGGTAAGATATTCACCTTACTACTAATCTGACGACGGCAATAATAATTTAATTTGACGAAGCATGTCTAGCTATTCGATCTTCATATATTGCAATCATTTTTTTGATATGCGTCATATATTCAGGGTAAACTTCTGGAATTTCTGAATTTGAATCAATTATTAATTCACCAATAGTATCATTTGCTCGTTCATTGATAGAATCGATTAATAAATTTGGCATAGTAATATTTGCTTCAGCAATTTTTTTAATGGCAGTATTAGGATTATCTTGTTCAACTATAGCTTTTAATACTTGTAGTTCGTATACTGGAAGATTTTCTAAAAAATTAGTCCATTCTTCAGGTAAATTTTCTGATGTATCACCTTCCAAAGTGTTTATGATTGCTGTAGTTTCCATTATTTCAGAAAACGTAAACAATTCATTATTATCTTCATTAGAATTATCAGACAAATGTTCTGGATTGAATGTTTCTGTTTGTTGGAGTAATTCCCATACTTGATTTTGTAAGGAATCTCGTTCTTCTTGCAATAATGAAACTTGCTCTTGCAACTGCTGTAATTCAGCTTTATATTCTGTAAGTTGGGTTTGTGAAGAATCTAGAATAGATTGAATATTTTCTCTTTCGGCTTTTGTCGCTACCAGTAATTGATTTTTTTGGGTTGTCTCAACTTCTAATTCTTGAATTGCAATTCGCAGTTCGTATAATTTTTCTTCTAATTGGGGTTTGAGTCTGCCTAAAAGAGTTAAATTGCTTTCAACTTCTTGTTTCTCCTGCTGGAGTTCAGAAATTTGACTTTGCAAATGGGTAATTTCACTACGAGATACATTACAGTTCGACTCTAGTCGGCGTTTCTCTGCTGTAAGAACAGAAAAAGCATTGTTCAGTTCTGTTAGATTTTTCTGCAAGTTATTAATTTCAGTTTGCAGGGTATTTATTTCAGCTTCTAACTGCTTTTTCTGTCCGGCAAATGTTCTTAATTCTCGATGTAAACTATCTCTTTGGTTACGGCTTTCTGTTACTTGATTTTGTAGTTGTTGTGACTCCGCATATAATAAATTATGATGTTCTTCAATTTGATTTATTTCTTTGACAACACGAGCCTTTAAACCCTCCATTTCTTTAATTCGTTTGTGGATAGAACCTAAAATAAACATTTCATAATTTCTGCGTCGCTTATCTACAAATAATGCTGCTGCATAGATAGTAACCGCAGTAATTAAACCTGTGAGAAAGGCTTTATTAAAATCCCAGTTTGGGACGAGGCTAAGACCAAAACTCACACTAAAGGCAACTATCCCTAGTATAAATCGATTGCTGATCATTACTGATTGCATATTGCTGGTTTTTAGCGTAGTTAAATTATTAGGAAAAGTAGCTCTCATACTAATTCGTAATTAAAATACACTAGGTGTTGGATGTATTGTTATTTGTAGCAAAAAGTCTTAAATCTGCTTTTAGAAAATCAATAAATTGCCGTGCTGTGCGTCCAGAACGACCGTTATGGCGAGTTGCCCATTGTAATGCTTGAAATTCTAAATCTTCTTGGGTAATATTAATTTCAGCTTGTGCCGCTAGATGGTGTACAATTTTTAAATAAGTTTTTTGATCGGCTGGTTCAAAGGTCAAGGTTAAACCAAAGCGATCGCTAAACGAAAGTTTCTCCTGCATCGTATCCCAAGCATGGATTTCGTCGTTATCCTTGGGGGTAGGTCTATCTACAAAAAACTCTCGAATCAGGTGGCGGCGATTAGAAGTAGCATACACAACTACATTTTGTGGCCGCGCGGTTAAATTACCTTCTAAAACTACCTTGAGGGCTTTAAAGGCATCATCATCTTCTTCAAAGGAAAGATCATCGACAAAGATGATAAATTTTTGTGATACTCCTCGTAAATGTTCCACAATTTTTGGTAAGTCTTTTAAATCAGATTTTGCCACTTCCAATAAGCGGAGGTTGCGATTACTATATTCATTTAACAAAGATTTCACCAAAGAAGATTTGCCAGAACCTCGACTACCGTAAAGTAGTACATGCAGTGCCATCTCTCCTGATAATAAAAATTCTGTATTTTTCAGCAAAGCATCTTTTTGAGCTTCATAACCTACAAGCGCACTCAGCTTAATTGGATCGGAATACCAAATCCCGATAAACTGCCCAGCTTGCCAGCGTAAAGCCCGATATTCTGCAAATAAACCAGAGCCACATTGCTGATAATAAGCTGCTAACTCTTCTACAGCATCACCCCAATTATCTAACTCTTGTAGATATGTAGGGAACTTTGTCTCTCCTCCTACCAATTCTTGCTCTTTATACCACACTACTGGCGAAATCGGCATGTGAGCTACGCCTTGTATCCACTCACTTAAAGAAGCGCTGCTACATTCATAGAGACTTTGCAATATTTGTAAATCATGCCGAACTGCTGCTACTAAAGCTGGGGGTAAATCTTCAAATTCTCGCACTTGAGCAAGCTTTGTAAAAGGATTCTCAGAGAAGAGAAGTTGAGTAATTAAATAGTCTTCCCAATTTTGATTTTTAGCAGCCAAAGCGTGGAAGTAACTACCGTAAGCTTGGAGACAACCCCGTGCATCGGCATCAGTGTAACGTATAGCTTGCAACAGTTCCAGAAATGCCATCCCCACTTCGCCTTGCAAAACAGACTGGTACAGTAAAAGTGAGGCTGCTTGGCGCTGGAGATGTTGAATCTTTGTATATGAGGAAGTACTTGCTATTGGCATCGCTTGATTATCCATCAATTAACTGTGTGGTATAGCTAAATAACTATGGTAAATTGTCTGCTGACACTGGCAGTAAAGTCAAAGTCTACATAGGTTTTAACAATGAATTTAAGTATAATTGCTGCTTTTGCCTACGGCATATTAGCGATCGCTGGTGGTATTATTGGCTATATTCAGGCTAGAAGTAAGGTTTCACTTGTAAGTGGTAGCATTAGCGGTTTATTATTAGTACTTGCGGCTTACTTTCAACTCCAAGGGCAAAGCTGGGGGTCGATTTTAGCAGTGATAGTTACTGGTGTTTTGGTAGTCGTCTTTGCAGTTCGGCTGGCTAAAACACGTAAGTTTATGCCTGCGGGATTAATGACGATTTTGGGAATGGTGACTTTAGGGGTGATGGTGAGTCAAATGGTGAGGAATTAAGGGGGGAAATTTAAACGCAGAGGTACGCAAAGTTGTAGTTAGCGCAAAATTTGGTCAATCATTCGGTTGGCTTGGGAAGCATAACTGCCGCCAAATAAATTGAAGTGATTCAAAATGTGATACAGGTTATAGAGCGTTTTTCTTTGCTCGTAGCCTGGATCTAGGGGAAAGACTTTGTTGTAACCTTGGTAAAATGCTGCGGGGAATCCACCAAATAATTCTGTCATGGCAATATCAACTTCGCGATCGCCAAAATAAGTTGCAGGATCAAAAATTACTGGTTCTCCTGAGTTAGTACACCCGGCATTTCCGCCCCATAAATCGCCATGTACTAAGGAAGGTTGTACCTGATGCGCCGCCAATAGTTCAGGGATAGCTGTTAGTAATTTTTCTGAAGAGGGGAAATTTCCTCCCTTTCGCCTTGCCAACTGAAATTGATAACCCAGGCGATGTTTAATATAAAATTCTGTCCAGTCTGCTGTCCAAGTATTGATTTGGGGTGTCGAACCAATAGTATTGTTAATTTTCCAACCAAAACCTTGGCTACTGCTAGCTTTATGCATCGCCGCCAACTTGCGCCCCATTTCTTCCCACGAATTGCTGTCACCGTTACCAAGTTCTAACCATTCCAGCACGATGTAACTAGAATTATCAGCTACACCCCAACAAATAGGATTTGGGACGCGAATACTAGCTGTGGCTAGCATTTCCTTTAAACCTAATGCCTCAGCCTCAAACATTGCAGCTTGAGATGCTTGGTTAATCTTAAGGAAGTAGGTTATCTCACCATTGGAAATAGCATAACCTTGGTTGATGCATCCGCCACCAACCGATCGCCGTTGCTGACTCTGAAATTTTTCGCCAGTCACCTGGCTAATATGGCTGTCAATTTGAGTCCACATAATTAAATTTGGGAGTGGGGAGTGGGGAGAAAGGGACAGGGAGCAGGGAGCAGGGGGAAAATTCTTCTCCTCTTTCCAACCTCCTGCCTTCTGCCTTCTGCCTCCTGCCTTCTTCACTTTACGGCTTGACGACAACTACACCATAAGCATCTGGAGAAAGATACTCTTTGGCTGCTTGCATTAAGTCAGTTGCATCTTGGCTCTGAATATGATCTGGGTAGTTAAAGGCGGGTTCTAAATCTCCCACTAAGGAATGATAATAACCATACAACCCTGTGCGATCGCTTGGTGTTTCATTGCTAAAAATAAATCTGTTCGCTACTCGCCGCCGCACACGGGCAATTTCTGATTCTGTGATTAATTCGGTTTGGATTGTGCGAATATGTTGAGCGATCGCATCTTCTACTTCTGCTATATTTTCCACCGCACATTTAGCTGAAATATAAAATGTCCCTTGCAGCTGATTGCTCATGTTGCTCACAGAAATTGAAGAAACTAATCCTCGTTCTTCTCGTAAATCCCTCACAAGTCTTGATGTCCGTCCATGTCCCAAAATTCCTGCTAAAACATCTAGTCCATAGGTGCGATCTAACTGAACCATTCCTGGAACCCGCCAAACCATCACTAGTCTTGCTTGCTGGAGACTTTCATCTACAAACTCTCGACGGACAATTTCTGTAAATGGTGGCTCAGTGGGGAGTCGGGAGTGGGTAGAGACGCGATTAATCGCGTCTTTACTGAGTTTTGTAAATCCTTCAGCAACGATTGCAATTAATTCTTCCACAGGCAAATTGCCCACAGCTACAGCAGTAATTGAATGGGGTTGATACCAATTAGTATGAAAATCTCGCATCTGCTGGGGCTTAAGTTCGGCAATCACCGATTCTGGCCCTAATACTGCACGGCGATAGGGTAGTTCATTAAAGGCTGTCTCCATCACCCGCCGAAATGTACGCCGTTGGGGATTATCCTCTGAACGCCTAATTTCTTCTAAAACTACTAATCGCTCACGTTCAAAAGCATCATCAGGAATACTCGCATTTGATACTACATCTATTTGTAGTGGAGCAAGCTCGGCAAAATCTTTGGGGGCTGTGGTTATATAGTAATGAGTATAATCTTGGCTAGTTGCGGCATTGGTGACAGCACCCCGTTCTTCAATCCGACGTTCAAACTCGCCACTAGCCAGTCGTTCTGTTCCCTTAAAAATCATGTGCTCTAAAAAGTGAGCCATGCCGTTAATGCTATCAGATTCTACGGCTGAACCAACTTTAATCCATAAGTTGAGGTTTACAGCTTCAACTGGCATCTGCTCCGCTATGATTGTCAAACCATTGGGCAACTGATGCACGGTTGGGGTATTAAGACGAGAAAGTTTCCGCAGGGTTGAAGTCATTGCTACTTGTGTGAGGAGCTACATTACTTCTTTATCTTATCCGTGACTGAAGAGGCAGGGGGAAGGGGGCAGGGAGCAGGGAGCAGGGAGCAGGGGGAAAAAGAGTTTGAGCCTTGTTTACAATAATGTGTCTAAAAGATTTTACTACGCAAAACCTGTCCCTCTCCGACTCAAGTGCAATCAGCAAATGCCAACCCTGAAGCAACTAATGCCAACCCCGAAGCAACTAATGCCAACCCCGAAGCAACTAATGCCAACCCTGAAGCAACTAATGCCAACCCCGAAGCAACTAATGTGAACCCTGAAGCAACTAATGCCAACCCTGAAGCAACTAATGCGTTGGCGTAGCCCACCGCAGGCATTGCCAAAATAACATTAGAAACGGAAAACTAAAACATATAATTCCCTTCCCTTTACAAGGTGCTACGGTGTACACACAAGTCGAATTACCCCCCTTAATCCCCCCTTGGAAAGGGGGGAAACTAAAACATCCAATTCCCTCCCCTTTACAAGGGGAGGGTTAGGGAGGGGTAATTCAATAACCTATGTGTACACCGTAGCCAACTCGGAGAAGAACAGACTTAAACTTTAATTTAAGACAGGGAGAGGTTCGTTGAACTAACGAGAGTAAGGGTGATTGAAGGTTTCCCAAGCAGCAATAGCTGCCTTTTGCAGGCGAAAGCTGAAGTCTACTAAGTCTTTCATCATTAAATGCCAGTTTCTCTCGGCTTCGTCTTGAATTATCGCCCAAGAGTCTTCTAAGCGATCGCGCTCCTTCACTTTCCTGCCTTCAATCAATTCTCGTGCTTGTCGCACAGCTTTCAAATAAGTTTCACGCGTAAGAGTACCTGCTGACTCCGCTTGGCTGCGTCTTTCTAGTGCCTCAATCAGCGCTTTGGTTTCGCGCTTGACTTCATCACTTTCGCCAGCCATTTCGGTTTCTACTAATTTGTCGGTTTCAGGACTAATTTTTACAATTACTATGGATTCAGTAGATTCAATTACTGGCGTTCCAAAGGATTCGATGTTGTTATAAGTCATAGTTTAAACATCCTTAAATTGCAAAGCTTACTCTCGGATGAAAACTGCACCCTGTACTGGTAGTCATAAGTCATTGTCAATTCATAAATGACTAATGACTAATGACTAATTAATAAACTGTTGTTGGCAATTGTTGCTCTAGCTTCAGTAATGCTGCAACTCGCTCCTCTGTAGCAGGGTGACTAGAGAACAAGTTACCCATAAACTGTCCAGAGATAGAATTGATAATTAATAACGGCTCATAAGCTGGATTGGCATTTAAAGGCATCTGCTTTGCCGAGGCTTCTAAACGTTGCAGTGCCCTAGCTAAGGCGCGGGGATTACCAGTTAATCTAGCTGAACCTGCATCAGCAGAAAATTCTCGTGTACGCGAAATTGCTAGCTGAATAATCGTTGCAGCCAATGGCGCAAGCATTACTGTTAATAAAACACCTAAAGGATTTGCACCTCTGTTGTCATCTCGTGAACCACTGCCAAACCATAAGCTATAACTAACCATTTGCGCTAAAAATGAGATCGCACCAGCAACGGTAGCAGCAACAGCTTGTGTGAGGGTGTCACGATTAATAATGTGGGTGAGTTCGTGGGCGATAACGCCTTCAAGTTCGTCCTCTGGCAATATATTCAAAATGCCTTCAGTGACAGCAACAGCAGCGTGTTCTGGATCGCGTCCTGTAGCAAAGGCGTTAGCACCTTGGCTTGGCACAATGTAAACTCTGGGCATGGGGATGTTAGCGCGATCGCTTAATCTTTGCACCATCCGATAAAGTCCTGGTGCTTCCCTTTCACTCACAGGCTGGGCTTGATATACTGCCAGGGCAATCTTATCTGATTGATACCAGGAAAACAGATTTGTTACTGCTGCTAAACCTATCCCTATTATCAAGCCACTAGTACCGCCAATTATCCAGTAACTAATTGCGATCAAAAGACCACTTAACGCAGCTAGCAAAACAGCCGTTTTCAATTGATTTGTCATATTTTCGCTCTCCTGCTAATGCTGTATTTTTTTCTCTGAAACAGCATTAATTAAGCTACATTTTGATTGTATTCAGCTAAACTTAGATATATGGTGCAGAAAACCTATCAGATAAGTACGGTTTTCCCACTTAAGTTTTATAAATACTAATTTAATTCTTTTTGATACTTGCTTTCTTAGGAAGAAGCTTTATCTTTACAGATACCAAAATACATCTATCTGTAGGAGTAAATTTTTTATCCAGGCAAATACCAGTTTGCTAGCTGGTAGGTTATGGCAAACACTGGGAGCAGAGGCGACAATTATCGCTGGGAGCTTGTTTGCGTTGGCAGTTGCATTATTGTTAGTTTCTCAAAGAAACAAAAATTGAAAAGCAAAAATGGTATCCTTGATTTAAATCAAATCAATGGCGATGGAGCTCGCCGAAACCGCCTTTTCAGTCTTAAAATTCATCACTGTAAGGCTGATGGCTCCTACTTTCTTCGCTGACTGCGGGAGAGTAGGGCTTGGCTAAATGCATACCTGACTCACCTGTAGAAAGTATCTGTCTACAAATCGCACCTCAAGGAGTCATGGAATGCTAGCCAGTGTATTGTGGATTTTACTCCGTAAATTTGAACCATTTATTGCATTACCCCACCTAGTTAAATGGTTGCCCATTTCCTTTGTGGTTGGCATTTTTGCTGGAACAGCTTCTGCGGCTCTTTTAGCATCATTAGAATGGGCAACTGATTGGCGAGAATCACATCGCTGGATTATCGCCTTGCTTCCCTTCGGTGGCTTTTTGAGTGGTTGGATTTATCATCAATTTGGTCGGACTGTAGAAGCTGGAAATAACCTTTTACTAGAAGAAATTCATAACCCTAAAAAGATTATTCCCTTTCGTATGGCTCCTCTAGTTTTACTAGGAACAGACCTTACGCATTTATTTGGTGGTTCAGCCGGTCGTGAAGGTACAGCATTACAAATGGGTGCTTCTTTGGCAGACCAGCTAACTAAAATATTGCATTTTCAAGGGGCTAATCGGCGAATTCTTTTAACAGCAGGTATCAGTGGAGGATTTGCTTCAGTTTTCGGTACTCCCTTAGCTGGAACTGTATTTGGTTTGGAAGTTTTAGCGATTGGTAAAATTCATTATGACGCTCTTTTTCCTTCTTTAATTGCTGCGATCGTTGGAAATCAAGTAACCTTACTATTGGGTTTACATCATACAGCATATCGACACGCTCCCTTTATACCGACGCTCACAATTTGGGGATTGATTTCTGCCATTATCGCAGGTACGATTTTTGGAATTGTCGCAAGATTCTTTGCTAAATTAACTCACCAAATTAGCCACTTCTTTAAAGCAAAAATATCTTATCCTCCACTGCGTCCTTTTATCGGCGGTGCAATGATAGCAGCAATTGTTGGGTTGAGTGGTACGACTAAATACATTGGGCTTGGTATACCTACTATTGTTGATTCTTTTTTCATTCAGCTACCTCCTTGGGATTTTGCAGCCAAATTAGGTTTAACTGCTTTAACTTTAGGAGCAGGTTTTAAAGGTGGGGAAGTGACACCTTTATTTTTTATTGGTGCGACTTTAGGTAATGCTTTATCGCTACTTTTAGCATTACCTGCACCACTTTTAGCAGGAATGGGATTTGTGGGTGTATTTGCGGGTGCAGCAAATACACCATTGGCATCTACCTTAATGGGAATTGAATTATTTGGTCTGGAATCGGGGCTATTTATTGGTATTGGCTGTATCGTGAGCTATTTATTTTCAGGCCATTCAGGAATTTACTCTGCACAACGTATTGGGTTGAGTAAATACTCTGCTGTATATTTAGAAGAAGGGGTAACTTTGGGTAATTATGGACGAGCAAAAGTTGAGCCAAAAATTGATTTACCTGATGATGGGGAAGAAAAAAGCGATTCTAGCACAATGTGAAGGCGATCGCAGATGTCAAAATTGTGGGTAAGTTAAGTCAAGGGTATACTGTACGATATTAGTATCCACAGCAGTACTGCGGTAGCAGTTACTAAATCATTGCTTCCAATTCTTCCAAAGCTTGAAAACTTCCTACTTGCCAACTACGTTCTACGGCAGCAGGGATAATCTGAGTAATAGTTATATCCTCAAAATTAGGACTGGTATTAGATTTTATGTATTTCCCATTTCTGAACAAATAAATAGAAAGGTTTCCACTGTCGTAAACCCATAATTCTGGGACTCCAATCGCTTCATAAGCATCAAGAGTAGTTTTCAAATTCTTCCCAGCTAACATCTGGAATAGTCACTGTGCTACCAGGTGCTAATTGCATCTGGCTGACAGGTTTGAAAACGGGGATAGCAGAAGTCATAACCAGAATACAAGTAAGCTGATTTTTAATAATTATCTGTCAGGTTGCGGTGGATAAAATAGCCCACCGTAACCTTTAGATTAATGAATTGAGTTTAACAAAAGCGGCTAAAAGCGATCGCTCTACACCTTAAACTTCTCCGTAATCCGTTTCATCGCCTCTTCAACATTCTCCCGGCTGTTAAAAGCCGAAATGCGGAAGTAACCTTCACCCGCAGCACCAAAGCCAGAACCAGGTGTCCCCACAACGTTGACAGTTTGCAGTAATTTATCAAAGAATTCCCAACTGGATAAACCATTAGGAGTTTTCACCCAAACGTAAGGCGCATTCACGCCACCATAGACTGATAATCCGGCGGCTGTGAGTTTCTCGCGGATAATTTTGGCGTTTTCTAGATAGAAATTCACCAATCCCTTAATTTGTGTCTGTCCTTCTTCAGAGTAAACAGCTTCTGCTCCCCGTTGGACGATGTAAGAAACACCATTAAACTTGGTAGACTGGCGGCGATTCCAGAGTTTCCATAGTTCGACATTGGAACCATCGGCGGCTTTTGCTGTGAGTGTCTTTGGTACTACGGTTAAGGCGCAACGAGTTCCTGTAAAACCTGCATTCTTGGAAAAAGACCGAAATTCGATCGCAACTTCTTTTGCACCTTCAATTTCATAAATTGAGTGGGGAAGCGACGAATCGGTAATGTAAGCTTCGTAGGCTGCATCAAAGAAAATAATCGAGTTATTAGCTTTGGCATATTCTACCCATGCTTTAAGATATTCTTTGGTAGCAGTTGCGCCAGTGGGGTTATTGGGAAAGCAGAGATAAATTAAATCGACTTTTTTTGAGGGAATTTCGGCGGTAAAGTTGTTATCAGCCGTAATTGGTAGATAAACTAAACCTTCAAATTCGCCTTTATCGTTGGCATCTCCCGTATTTCCCACCATAACGTTAGTGTCTACATATACGGGATAAACGGGGTCAGTAACGGCAATTGTGTTGTCATGTCCAAAGATTTCCAGAATATTGCCAGTGTCGCACTTGGAACCGTCGGAGATAAAGATTTCAGAAGCATCTATATCGGCTCCCCGTGCTTGGAAATCTTGAGTAGCTATTTTCTCGCGCAACCAAGCATAGCCTTGTTCTGGCCCGTAACCTTTGAAGGTATTGCGATCGCCCATTTCTTCCACAGCTTTAATCATAGCTGTGCGGCAAGCCTCCGGCAGAGGTTCGGTAACATCACCAATGCCCAGCCGGATGATCTTAGCATTACTGTTGGCTTCTGCAAAGGCATTCACCCGCCGAGCTATTTCTGGAAACAGATAACCCGCTTTCAGTTTCAGGTAGTTGTTGTTGATAGTTGCCATTATGTAAATATGAAAAACGCCCTAAAATAGCTTACTGCTAATTTATGAGGGCGGAGAGTGGGGAGATGAGGAAGTAGGGGAGGCAGGGGAGGCAGGGGGAGCAGGGGGAGCAGAAGAATTAACTTAAACCAATGCCCAATGCCCCATGCCCCATGCTCAATTAGACATTTACTGGCTGTTTATTATCGGCTGATGTGTAATTGCGATCGCTAATTACAATCTCGGTGAGCGATTCTTGTCCTGTAATTAATCTTGCTCCGCGATTACGGGTGAAATAGTTCCATGCCCACTGAATCATTACTACTAATTTGTTGTTAAATTCAATTAAGAAGTAGATGTGAATCAATAGCCAAAACAACCATGCAACAAAACCTTTCAGCTTCATAAAGCCCAAATCTACCACAGCAGAATTGTGCCCAATCATCGCTAAACTACCATAATCGGTATAAGCAAAGGCCGGTAAACTCTTACCTGCAAGCCGCTTCTGGACTAATGTTGCTACATATTCACCTTCTTGCTTGGCTACAGGTGCAACACCAGGTAGGGGTTTACCATTTTGATGAGAAAAATTTGCTAAGTCGCCAACTACAAAAATATTGGGATGTCCCTTAATACTCAAGTCAGGTTCGACGATAATCCGTCCAGCGCGATCGCACTCAGCACCTGTACGTTCTGCTAGCACTTTGCCCATTGCTGAAGCTTTTACACCTGCTGCCCATAATACTGTTTTTGAGGCAATTTCTTTAACTTCTTCGCCTTGTTTGAGGGTAACAATATCATTTTCAATATTCGTCACCAGTGTTTTTGTCTGCACAACCACCCCCAAGCGCGTCAGGGATGCTTCCGCTTCTTGTGATAACTCTGGTGCAAAAGGTGGCAGAATCCGATCCAGCCCTTCTAATAACAAAATCTTAGCTTCTGATGTGTCAATGTTGCGAAAATCTTCTTTGAGAGTTTGATTTGCTAATTCTGCGATCGCACCAGCTAACTCTACACCAGTAGGGCCACCACCAACAATTACAAAGGTTAACCAAGCACGGCGTTTTTCTGGATCGATTTCTTTTTCTGCGGCTTCAAACGCCGAGAAGATCCGGCGACGCATTTCTATAGCATCTTCTACAGTTTTCAAGCCAGGAGCGAATTCTTCCCAGTTGTCTTTACCAAAATAGGAATGCTTCGCACCTGTGGCGACAATTAACGTATCGTAAGCTATTGCTTCGTCGCCCACAGTCACTTGTTTTGCTTCTGGATCAATATTATTCACCTCTCCCAACAGCACTTTCGTATTCTTGCTCTTGCTAAGGACAGAACGCAACGGTGAGGAAATATCCGCAGGAGATAGCGCACCTGTGGCGACTTGGTATAAAAGGGGTTGAAATAGATGAAAGTTACGTTTATCAATCAGAGTAACGTTTACGGCTGCCTTGGCGAGTGTTTTTGCCGCATAAAGTCCACCAAAACCACCGCCAACAATAACTACTTTATGAGGTGGATTATTGTCAAGTGAATTTACCATAAGAAATATTATCGTGTATGCCGACTATTGTAACTATTCTTAACAAATTTGTATCAAAATTGTCATCACATATTTTGTATTGCTCTTTACATTTGATAAAAGATTAAAGTAGTCAAAACTACAAGACAAACAGAACTTTTCAATATGGAGGCGCAGATAATAAGAGCTGGGAATATTTGAATTGCTCTTTGCTTGTGTAAATTTATCAAGGGAAGATGTAAAATTTATGCAAACTTACTCAGAACTAGTTGATTCTGGTGCTTGTGTCAAACGTGGTGAATGAGTTCGCCGCCAACGGTTAAAGCCATAGACAAGGGCAGCAAAAATTAACAAATAGGGACTGTAAACAACTAACCAAATACCCAACTTGAGTAAGCCAATGGAAAATGAACTAAGGGAGTGAGTAGATTTATTCCAAGTCTCCTGAACTTGCAAACCGAAGGCAGGTTGTGAACTCGTGCTAGAAACTGCTGCTTGTAAATTCAGCGTAATAGTGGAATAAGCAACTTGATTTTGTAGGCTTTTGAGTTGGGCATTAATTTGTTCTATGGTTTCTCGGACATTACTCAGTTCTTGGGCAACACTAAGCACATCTCTAATAGAACCCGCCCGATCCATAATTTTTTGTAAATTGGCTTCAGTTTTTTGCAAATTGGTTAATCTAGCTTGGAAATCTACGAGGCGATCGCCCACATCTTCTGCCGTGATATTACGACTTTCAACAGTGCCCAATTTAGCTAGTTCTTCTAGGGTAGGTTCCAGCAGGTTCTCTGGTATCCGCAATTGGATTGTTGCTGTGTAACGTGGGTTATCGTTTTTGGGTTGTTGTTGGTTCAACCCGATCAAATCCCCTTGTTGTTTATTGATAATTTGCGAAACAGCATCAATAGTCTTCTCTACGGAGTTGACAGTCAAAGAGATTGCTGCCTTTTTGATGAGTTGGGGACGAGAACGCGCTATTGGTGCAGCTTCCATCTTTTGGGAAATACTGCTTTCACGAGCAGGTGCAGATGCTGGATTTGCCGCACCATCGGCTGCCATTGGAGGTAACTGCTTATTTGCTAACTGATTTGAAGAGGCGCAACTAGTAAAGATTAACCCTCCTAATAACGCACTCGCAAATAAAACAGATGGGCGCTGTAATTTAGTCGAAGCGTACATAATCTACCCCTAGATGGATGAAGTTAACCCCAGTATTACTGAAGTAAAACTCAAAGCCTCTATTGTTGCGATTTATGTAACAGGCATAAAATTTTGTCCAAAATCCAATTATTCTTCAATTGATGTTTTTTGCTGAGAGAAACTTGCTAACTCGGATGCTAAAGTCTCTTCTAATACATCTATAATTGCGTGCGGATCGGTAGGGGACTTCATCATTTCAGCCTCCGGATCAGAGCGATTTTTGACATTGGGAATATCCTGGCGTAATTCCTCAACCAAAGCGATGAGTTTAGCGATTTTTTGCTCAGAGAGCAGGTTAAGTTGAAGAATAAGCTGCGTCCGTTGCTCTGCTAACTTTTCTTGTCGCTCTTGTTTAACCAACACACCTGCTGTCACCAACAATGAACCCGCAGTCAGTGAAAATTGTAACCAAGGAAATGGAACAGGATCAAATCTTGGTATGCCCAAACGTCGTGGTAAGACATTGGGTGTTACCCACAGAATAATCCCAAGCAGGATGCTATACAGGAATGCGGGACGACCAAAAAAGTCAGTTACCGTTTCTACAACTCTTTGGTGTTGCGGTACGTCTTTTTCAGAACGTTTGTGCAATGCGATGATAGTCTCAATATTTTTACTAATAGATTCCGGTAATGGGGCAGTAGGCAAAAGGTTTTGACGATGTGTTTCGCACGATTTTTGCGGTGAATCTTTTGGATTTGGTTTATCTTGGGAGAGCATTGGTAGTCTGACTTGATGAATGATTACTTCAATTTACTAACTCAATTAAAACCGCAGTTCGACTGTTATATGCTTGATTAATCAATCGAGGTTGAACCCAAATTGAAAGTAACAACGTTATAGTGTCTACTGGAATCGTTACCGCAGCTAAGTTTCAAGGTGATATGATAACCAGGATCGTACTCTTGCTGCGCCGAATATCATCTAGGTTTTATAAGGTTTTGAGCAATATTGTGATAAATCCGGGGAACAGTTCATCTGTGGTTACTCAATTTGAGGTACAATCTTAAGCCTGCCAATAAATGACGATGCTTGCTGACAGGAGATGCTTCTATGGCCCGGATGTATTATGACGAAGATGCCAATTTAGACCTTTTGGCTGGAAAAACTATTGCTATCATCGGCTATGGTTCTCAAGGTCATGCCCACGCTCTCAATCTCAAAGATAGTGGTTTGAATGTGATTGTGGGACTATATCCGGGTAGTAAGTCAGTCGCAAAAGCCGAAGCAGCTGGGTTAACTGTGAAAAATGTTGCAGATGCTGCCAATGCTGCTGATTTCATCATGATTTTGTTACCTGATGAAGTCCAAAAAACGATTTACAAAAATGAAATTGAACCCAATCTCGAAGAAGGGAATGTATTAGCTTTTGCTCACGGATTTAATATTCACTTTGGGCAAGTTGTACCACCGGCTAACGTAGATGTAGTGATGGTAGCACCAAAAGGGCCGGGGCATCTAGTACGGCGGACTTATGAAGGTGGTGAAGGCGTACCTGCGCTGTTTGCAGTTTATCAAGATGCTAGTGGTCAGGCACGCGATCGCGCCATGTCTTACGCTAAAGGTATCGGTGGGACTCGCGCTGGTGTTCTCGAAACTACTTTCCGCGAAGAAACCGAAACAGATTTATTTGGCGAACAAGCCGTATTGTGCGGTGGTTTGAGTGCTTTAATTAAAGCCGGATTTGAAACTTTGGTAGAAGCTGGTTATCAACCAGAATTGGCTTATTTTGAATGTCTGCATGAAGTCAAGCTGATTGTTGACTTGGTTGTAGAAGGCGGTTTAGCTAAAATGCGCGACAGCATTTCTAACACTGCTGAATATGGTGATTATACTCGTGGGCCGCGGATTGTGACCGAACAAACCAAAGCCGAAATGCAGAAGATTCTCAGCGAAATTCAATCTGGGCAATTTGCACGAGAATTTGTTCTAGAAAATCAATCTGGTAAACCAGGATTTACCGCCTTGCGTCGCAAAGAAGCTGAACACAAAATTGAAGAAGTCGGCAAAGATTTACGCGCTATGTTTAGCTGGTTGAAAAAAGCTTAAGCAAAACAAAGACAATTATCCTTACAGCTATTTATCTGAAAATAGCTGTAACTTATACTAATTAACTGTGAGGTTGCATAGAACAAGAGGGTTAATGCCCTATTACAAGGACACAGGGATGAAAAAAATTTTTAATTTCTGTTTCGAGATTGAATTTTATCTAAAAATCGCTATTACTTGCACAATTGTTCAGCAAATATTTTATTGGCTATTGCACAATATAGAATTCAACTTTATAACTCAGGTGTTGTTATACTGGCTTGTTGGTTCTGTTTCATTTTATAGCATTGGTCTTTTCATCGAAAAGCTAATTAAAAAGAATGATAATTTGAGAGATAAATTGACTGCTAGGGTTAAGAAAATCAAAAAACAACCATTTCCTTCCTTTACTGCCAAAAGCATCATTACTGGGGAAATAAAAAGTTTCATAGCAGCTTTAATTATCCTTTATCTAGCGCCAGAGGTAAATAGAGGACATAGCTTGCTCTTAAACCTTGGATGGTTTTTGATGAGAATAATTGCTGCTGATTTCTGTTTTTACGTTTCCCATTCGCTACTTCATAGAAAATTATTGCAGAAAATACATCTTAAACATCATGAGTTTGCCAACTCATCAAGTTTTGTTGCTGGACATAAGAGTTTGACTGAATATATTATTGTTACTATTACAGACCTTTTGCCTATCTTTATATTTGGGTATGATATAACTCAACTATGTGCTTGGACTATTATAGGCAACGCTTACAACCTAGAAGGTCATAGTTCCTTATCAAGATTTTTTGTTCCATCTGATTTTCACGATCTTCACCACAGTTGTTTCAAGGGAAACTATGGGATTCAAGGATTTTGGGACAGGTTATTCAACACACTAAATCCTCCTACAAAGAAGCCAGGAATTATGTTCCCTGTAGCTTCTTTGGAGTATATCACCATGAAATCTTCTAGTAATTTGGATTAAGTAGCTTAAATTTGACACCTCTTAATTAGGCAAAATTGTCAAATTAATTCTGACGACTGACACCTTTATTCTGTTTGAGAAATTACCACCCCATTGTTCCAGGGCTACCTTTAAATGGCCCGACAATATCAGCAGTAATCCATCCCCCATAAAAATCGCCAGGTTGAGACATCACTAGCTCATCATTTACATAGCAAGCATCCATTAAACTAGGGTAAAAAGCATAGTATTCTTGAATCGTTACAAAATCAGGTGTGGGTTCAATATATCGCCAAGCAGCGTTATTTATATACTTTTCACCGATGCTGATATCATAATATTGACACTTGCCTTTCCATTCACACCAAGTTTTTTTAGGTGTTTCAATCAGATACTCTAGTTTAATGTCTTCAGAAGGAAGATAATAAACAGGAGGATGGCTAGTTTCTAAAACTCTTTTAGCTTTAGTTGTTTCTGCTAAAACAACACCATTACAAATTATCCGAATTGATTTGTTGCTATCTTCTAAACGAGCCGGACGAGGATAATCCCAAACTGATTCTTGACCTGGTTTTGGTACGATTGGATTTGGTCTCATTCTCAGTAATCTCCTTGCAAATCTTGAGCAATTCTAAAACCAGCGTGTTGGTAAAAGTAAGGACGAAACCAGTTGCGATAGGTTGGTAATGCCATTGAACCGTTAGTAGCCCAAGAACCGCCAAGCATCATCTGATGTTTATCATCAAAAAACGGTGCTGCTTGATCTTCGTAAAGCGGATGAGGTTGAAATCCTGGTAGGGCGTTGAATGTGTCCCCTAACCATTCCCAGACGTTTCCTCTAAGATCGTAAAGTCCAGAAGCACTATTAGCTGGTTTGAACATTCCCACTGGGCTAGGGGAAATGAATTGTAAGTTGAGATTATAGTTACTTGATAACTGGTTATCCTCAGAGATGAGTAGGGCTTGATTCCATTCGGCTTCAGTCATTAAGCGCATGTATGAGCCTTGAAAATGACAAAATGCGATCGCTTCGTAGTAATTGACTTCTACAGGCCAATCTAGGGGTAAGTCTATTTCGTCGAATGTGGCTCGATAGCGATAACCATCCTGGAAGGGTATCCAGAATTTGGGATGTTGGACGTTGTAGAGTTGCTTCCAATCCCAAGATTCAGCATTCCAGTAATCTGGATTATTGTAACCACCAGCTTGAACAAATTTCAGATATTCGCCGTTAGTGATGAGATATTGACTAGCTAAAAACGGTTTCACTTCAACAGTGCGATCGCCATATTCGCTATCCCAACCATAGGTAAGATCATCCTTGGGTTTTCCTAGTTTCACCACACCACCCGGAACCCGGCGCATTGTATTGTTAGGAATGTTACTCTTGCTAGGTGCGTAATTCCAGCCTTGGGGACGTTTTAAGCGATCAGTTGGCAATTGACGCACTAGCATTGAAGAGGTTTCAAAGTGAATTCGACTATGCTCTATTCCCATCAGCAAAGCCCAGAAAGGATGCTGTTGATGAATCGGGAGATCCAGGGGAGTCTTTTGAATAACTTTTGTAATTGCTTCTCGTGCCTTGTCTCGATATTGCCAAACTTTTTCGACATCAGGCCAGGTAATCCCTTGCATAGCTGCGTCGAGTTCTGTCGGTGTTTGGGGATCAACTCCAATTTCAAATAGGGTTTCGTATTGTGAATTAATTCCAGCTTTGATTAAACCAACGCGAATTAATTTGTTGATGAAAAAAACTGCTGAGTGACCAAGATAAAAAATTAGACGGTTTCTTAAAGGATCGGGGTTAAGATAAAAAGTTTCTTCCCCGACCAAACTTTTCATAAGTGTTTCTTCAAGTTCCCAAGAATTCTCAAAGTAATTGAGCAGGCTTTGTGAACTGCAATCATTGAGTGTGGGGACTTGTGTTGATGTCAGTTTATTTATCGTTGGAACTAAAGCCATGATATTTTTGACAGAACATTCATCAGACAAATTACATAAACTATAACTTGTTACAAAAAAGTTTTGTTAATTACGTTTTGTCTTGTGTCGTTATAATCAGACAATTTACTAAATTTGTAAATAGATAAAAGGTGTAGTTAAAATTACTTTAATTACGAATTGTCAAAATAATATAAATAATGTATAAACTTTAAAAAAGTATAGATCGAGGTTAAAACACTTATAGGAATCGTATTTGATTTTTGAAATTATCTACGTGGGCGGGGAGTGGTGAGTAGGGAATAGGGAATTAGGCTTTTCAATTTGTACAGAGCTTTTTCAAAAATCAAACATTAGTTTTATATTAACTGTCTTATTGCTATCAAGTTAAGATTGTAACTAATTAGAGAAGCATACGGCGATGCCTTCACAGTAGGCATCGCGGATTTTAGATTTTATCTAATCTAAAATCCCAAATCGAGTTACCGATTCACCGCCGCAGCTTCCCGTGCTGCTGCTGCTTGATCTGGGTGGATACCCAAGCGAGTGAGATTAATCCGACCTTTGTTATCAATTTCGCGCACTTTGATAATCACTTCATCGCCCACCGCTACTTCATCCTCAACTTTGCCAACGCGGTAGTCAGCTAGTTGTGAGATGTGGATCATCCCTTCTTTTCCAGGCAGAAATTCCACAAATGCACCTATCGGTATAATTCGAGTAATGCGTCCTGCGTAGACATCCCCTTCGTGTAACTTGCGGGTCATGCCTTGGATGATGTTTCTGGCTCTCTTCGCCTTGTTCTCATCTACAGCAGAAATTGTCACGGTGCCATCATCCTCGATGTCAATTTTCGCACCAGTTTCCTCTGTAATCCCCTTAATGGTCTTGCCTCCAGGCCCAATTACCAGACCAATCATGTCTGAATCAATCTTGATTGTTAACAGGCGTGGGGCATAAGGTGAAGTTTCAGTCCGTGGCGTGTCAATGCAGGCGAGCATTTTCTCTAAAATGTGCAACCGGGCTGCTTTAGCTTGGTGAACGGCTTGAGAAATAACCTCCAAAGACAAACCAGAGATTTTCATATCCATTTGCAGGGCGGTAATCCCGGTATCCGTCCCAGCAACTTTGAAGTCCATATCGCCCAAAAAGTCTTCAATGCCCTGAATATCGGTGAGGATTCGCACTTCGTCCCCATCCTTAATCAGACCCATTGCTGCACCACTGACGGGTTTAAGAATTGGTACACCAGCATCCATCAGAGATAGGGTGGAACCGCATACTGAACCCATTGAAGTGGAACCGTTAGAGGAAAGTACTTCCGATACGATGCGAATCACGTAGGGAAATTGTTCTTTTGACGGTAGCACAGGTAGTAGCGCTCGTTCTGCTAATGCGCCGTGACCAATTTCGCGCCTTCCTGGGGCCCGCATTGGCTTGGTTTCCCCAACTGAGAAAGGCGGGAAGTTGTAATGATGCAGGTAACGCTTGTGCTGATCTAGCTGCATGTCATCGTTAAGGTTTTGAGCATCTCCAGGTGTACCCAAAGTACAAGTGGATAATACCTGAGTGAGTTCCCGGTTAAATAAACCGCTCCCGTGGACTCGCTTTGGTAAGACATCAACTAAACAAGAAACACGACGCACTTCATCGAGTTTACGACCATCAACACGGACGTTATCTTCAATAATTTGCCGCCGCATGAAGTGTTTGGTAATATCTTTAAAAGTGTTACCAAGTGCCTTCTTATTTGCAGTTGCAGCAACTCGAATTGGGTCTTCTTCTGGCAGTTCGGTAATCGTCGCAGCAATTTCATCCTTGACGACATCTAAAGCTGCATCGCGTTCGGGTTTGGTGAAACTAAATTGAGCGAGGATTTTCTTAATCTCACCGCTAGCGCGATCGCGGATATAATTTTCTAGTGTCTGGTCTACTTCTGGTGGTGCTTCTTGCACTATTACCAAACCCAGTTCTGCAATTAAATCTTGCTGCGCTTTGATTAAGTCCCGCACTGCTTCATAACCAAAGTCAATCGCCTCGATAATATCTCGCTCTGGCAACTGATTGGCTCCCGCCTCCACCATGATTACGCCATCTGGTGAACCTGCTACTACCAGATCCAAGTCTCCAGCTTCAGTTTCTGCATAAGTGGGGTTAATAATGAAATCATCTCCCACTAAACCAACCCGCACTGCTGCCATTGGCCCATTAAAAGGAATTTGGGCAATCAGGGTAGCGATTGAAGCGCCTGTAACTGCTAACACATCGGGTGGAACTAACTCGTCCATTGACAGTGTTAAGGCAATAATTTGCAGGTCATCCCGTAGCCATGAGGGGAACAGGGGACGCATGGGACGGTCTATAAGACGGCTGGTGAGAATTGTTTTTTCTGGTGGACGACCTTCTCGGCGCATGATCCCGCCGGGAATCCTACCAGCAGCATATAGCCTTTCTTCGTAATCTACTGTAAGCGGAAGAAAATCAACGCCTTCTCTGGCTTGCGATCGCGTAGCCGTTACTAAAACGGATGTATCCCCTGATTCTATCAAAACCGACCCACCAGCCTGGGGAGCTAGTAGGCCTACTTTCAGTCGAATATCCCTTCCATCGAAGGATATTGACTTATCAACTTCTGCCATTCAGTTTTTTTCCCTTCTCTTTCGCTATTCTCTTTCTGTGGCAATCCTAACATTTATGCACTATGACTGACTTCTAGTACATACAAAGATAGATAAGTAGTTCAACCCAAAGCACGATACATCATCAGCGCGTCTACCATTTGTTCATCCCCTAGCTTCGCCGCACGCGGAATGCGCCCAATGATCTCAAATCCCAACGACTGCCAAAGTGTAATTGAAGGTATATTAGTTTCAAAGACCAAATTGAACATTACTGCTTTATAGCCCAGGTTTGCTGCTATTAAGAGCATCGCTTCTCCCATGAATCGCCCGATCCCCTGACCGCGTAACTCAGGTTGTACAATAAAACCAGCGTTGCAAATATGGCAACACCGACCGGGGAAGTTTGGTTTTAAATAAAACGCCCCCAATATTTCTTTTGGTTTGTATGTAGCATCCTCAACAGATGTCCTAACAACAAAGGCATCCTTACTCAACCAGTAAGCTGAAAATTCTGCCTGAGATAGAAGTTCCTTTTGGGGATAAGTTTTACCTTCAACAATTACAATATTGAGTAATGCTCTTACAACCTCCTGCTCTTGAGGATGCATATAATCTATTTCAACTATTATCCCGTTTTTTAAAACTTTAACTATGGGAAAAATCATTATTAATAATTTTGAGATTAAATAAATTAATTATATGTAATTTTTAGTTAAGAATCTTCTTTATAAAATGCAAAAATTAGAATAATTGCGGTTTTAATTCTTGAAATTTGGGAAACTTGAGTAGTTAGAAAATGGCGATTTTACACTGTAATTGGTTAATAAAAAATCAAAATGGTTGTTTATTTATTTGGGGAGAAACGTGGCGATCGCCACGAGTGAATTTCGAGTCTAATGGATCTGGAGATATACCACTACATCCATTGGCGATGACATCAGTTGAGTTGAATGAGTGGTTGCGATCGCAGAACATGGCGATTACCAACTTCATGCAGCAACCTCAAGTTGCAATGCCTGCGGCAAGCAAAGCCATAGCTACAACTGGGCGAACACGAAAAGCCACCACTACCACTGAGACCAGTTTACCAACGTATTCGCAAATTATTGCTTTACCAACTTATATTCCAGAAGGCAGTTACGAAGAAACAACAGCGATTTTCCCTGTACATTCTGCCAGTTTGGAACTAGACACAGACTCTCCGCAATATTTGCAACCGTGGCGAGTTGAAGGTTTTTGTCTCAACCCCAGCGAAGCAGTAAAATTTCTCGCGGCTGTTCCCTTAAATGCTGCTAAAGGAGAAGATGCTTTTTTAGGAGGAGATTTACGTTTTTGGTCGCAAGTTGCCCGATGGAGTTTAGATTTAATCTCACGGTGTAAGTTTTTACCAACAATTGACCGACAAGCAGATGGTGCATTTGCTGCTAAATGGCAAGTACTTCTAGACAGTGCTGTAGATGGAACCCGTCTAGAAAGATTTTCTGCAAATATGCCGTTGGTTTGTCGGACTTATCAGGAGGGAGTGGGGGATAAGGGGACAAGGGGACAAGGGGACAAGGAAAATAACTATGTCCAATGCCCAATGTATGTAGACTTTCCAGACGAAGCTCAAGAATTACTTTTGGGATTTCTTAACAGTACAATAGATGCCCAAGTGCGAGGGATGGTGGGTTCTCAGCCTCCAATGGAAGTTAAGGCGATCGCATCTTTACCAAGTGGGGTGCGACAGTGGTTACAAGCCTTAACTAGTGCATCTGATACAGCTAATGCAGAGGCAATTGAAGTGGAACGACTGGAAGCGGCATTAAAGGCTTGGACTATGCCGCTACAATACCAATTAACTCTTAAAACTCTATTTCGTACTTGTTTTCAACTGCGTTCTCCAGAGTCTGGCCAAACAGATTGGACATTAGCATATTTCTTGCAAGCGGCTGATGATCCTGAGTTTTTGGTGGATGCGGCAACTATTTGGAACAATCCAGTTGAACAATTGGTTTATGAAAACCGGACAATTGAGCAACCACAGGAAACATTTTTGCGAGGTTTGGGGGTAGCTTCTCGATTATATCCAGCGATCGCACCCAGTTTTGAAACCGAATATCCCCAGTTTTCTCGGATCACTCCCATGCAAGCTTATGAGTTTATCAAAGCTGTAGCTTGGAGGTTGGAAGACAGTGGTTTAGGAGTAATTTTGCCTCCCAGTTTAGCGAACCGTGAAGGATGGGCGAATCGTTTAGGTTTGAAAATTACTGCTGAAACTCCAAAGAAAAAACAGGGACGTTTAGGATTGCAAAGTTTGCTAAATTTCCAATGGCAATTGGCAATTGGTGGACAAACTATTTCTAAAGCTGAGTTCGATAAACTTGTGGCCTTAAATAGTCCGCTAGTAGAAATTAACGGCGAGTGGGTGGAATTGCGCCCCCAAGATATTAAGACAGCCCAAACCTTTTTTACCACTCGCAAAGATCAAATGGCACTTTCCTTAGAGGATGCCTTACGTTTCAGTACAGGGGATACCCAGGTAATTGAAAAATTACCAGTAGTTAGCTTTGAGGCATCTGGGGCATTGCAAGAGTTAATTGGGGCGTTAAACAATAATCAAGCGATCGCACCTTTGCCGACACCAGCAGCCTTTAAAGGACAGTTGCGACCTTATCAAGAACGTGGCGCTGCTTGGCTCTCCTTCTTAGAACGTTGGGGTTTGGGTGCATGTCTAGCAGACGACATGGGACTCGGTAAATGCGTAGCAAATGATACTTTAGTAAATGTAAATGGACTGTTACGCACAGCAGAGACAATCTGGACAACTCACGCTGAAGAAACAGAGTTTGACGGCGAAGGATTTTGGGCTAACCCTACAGAGCAATTACTAGTTAATTCTATAGATGAAAAAACTGGCAAAATTGTCCAGGCTAATGTCAGACGGTTGTATCGGCAGCAAGTCCGCGAGAAATTACGAAAAATTACCTTAGAAGACGGTAGTAATATCACTATCACTCATCGTCATAAGCTGCTGACAAGTAAAGGTTGGACAAATAACTTACAGGTGGGTGATTACATTTGTGTCCCAGGTAAAACGCTCTGGAATGGAAAACCACAAGACCCTGATTTAGTCAAGTTTCTTGCTTGGCAGATTGCTGAAGGACATGAACTACCCGATGTGGGAAGAGTCACAATATCCCAAAAAGATACCAAAGTATTAGAGGATCTACTCCAGACTTGCCAACGCATTCAAAAGCGCTATAACCTCAAAATTAACAGCCCTAATATCTCTACCTTCCCTAATAGAGTTTCTGCTCTTCGAGTTAACAGCCAAGGCTATCGGCGATTCTTAGAAGCTAAAGGTTATGTTTGGGGTAAACTATCGGCAGAAAAATCTATTCCGCCCTTCATTATGCAGGCCAACTTGGATAGTGTGCGGATATTTTTACAAAACTATTTTGATGCTGAATCTGCTGTTGTTTTGAGTATGGGGAGTATTGAAATTGCTACTGCTTCAGCTTTACTAATTCAGCAACTTTCTGCACTACTGCGTCGCTTCGGCATTTGGTTGCGAATATCGCCCAAACTGAAGTGTGCCACTAATGGAACTCGTACTTTACGCACCTACTATATTGGTGTAATTGGAGGAAATTCTGCCCGCAGATTTTTGCAAGAAATTGGTTTTAATAACTCAAAAAAACAGAGCAAGTTAGAACGAATTTGTCAACTGTTCAGTAACACAAATATTGAAGGAATTCCTGCTTCTGATATGGTTGCCCAAACAGTCATAGCAACGGGACTTCCGTTGCGTCATTTTGGGATGCACAACACTGTTTACATTAATGGTTCACAGCAATTTTCTAGAGATAGTTTACAGCGAGTAATAGCTGGGATGAACCGCATTATTAGTGGAGAAGCCCAAGAACAGTATCAGCTACTAAAACCTTCCAAGTGGACAACTCAAACCCTGACAGCATATAGCAACCTAGATGTAGAACAGTTGAGCTTAACAAGACAGTCTTTGCAATGTCTTCTCGATCAAGAAGTATTTTATTGCCGGATAGAATCAATAGAAGAGATAGAGTATGATGGATGGGTTTATGACTTTGAAGTTAGCGAACATCATAATTTTGTTGCTAACAATATTATTTGCCATAACACTGTCCAATTCATTGCTTTTTTGCTGCACTTGAAAGAACAGGATGCACTAGAAAATCCAACACTGCTAGTTTGTCCAACTTCTGTTTTAGGCAACTGGGAAAGGGAAGTCAATAAATTTGCACCAAGCCTGAAAATTTTGCAATATCACGGTGACAAACGTCCAAAAGGAAAAGCGTTTTTAGAAGCAGTGAAAAAGCACGATTTAATTATTACTAGCTACTCACTTCTTCATCGAGATATCAAGTCATTGCAAAGTGTCTCCTGGCAGATAATTGTTTTAGACGAAGCTCAGAATGTGAAAAATCCAGAGGCGAAGCAATCAAAAGCAGTTCGGGAATTAGAAGCGACATTTCGTATTGCATTGACGGGGACACCAGTAGAAAATAGACTGCAAGAACTCTGGTCTATTTTGGATTTTCTCAATCCAGGATATTTAGGCAATAAGCAATTTTTCCAGCGTCGGTTTGCCATGCCAATTGAAAAATATGGTGATACCGCTTCTTTGACTCAGTTACGTTCATTAGTACAACCATTTATACTGCGGCGATTGAAAAGCGATCGCGACATCATTCAAGACTTACCAGATAAGCAAGAAATGACCGTATTTTGCGGTTTAACTGGTGAACAAGCTGCTCTTTATCAACAAATTGTAGAACAATCTTTAGTCGAGATTGAATCTGCTGAAGGATTGCAACGTCGGGGGATGATTTTAGCTTTGTTAATTAAACTCAAACAAATCTGCAATCACCCAGCCCAATATTTGAAAGAAGCGACATTAGAGCAACATAATTCAGCCAAACTTCTGCGGCTAGAAGAAATGTTAGAAGAAGTTTTAGCAGAAAGCGACAGAGCTTTAATTTTCACACAATTTGCTGAATGGGGTAAGTTACTTAAACCCTATTTAGAAAAACACCTTGGGCGAGAAATATTCTTTTTATATGGCAGCACCAGCAAAAAACAACGTGAGGAAATGATCGACCGTTTCCAACACGATCCTCAAGGGCCACCGATTATGATTCTTTCTCTGAAAGCGGGTGGTGTAGGACTGAATTTAACACGAGCAAATCATGTATTCCACTTTGATAGATGGTGGAACCCAGCCGTGGAAAATCAAGCAACAGATAGAGTATTTCGGATTGGTCAAACCCGGAATGTGCAAGTACATAAATTTGTCTGCACAGGCACTTTAGAAGAAAAAATTCATGACATGATTGAAAGTAAGAAACAACTAGCTGAACAAGTTGTAGGTGCTGGTGAAGAATGGTTGACAGAACTGGATACAGACCAACTTCGTAACTTACTAATACTTGATCGCAGTGCAGTAATTGACGATGATGCAGAATAAGTTCGTAGTAAAGACTTTAGTTTTTGATTTGAGCGTTAAAGCGCTCACTACGAACTCGCACTGATATAGCAGACTACTA
The DNA here is from genome assembly GCF_034531155.1 of Nostoc sp. ChiVER01. NCBI lineage: Bacteria > Bacillati > Cyanobacteriota > Cyanophyceae > Nostocales > Nostocaceae > Nostoc > Nostoc sp. ChiVER01. The sequence goes on along the minus strand of NZ_JAVRBS010000035.1, from coordinate 5,203 downwards.
AGTTTTTAAATTGACTTATGACTAATTACACATTACAAGCAAGTCGAGAATGGTGGTCACAACAATGGTTAGATTTACTAGATTCCTATCGCTTTAAAAAGCGTTTAGAACGTGCGAGAAATTATGCTCGTCAAGGAAATGTTTTGAGCATCGAATTTAAAGGTGCAAAAGTATTAGCTAGAGTGCAAGGTAGTGAAGTAGAACCTTATAAAGTTTCCCTTTCCCTTGAGCCATTTAGCGATGAACAATGGGGTTATGTAATTGAAAGCATGTCCCAAAAAGCAATTTTTGCTGCCAAATTATTAGCAGGAGAAATGCCACAAAATATAGAAGAAGTATTTACAGCAAATGGTCTTTCGATATTTCCATTTACCCTTGGTGATGTTCAGAGTAAATGCTCTTGTCCTGATAAAGCAAATCCCTGTAAACATATTGGTGCGCTGTACTATCAGTTAGGCGATCGCTTCAGTGAAGACCCCTTTGTACTATTTCAATTGCGCGGACGCACCAAAGAGCAAATTATCAGCGATTTACGTCAATTACGTAGTGCCAAGATTCAGCCCAATACCACAGAAACGCCCGATATTCAACAGTCAATTCCTAATAATAAATACTCAGTAAAAATTGACTCTTTCTGGCAATACAATGAGCCGCTAGAGTCATCATTAGTAGTGATTGCGCCGTCCACAAATGAGATGGTACTAGATGTATTAGGAGCAATACCCCTAGCGAAGGAAGAGGAAAATACAGTAAATTCAACTTCGAGTGATGTGGTAATGAAGTATTTGAATACAGTTTACAGAGATGTGAGCCAGAAGGCTTTTTTAGCAGCAATGAATGTGGGAGCAAGTTGATATTAATTTGGAATTCGTAATTATTCTTCGTAAGAGGTTGTTTGAAAAGTATTTACCTGTGACTTTAGACACTTTTAGATTCCTCCTGACCCACGCCAGTCGCTCATGGGGGAAACCCCCAAGATGGCAGTGGCTCCCCTTAAAAAGGGGGGAACTGGAATCAAAATCTCCCTTTTTAAGGGAGATTTTGAGGGATCTAAAACTTTTGATACCGACAAGAGAACTTTTCAAACATCCTCTAAGATTGTTGTAATTTTAGTTTCAGACCAAAGTGCTGTAGGACAAAGAGCCATCTGCAAAGATAAAATTCTCAAAGCCTGTTGTGGACAATGTAATAACATCTCTATTGTTATTGAAGCTGATGTTAGCTGGGTTTAGGGTATTGCCCGAAATTACACCAGAAAAAGTGAGTTCAGAGCGATTGAAAGCACTCAGGTCTAAGGTATCAAAACCTTTTCCACCATCCACAGTCCCAGTACCAAACCCTTTGAAGTAGTCATTTCCAGTGCCTAGATCAATGTTGATACCGCCACCAATAGTAACTTTTTGTTGAACTCCATTGACGGTACTCGTGGATGTAATTTTATCATTGCCATCACCAGTCTTGATTGTTCCTTTTCCATAAATGCCGTATGCAGTACCACCAATTGTTGCTGTAGCCTGTCCGGTAAGGATGTCACAACCATTCCCAGTATCAATTACTCCGTCGTTGAAAATACCGTATGCAGTGGCATTTGTGCCTGATATTTTGCCAGTACCACCTTTGCCCCCCTGACCAGTGCCGGTGATAGTGTCATTCCCATCCCCTGCATTCAGGTTGCCACTGTTACTAATACCTGTTCCAGTGCCACCATTACCGCCATTAACGTTATTACCGCCATTACTACCACCATTACCGCCCTGACCAGTGCCAGTTATAGTGTCATTGCCATCCCCTGCATTTAGATTGCCACTGTTATTAATACCTGTTCCATTACTACCATTACCGCCGTTCTCACCCTGATAAACGCTATTACTACCATTACCGCCCTGAGCAGTGCCAGTTATAGTGTCATCGCCATCGCCAGTCCGGATCGTTCCTTTTCCAAAAATGCCTATGGCAGTACCACTACCACTGCTATAGTCAGTATCACTAATTGTTGTGCTAGCAAGTCCCGTAAGGATATCACAACCATTCCCCGTATCAATTACTCCGTCGTTGGAGATACCTATGACGATTAGGTTGGAAACTAAACCGTTGCCAGAACCAGTAATTGTGTCGTTGCCCTGGCCTGTGGTGATGGTAGCACCTTTCATGTTCTGGATGCCAGTTTCATCAATGTTGTCGTCAGAGAAGTCGCCAGTACCAGTGCCAGTGCCTACGATCGCGTCTTCTCCGTCTCCGGTATCCAGTTGCCCAGTGTTGCTGATGCCAGTTCCAGTACCTCCATCGCCATACCTATCGTCACCAGTACCAGTGCCAGTGCCAGTGATCGTGTCATTTCCTGAGCCTGTATTGAGACTGCCATTATTGCTGATGCCAATCCCTACACCGCCTTCGCCGGGTCCAATTCCAGTGCCGGGAATGCCCCCTATACCGATGCCAGCGATCGCGTCATTTCCGTCTCCGGTATCCAGTTGCCCAGTATTGCTGATGCCAGTCCCAAATCCACCGCCGCCGGCATAGCGATTGTCAGAACCAGTGCCGCCAGTACCAGTGCCAGTGATCGTGTCATTTCCGCTCCCAGTATTTAGACTGCCACTGTTACTGATGCCAGTTCCAAATCCACCATCGCCGCCAAAGGGGAATTGACCGCCGCCGTTTTCGCCCTTGCCGCCAGTGCCATTGCCGCTGATTGTGTCATTGCCGAACCCAGTATTAAGGATGCCAATGTTGAGGATGCCTGTCCCTGCACCGCCATCGCCGCCACCAGTGCCATCCCCAGCTCCTCCATTGCCGCTAGAAAACTCGTCCGCACCCTTGCCTCCACTACCCCCAATACCCTTGCCGATGATAGCGTCGTCGCACGACCCAACATTCAGATTGCCATTATTGCTGATGCCGATACCAGCACCGCCTTCGCTGCCGTTGTTATCAATAGCACCATCACGGCCTTTACCGCCAGTACCGTTGCCTTTAATGGTGTCCTTTCCTGAGCCTGTATCAATGAAACCTCCAGTTAAAATATCAATCCCAATTGCTGGAAATTTATTTAAATCTTCCCCTACTATTGTGTCGGAACCAGCACTGCCTGTGAAATTAGGTGGAACTGTCAGTCTAGACATAATTAAAATTTCCTAAATTTAGATTAGTATGGTAAGTTTGCTAATTTAGATTGTCGCTTGGCTCTGCCTTTTGACGGCGATGACTACCTTTTTTCAACTCACCTTTAATCTATTATCTCTTTGTAATGTAATCTTTATGTTCAGCTAAAGGTCTGATAATTTTCAAAGTAGTGCGATCGCAAGCTAACTTTGCTGCCCGATGTCTCAAGTCTTTTAAAAAATTTTCAAAGTGTTCCAAGCTAATATCGTAAAGCATTACTCGGTCTGCTCGATTTTTGGCGATTGTCATTGTTGCAAACTCCACAATGTTTTATTGTCCAAACTCAAGCCTAGCCTGTTCTACCAAATCTGCTGTCACAATCTCTTGTCCTGCTTCACGAGCTAGCTGTTCAATTCTCGCTTTAGCTTGAGAACGGACAAAAAAGGGAATATTTTGTAACTTTTCTTTAGCTTCAGATGTCCATCGCAAAGCATCAATAAAATTGGAATCACTCATAGTATTAATTACCTTGGTAAGTCGCTCACTTTAATCAAGAGATAACTAATTTTCCTATAAAAAAAGCTCTTGCTTTTATGCAAGAGCCTCTAAAGTATTTAGTTATCAGTGATGAAATAAACTTTACAACCTAATCTAGGTCGTCCATAAACATCACTGGCTCAGTCTCACGGTTAATTCCTTTCTCAAAACCACCAGCCGCAGCCCGTGCGCGACCAGCGTGCCACAAGTGACCAACTAGGAAGAAGAATCCTAGTACGAAGTGAGAAGTCGCCAACCAAGCGCGAGGAGATACGTAGTTGAAAGAGTTAATTTCGGTAGCCACACCACCCACAGAGTTCAGAGAACCCAGAGGAGCATGGGTCATATATTCAGCAGCACGACGAGCTTGCCAAGGCTGAATATCATTCTTGATTTTTTCCAAATCAAGACCATTGGGGCCACGTAGAGGCTCCAACCAAGGGCCACGGAAATCCCAGAAGCGCATGGTTTCACCACCGAAGATGATTTCGCCAGTTGGAGAGCGCATCAAGTATTTACCCAGACCTGTGGGGCCTTGGGCAGAACCGACGTTAGCACCCAAGCGTTGGTCACGAATCAAGAAGGTCAAAGCCTGAGCTTGAGAAGCTTCTGGACCAGTAGGGCCAAAGAATTCGCTTGGATAAACGGTGTTGTTGAACCAAACAAAGATTGAGGCAATGAAGCCCATCAACGACAGAGCGCCCAAACTGTAGGAGAGGTAAGCCTCACCAGACCAGATGGATGCACGACGTGACCAAGCAAAAGGCTTGGTAAGAATGTGGAAAATACCGCCGGCAATACAGATAAAGGCAACCCAGATGTGACCACCGACCACATCTTCTAAGTTATTGACGCTAACAATCCAGCCTTCGCCACCGAAGGGAGACTTGAGTACATAACCGAAGATAACTGCTGGGTTCAATGTCGGATTGGTAATAATCCGAACGTCACCACCGCCTGGTGCCCAGGTGTCATACAAACCACCAAAGAACATTGCCTTTAGTACCAACAGCAGCGCACCGCATCCCAAAATAATCAGGTGGAATCCGATGATGTTGGTCATCTTGTTCTTGTCTTTCCAGTCGTAACCAAAGAAAGAAGAGTATTCTTCTAAGGTTTCTGGTCCACGAACGGCATGATAGATACCGCCAAAGCCAAGGACAGCTGAGGAAATTAGGTGGAGTACACCAACAACAAAGTAGGGGAAGGTGTCGATAACTTCACCACCAGCACCAACGCCCCAACCTTGGGTAGCGAGGTGAGGTAACAGAATCAAGCCCTGCTCGTACATGGGCTTTTCGGGAACAAAGTGAGCGACTTCAAACAAAGTCATCGCTCCAGCCCAGAATACAATCAAGCCAGCGTGGGCAACGTGAGCACCCAGTAGTTTGCCAGATAGATTGATTAAACGCGCGTTACCAGACCACCAGGCAAAGCCGGTGGATTCTTGGTCGCGTCCAGTGCCGCCTAATATGTTTGGTCTATTAGAGAGCGTTACCACGTGGTAATACCTCCTCAGGGAATACAAATTGTTCGTGGGGTTGATCTTGAGGAGCCATCCAAGCGC
>NZ_JAVRBS010000034.1:0-90685 GCF_034531155.1 Nostoc sp. ChiVER01 | reverse complement strand
CGTCTAATACGTCAAACCACCCTCTACTGGGGGCGCGTCCAACTGCGATGGTCATCGGACTAAAATCCTCTTTTTACTAAAATTGCAACGTTTCTAAGACAGTGCGGAGAGCCAGTGTAACCGACTGCCGTGAGGAATTAACGTTTTTTTTGACAATCTCAACAGCGTCAAAGCAATTGAGATTCTGAGAGAAATACTCATTAATGAGATCAGCATTTCTCTTTCTTTATGCCATTACACGTACCATCGGCTAGTAATCTAGCTTGTGGTAACTTAATGATTCTTAACTTATCATACTACTCAGGGTTTTTGCCTGATACACACCAAGCAAATCAGTTATGAAACACAAACCTTATAAATAATATGAATATCAGAAATTTTACAATTTGACACAACTTTTCTCAGAAATGTAAAAAAATTTAGTCTACATGGACGTGGGCAGGGGGCAGGGGAGAAATAATTTTTATCAGCGATTGAGTGAAGAAATTTAGGACTTAATGCCCTAAAAAATTATACAAGTAGCAGGAACAGGGAAGGGCGCAGTTGAGTTTTTGTCAACAATGTTTGGTAAAATGTGAATGGTCACTTCGCCGCCACGGTCGTTGATACACCTCTGAAAAAACTATGTGAAACGTTGGACAAGGGGGAAGGTACTAGTACAGCATGACGGAAATAAGCAGACCATTGAAAAGCCCTGAAAAGCTTATTCAATAACACTTTTGAATTTTGACTTCCGCCTTGCGGTACTAGTGGTTCGTCCCATAGTGCAAGTAAGGCATCATCCGGGACAGTAAAATTTATAGGGCACAGGGTAAAAAATCCCTCGTCTACGGTAAAGTATACCGTGGACTTAAAACAGAGCTTCAGTGCCTCCTCAGCAATAGCCGGATTGGTACAGAAGTACACACTATATGCCAAAGCATTAAGTGTGCAAGTATGTGACAGCGAGTATCTCACGGGGCAATGGTAGTTAAATGACGGCATCAACAACGATTAACAAAGGCGATCGCCTCCTGCATCAAAATGTTCTCGGTTCTCGTCGGTTCAGTAATTACTGCTGGGCAACTATCGTTACGTTGGGAGCAAGCGGCTTTTTATTGGCTGGAATATCCAGTTATTTAAAAGTTAATTTACTCATAGTTTCCGATCCAACTCAACTGGTATTCGTCCCCCAAGGATTGGTGATGGGTTTATATGGCACTGCTGGCTTGCTATTAGCTACATATCTGTGGCTAGTAATTTTATGGGACGTAGGAGGCGGTTACAACGAATTTAATCAGGAAACTGGCACAATTAAAATATTCCGTTGGGGATTTCCTGGCAAAAACCGCCGAATTGAGATTGACGGTCGCATAGAAGATGTACAGTCAGTGCGAATATCCGTCAAAGAAGGTCTTAATCCTCTTCGCGCCCTCTATCTACGCATTAAGGGCCGGCGAGATATACCCTTAACACGGGTGGGACAACCGTTATCTTTAACAGAGTTAGAAACAGAAGGTGCAAAATTAGCCCGCTTTTTGGGAGTGTCATTAGAAGGACTGTAAGGAAGTGGGGATGAGGGAGCAGGGGGAGCAGGGGGAGCAGGGGAAGAAGAGTTATTGATTAATGACCAATGCTCAATCCCCAATTCCCAATTCCCCATTCCCAATTCCCATTCTCAATACCCCTCGAAACGATAAGATACTCTGGTTAAATCGGTAACAGGCAATGCGGTTAAAAATTTCACAATTTTTGCTTTCTATTGCGATCATCAGTGCTTTGATGTTGGGTGGATGTTCAACACAGCAAGTCGCATCTAATACGTCTTCTCCAATCTCGACAGCTACCTCGACCACAAGCGAGGCAAGCAGCAAGACAACTACTGAAGCAACATCTTCATCTGAAACTAATAGTGAGAGTATTCCTGGACTGGCAGATTTACCACGTCTCGATGGCAAGGCTACTGTGGTACTTACGGTTAAAGGCTCGCCGATTACTATCGAAGTAGATGGCACTGATGCCCCTATTACAGCAGGCAACTTCGTAGATTTAGTGCAGAAGGGTGTATACGATGGTTTAGTTTTCCATCGAGTTGTACGGGAACCCCAACCATTTGTTGTTCAAGGGGGCGATCCACAAAGTAAAGACCCGAAAGTTCCAGCAGATAGACTGGGAACTGGTAGTTATATTGACCCAAAAACGGGAAATGCTCGTTATATACCTTTAGAAGTTAAGGCGAAAGGTTCAGATACTCCGACTTACAATAAACCCTTTGATGCTACTGCTCAACCTGTCGTATTACCCCATAAACAGGGTGCAGTAGCGATGGCACGATCGCAAGCACCAGACTCCGCCTCTGCCCAGTTTTACTTTGCTTTAGCAGATTTGCCGTTCTTAGATGGTAACTATGCTGTGTTTGGCAATGTAACTCAAGGCTTTGATGTAGTAAACAAAATTAAGCAAGGCGATCGCATTGACTCCGCTAAAGTCACACAAGGTGCTGAAAATCTGAAAATATCAGGGAAGTAGAGGAAGAGGGCAGGGGGCAGGGGGAAAATAACTACTAACTCCTAAATTGACAAAGGTTGTTGTCACTGGTATTGGTTTAATTTCCGCCTTGGGTGGAAACTTAGAAGATAGCTGGCAAAATTTGCTAGCAAGTAAATCTGGAATTCGATTACATCAACCTTTTCCAGAATTTACACCACTTCCTCTAGGTTTGATTGGTCAACAACCATCTGAGTTGACAATGTTAACTCAGATGGTTGTAGCTTCTGCTTTACAAGATTCTGGCTTAGTTTCACATGCACCTGATTGTGCTGTAGTCATTGGATCGAGTCGCTCTTATCAAGCGTCTTGGGAAATCATGGCGCAGCAAATGTATAAAGATGTAGCGAATTTGTCCGTGTCCTCTTTTGGAAATTGGCTAGATACATTACCTCACATGAACGCGATCGCTACTGCAAGACAAATCGGTGCATCAGGTATAGTTTTAGCACCGATGGCAGCTTGTGCAACTGGAATTTGGGCGATTGCTCAAGCAGCTTTGCTTATTCAAACTGGGCAATGTCAACAGGCGATCGCTGGCGCAATAGAAGCGCCGATTACACCCCTAACTTTAGCTGGATTTCAGCAGATGGGTGCTTTGGCAAAAACTGGGGCTTATCCCTTTGATTTGCACCGGCAAGGCTTAGTGTTAGGCGAAGGCGCAGCTGTGTTTGTCTTGGAATCAGCAGAGTTGGCAAAACAGCGTCAAGCAAAAGTGTATGGTGAAATTCTCGGTTTTGGCTTAACTAACGATGCATATCATGGTAATTCACCAGAACCTGAAGGCAAAAGTGCGATCGCTGCTATCAAACAATGTCTAGAACGTAGTTGCCTCTCACCAACTGATATTGATTACATTCATGCTCATGGCACAGCTACCCAGCTAAATGACCAAATGGAGAGCATGGTAATCCAGCGTTTGTTTCCCCAAGGGGTGGCAGTTAGTTCCACCAAGGGAAGCTCAGGCCACACATTAGGAGCATCTGGAGCTTTAGGTGTGGCTTTTTCTCTCATGGCCTTAAAGCATCAAATATTACCACCTTGTGTAGGATTTCAGCAGCCGGAGTTTGATTTAGATATCGTTACATCTGCACGTTTAAGTAAAATTAGGCAAGTACTATGTTGCAGTTTTGGCTTTGGAGGACAGAATGCAGCGATCGCACTAGCAAGGTAAAAACTTGTCATTTTAACTATCTGACTGACGTTATATATAAGTTTTACTTAAGTTTTTGCTCTTGATATATAATTATCCTGCTTTTGTAGCAATAGCAGAATATAAAATATAAAACTGTAACAAAAACTACAAAAATTTTATTTCCCTAAAAAAAAGGATAAGCTAAATACAGATGATATCCGGTTCGTAAAGATACCGTGATTAGGAGAAAATTTTATGATTTCAAAATCTCTGTTGCTGCCAGAACCTGCTTCTCCAGCGCATATATGCCCATTTGATCAAGCATGTAGCTACTTAGAAGCGGCAGCTAAAGAATTAAATTTAAATCAGGGTTTGCTAGAAATTCTTAGCCACCCGCGTAAGGTTGTGACGGTTTCCATCCCCGTGAAATTAGATAATGGGGAAATACAGGTTCTTGCTGGACACCGGGTGCAACACTCCGATGTTTTAGGCCCCTACAAGGGTGGAACCCGTTACCATCCAGCAGTGACATTACGGGAAGTATCTGCTCTAGCAATGCTGATGACCTGGAAATGTGCTTTGTTAGGTATACCTTACGGTGGTGGGAAGGGTGGCATTCCCATAGATCCGAAACGCTACAGTGTTGGCGAACTAGAGCGAATCACCCGCCGTTATATCAGCGAGTTGATTAAAGATATTGGGCCTGCTGTAGATATTCCTGCTCCAGATATGGGTACTTCTGCCCGTGAGATGGCTTGGATGATGGACACTTACTCTGTGAATGTCGGTCATGCTGTACCAGGGGTTGTAACTGGAAAACCGCTTTCTATTGGTGGTTCGCTGGGACGAGAAATGGCAACCGGACGTGGCGTGATGATTATTGTCCGTGAGGCGCTGGCACAGCAAGGTAAATCCTTAGCAGGTATCCGAGTAGCTATTCAGGGTTTCGGTAACGTTGGCTGTGCCGCAGCAGAATTATTACATCAAGCAGGCGCGAAAGTTATTGCTGTTTCAACGGGTGCTGGAGGAATATTTTCCGAAGTCGGTCTTGATATTCCCAGGTTGAAAGTCTATGCTGCTGAAAATCGTAAGAGTATTATGGGTTTCCCGCAATCTGTACCAATTAGCAATGCAGATTTATTAACTTTGCCCTGCGATGTTTTAATACCGGCGGCTTTAGAAAACCAAATCACTGAAGAAAATGTGAATCAAGTGCAAGCACGAATTGTCGCAGAAGCAGCTAACGGGCCGATTACTCTTGAGGCTAACTTGGCGTTAGAGGCGCGGGGTGTGACAGTGCTACCCGATATATTGGCGAATGCTGGCGGTGTAGTAGTCAGTTATTTAGAGTGGGTGCAGGGTCTTTCCTATGTATTTTGGGATGAGGAACGCGTTAACCGCGAAATGGAGCATTTGATGGTACAAGCTTACCATCGGGTGATTCAGCAGTCGGAGATACGGCAAATTCCTCTGCGATTAGCTGCTTATACTTTAGGGGTAGGTAGAGTGGCTCAGGCGCTGACTGACAGAGGTCTTTATCCTTAAGATTTAGGCATGGGGTAGAAATGAGCAACTGTGCAGAAAGTTACGTTAAGGACTTAATGAGCCACTTTCAATACTGCGATCGCTTTCATTGAAGTAGCGGGAACTTTTCTGTAGACACGTTGTAGACAAAGTGTGGACGGTTTGCCTACACTTACGAAGACCACTTCCAACCAAGGCAATGCTCATCCCGTCCACTTCCCCCAGTCCTCGATCTGCTCGAAACATAATGCGGATATCCTCAGCACTCACATCACATCAGCGAACAGATGGGTGGACTGTTGCATAAAGCAATATAAATTCTTTAAGCAGCAATTTCTGGAGTTAGTTGAGCAACCTTGGTTCGCAAATTCTCCACGACCTTTCTTACATTTCCCATCTGCGGCTTATATCTTTGAGAACCTCTAGAAACTCATTTAAAACAGCAGATTGGTCGTCACGCCGCCAAAGCGCAACAATGCTGATTTTCAGGTTATTTCCTTCAATTGGTCTGTACACAACTCCCTGACGCTGAATATTTTGGGCATTTTTTAGCACCAAAGACACCCCAACTCCACCCGCAACTAAACTCAATACGGTCAGCATCCAAGTTGCTTGTTGGACAACTTTTAATTCATGACCAAAAACCTGTTCACAAAAATTAATAATTTGATTATAGAAATGGATTACTTTTGGTGAAGGTAAAACAAAAGGTTCATTCGCTAATGCCTTGAGTGGAATTTGAGATTTAGCTACTAGTAGATGTGACTCAGGTAAAGCAATCACTAGTGGCTCTGACAAAATGGTTATAGACTCTAAATCTGGGTGATTATCATTGGGCAAAAAATCAAAACCAATATCAATTCGGTAATCAAGCAACTGCTGTATTTGCTCATTCAATGCTAACTCACATAAAACTAGCTCGACATCAGGACGATGGGAGCGAAAAGCTTGCAGTACATTTGGCAGAACACTGTTAGTAATTGAACTATTAAGTGCGATCGTCAACTCTCCTACCTCACCAAGACTAGCTCTGTATGCTCGTCTCTTCGCCCGTTCAACCTGCCTAATAATCTCAGAAGCATCTTCAAAGAAAACTTTTCCCCCAGATGTTAACTGGAGTGGTCGTCTCTCTCGGTCAAACAGTTCAAATCCTAAGTCCTTTTCCAAGCGACGAATATGCTTGCTCAGATATGGCTGATCGATATCCAAGAGGTCAGCAGTTCGACTGAAGTTGAGTTCTTCAGCCAGAACAGTAAAGTATTTTAGCTTGTCTAACTCCATACGTATTAAGCACTATGCCAATTTTATCTAATCTTATGCAAATTTAAGCTTGCAGAAGCATAGTATTACTTTTATTATGCATTTACAAGTATTGAGCGAGTAACTATACATGAACCAAAGCAGCCAAAAAATCCACCGGGCCGTAATTATTGGTGGAATCCACGGGAATGAACTAACAGGAATATATATAACTAAACTCTTTGAGCAATTTCCTCACCTAATTCAACGACCTAGCTTTGAAACACTAACATTGTTGGGCAATCCGGAAGCCTTTGCAGAAGGCAGGCGTTACATCGACAAAGACTTAAACCGCAACTTCAACAAGGAAGACCTGCAAAACCTGGAACTCAGGAGCAATGAAGATAGGCAGGCAAGACTGATTATCGAAATCCTCAAACCGAAAAATAAATCGCAGACAAGCATTTTTGTGGATTTGCACAGCACGACTGCAAACATGGGATTAACTCTGATTCTTATTAAGCTTGATCCTTTCTTGTTGCAATTAGCAGCATATCTGAGTTCGATAAATCCTTTGGTGAAGGTTCTTTATATTCAATCTCATGAAGAAGATTCTTTCTTAATTTCCCAATGTGAATTGGGTTTTGCTGTTGAAGTTGGTTCAGTACCTCAAGGTGTGTTAAGTGCAGATTTGTTTCAGAAAACGGAGAAACTGATTTATGAAATTTTGGATTATGTAGAGGCGTTAAACCAAGGTTCAATTCCACTAAAAAACGACACGCTCACGCTCTATCAACATGTAGGGACTATTGATTATCCCAGAAACGAGCATGGAGATATTCAAGCGATGATTCACCCAAATCTACAGTTTAAAGATTATGAACCTCTCAATCCTGGGGAGCCGATTTTTTTAACTTTTGAGGGTAGAACTATTGCTTATGAAGGTAAATCAACAGTTTACCCAGTCTTCATCAATGAAGCAGCTTATTATGAGAAAGGTGTTGCCGTGTGTTTGACCGAAAAACAACAAATTACTGTGTAGGTAAAAAGTAATAGGCAGTGCAATTTGAATATTGATCTCATCTTACCCTAGATAAATTACGGGAATCATTTATTATGAAAAACACAAACATAGCTCTGACGATTCTGCTCTCTGCAAATAAAGAGACAAGTTACATGATGTTTACCAAATTAGTTCGCAAAACTGCAATAGTTCGTGTATTAGTATTTTCAGTGTTATCTGTAGCTAGTCAAAAATCCCTAGCAGACCAAACTTTTGTCATAAGAAATCAAAATCGGCAAATGATAAGTGATGTACTTGTAAATTACCCTAATAGTAACCATTGGCAGATGGTTTATCACATGCTTATTGTACATCGTAAAGCGGTACGTGTACCAATACTCTCGGTTAAGGATACAAGCATAGTAAAGTAATAATTCTTCTCCAAGAAGTGCGATCAAACTTTTGCAGTTAAAAGATTTCTCCTTGATCACCCCAACATTAGAAACAGAGTCATATGTCTAATAATTTTTTAGTACAGCACATTTCAAAAGGAACTGCTAGGTTTTTTGCAAGTACATCAATAGTAGTAGGCATTTTATCTACTATTGGCTTAAGTTCTTCACGGGCTTGGGCTGATTACTACACATCCAATATTCCTCCCCTAGTAACTAGCTATATCAAAACATTAACTCAGCAAAAAAAAGCTATTAATCAAATTGTGTTTGCTCCTAATGGAGGTTTCGGAATAGTAATTGGTAGAAATGGTTATTCTACGTATCTTCTTCCACAAAAACTTCTCAAAGACTTGAACGATATAAATAAAAACCGTGGAATTATAAATAGCATTACGTTTACACCTTCGCGGGAGTGGATAGTTATCTATAACGATAATGGTTTTTATGAGAGTACGAATTTTCCACAAGACGTTACTAATAAACTTTTAGAAATAAATAAACAGAAAAAAACGATAAAGAGTGTTGCATTTACACCGTATGGAGGTTGGGTAATTCTCTTTGGCAATAAAGGTGCTTCTTGGCATAATATTCCACAGGCACTTATTAATAAGCTGGGTGATATAAACGAAGCAGACAAAAGTATTGACTATACAACATTCACTAACAATGGGGAATGGATTCTTATCTATGATGACCGAAACCGAATCGCTAATAGTAAAAATTTTCCACAACAGGTTATTCCTACAATCAGGAATATATACGCAAATTTCGGGCAATTAACAACTATAGTTTTTACATCTAACAATGGTTGGGTATTATTCTATGATGATTTTGCGACTGTCATAAGGCGGCTACAAGCTGAGGCTGAAGCGTATCGAAGGGCTACAGACTACATCAGACAATAACTAGGCAGCATTTTCACCCTCATCCGAAAATCAGCTATGAAAATTTTCAAGGTTCTGTCCTTGGCGTTTTCACCCCAGGTTATTTATTAATCTAGGAACGAATCGCACAGCGTAAGTTTCTGTACGATTGCTCATTTCACGCCGACATAGACAGCAGTTTTTAATTGAATAAAAAACATATAAGGGCACAATATTATTGTTGTGCCCTTATATGTTATCAATAGCGAGCATTTTTGTTAAGCGATCGCTATAAAATGACTAGTACTAAGTGTCTGTTATCTAACAATTATCCACTTAGTACATTCTTTATCTCATCAAGCTTGATTTTGTGCAACTCACCAAGAACTAGTATTAGTAATCATTGTCCAGAAGGTGCAGCAGCATGAATCAAATCCGGCTTCTCGTCATTAGGAGGAAGCTCAATAGTTTGATCCGATGTGGGGCGTTGGTGGCGGTCGCTAGTTTGGATCTGCACAGGTTTACCTGTTTCAATTGACTCGTAAAGCGCTTGAATGATCGAAACATCAATCAACCCTTCCGTACCTGATGGTTCTGGGTCTTTATCTTCGAGAATACAATCAGAGAAGTAGGTAAATTCAGCTGCTAATTGATCGTGACCCTCAAAGGTACGCTCTTGAGTTTCACCATTAATTGTTAGGTAATGCTTGATTTCTCCTTGCCAAGGATATGCAGGGTCTACTCGTAAATCACCTTGAGTACCTACAATCTGATAGGTTGAAACACTTGCACCTCCAAAGCTACAGGTAAATGTTGCCAATCGCTCATTCGGGAAACGCAAAATAACGCTAGCCATTTCTTCCACTTCGCTGAAGCGTTGTTCTCCGTTATTGGCAGCTACAGCAAATACTTCAATTGGTTCATCTTGGAATAGATAACGCGCAGCATTAAGGCAGTAGATACCAATATCATAGAGTGTGCCGCCACCTGTAACATCTCGTAAACGAATATTTCCTTCTTCTACTTGCTGAGTAAAAACCGAGTTGAAAATACGTGGTTCACCAATTTGCTTTGAACGCACAATTTCCACTGCTTGTAAATTTGCTTCTTCTAAATGCAAACGATAGGCAATCATCAGCTTTACATTATTGTCATTGGCAGCTTTAATCATTGCCTCACACTCTTCTTCTGTTACTGCCATCGGCTTTTCACATAATACATGAATTGCCTGATTAGCAGCCCGCACAGTGTAGTCGCAATGCAAGTGATTAGGCAACGCAATATAAACTGCATCAATCTCTCCACTTGCCAAACAGTCTTCATACTCTTCGTAAGAGTAAGTATGCTCTATACCATATTTTTTGCTTATTTCTTCGCTTTTAGTAGGATCATCTGAAACCAGTGCCACTAATTCTGAATTGTCGGCGTTGGCAAAGGAAGGTAAGGCAGCTTCTTGGGCAAACCAACCTAAACCAACAACTGCATAACGAATTTTGCGCTTCTGATTTGTAGCAGTCATTTTTCTACTCCCTGATGAAGAATACTTTGGTGATTTCAATTGACTAATTATGTGCAAATCATGGTTGACTGTTTATGCAACCTATTTAGAGATAATTGCCTCATTACGTTGCTAATGCAGCTTCTATATCTGGCATCAATTTAGCTTTAGTTTCCTGAAATTCTTGGCCCAATTCAGTTAGTTCTTCAGCACTCATACATTCGCGCACAGCACTAAAAATTTCGCTTTCTTCTTCTTCTACATGATGCTCAACAGCTTCCTTCAATTCGCTCATTTTTTCTTTAAACTCAGGGTCAGTAGGCTTAAGAGCCTTAATCTCTTCTAAAATCACTGAAACTTCTTCATGTTCTTCTTCAGCTTCTTCAACATATTGTTCGGTTTGTTCGTAATCTCGCAAAGCTGGGTAGAAGACTATTTCTTCAGTTCTAGCGTGTAAGTTCAATGCTATATAGATTTGATTGAATTGCTCCACCAATTTTGCACCCTTAGCTTTTTCTGCTCCTGCAAAAAGTTTTTCAACTTGGCGATGTTCTGCTTCAATTAATGAAAGAATATCATTTGCTTTAGTTTTAGCCATTTTTCTCCTTCAGTAATAATCAATTTTTTTATAAGGCTGAGAATCTTGAGGCTGATGAATGGGATCTCGTCTATTTTCAACGGCTTGTTAAATAAAAACCTCATTCTTTCAGTAAGCTTTAGTTTAAACTTAAGGAATATTTTCGGTGTTGCATCCTAACTGAAATTCATAACCTCGGCATGATGGATACTGAGTATGTGGCGTTAGTAGCCCAAGGCTATGACTCAAATGCAAACCTGCAACGCCAACTGAAGATTCCCGCCTACGTTAAAATATTGTATGAAGACACGTCACGATAAAGGCTAACTAGCCTTGTTTTTACTCAAGAATGGTAAGATTTAGTGAAACTATCATCAAGTCCAAACTAAACCAAAAAATAGGAATTTAGCAAAGTGTATGGTGATACAAATAGAACCAAAAGCTCAGACTTTATACGACCAAGATTATTACCTTTGGCTGAGGACGACTATCAATCAACTTCGTGCTGGTCAGTTTTCATCTGTGGATTTAGATAATCTGTTAGAAGAATTAGAAAGTATAGGTAGGAGCCAGAAGCGAGCAATTGAAAGTTTATTAATTAAGCTTCTTGAACATCTACTAAAACTCAAGTGTTGGGATGAAGAACGAGAACGTAATCAAGGACATTGGAAAGGAGAAATCAGGACTTTTCGTAGAGAGATTAAAAAAGCTCTCAAAGATAGTCCTAGTCTTAAGCCTTATATTTTAGAAATATTTGATGAATGTTATCAAGATGCAAGAAAAGAAGCAAGCGATCGCTCTCAACTTCCTATTGATACATTCCCTGTTGCACTGCTTGGCTCTTTAGAACAAATTCTAGATGAAAACTGGTTTCCTGAGTCACAATACTCAACTTGATGTGCGCTTAAATGCGATCGCCTATATTAAGTACTGCATTGTATCCAAACTAGAGCAGAAAATAAGTGCAAATGCTTTTTAGCTTGATCTAATCGTGTTGCACAATCTGCTTTTTATCATAACTATACGTAACCATCCATTGCTTATCTACCAAACCCGATTAAAATAAATACGCAACTTGGGCTTCCATAGGAGTTATCCAGCCGTGCAGCCGGACTTAATAGGCTTGGAAATTAGTAAGGGGGAACTGAGACGTTTGACTGGATTCGATCCAGAAGACGTTTTTCGCCCCTCTGTTTTGCGAGATAGGAAGAAGCGATTAGGGTTTTTTGTCAATGAATTGCTGGTAACGCTAGCGTTAACGCCAATAATTGTTGGTTTTATTTACGCGTTTATTATTCTGCCAACAATTGGTTCTTCAATTCGACTAGGAATTCTTTTACTAATTTTAGTGCCAATGCCGATATTAGTGGGGCGATGGCTGTGGCGGCAGTTGACCTGTCCTGAAGGACTGACAATACTTTTAGACGAAGTTGATAAATATCATGACCTAGTTGCTGCTATAGATATTAATGACCAATTGGCAGCATCAGGAAACGTAGAAAGCAGTTTCCGTGACCGAGATCAAGTAATCGCCGCCTTGCAACTAATTAGAGAAGATTTAGTCCGCGCTCTGAAAACAGAACGAATTTTGCGGGATAATAAAAAATTGCTTGCTAATAACCAAGAGTTATTTGTGAATAATTTAGCCAGTCTGCAAGCTTTACAAGTTAGTAGTCAAGCAGGCGAATATGCTCAACTGCTAAATCAATCATTGCAAATTGCGATCGATGTGCAAGCAGAAATCAGAAAATTGCACAAAGGCTGAGTAGAGTTTTTCTTTGCTGATGACTTTCTTAAAAAACAATCGCCCCGTTGACCTAAATGAGCAACAAACCAAAAATAATTGTCCTGGATGATGACCCTACGGGTTCTCAAACAGTCCACAGCTGCTTGCTGCTAATGCACTGGGATGTGGACACTCTACGCATCGGGTTGCAGGATGATTCGCCGATTTTCTTTGTGCTAACTAATACTAGATCGCTAACGCCAGAGTCAGCTGCATCTGTCACTAAAGAAGTTTGCCATAACCTGAAAATAGCTTTGAATGCGGAAGGAATTGAAGATTTTCTGATTGTCAGCCGTTCTGATTCTACTTTGCGGGGACATTATCCCATTGAAACTGATGCGATCGCCCAAGAACTCGGCCCTTTTGATGCTCATTTTCTCGTACCAGCTTTTTTTGAAGGCGGACGCATCACCCGCGACAGCGTTCATTACTTGATTATCGATGGTATACCCACCCCAGTCCATGAAACTGAATTTGCCCGTGATTCCGTCTTCAGCTACCATCACAGTTACTTACCCAAGTACGTCGAAGAAAAGACTCAAGGAAGAATTAGTGCCGAAGTTGTAGAAAGGTTTCTCCTAGCTGATATTCGCGCTGGTAGTTTGGAACGTTTGTTACAACTGAGTGGTAATAAGTGCGCTGTCGTCGATGGTGAAACTCAAGCTGATCTCAACCGCTTTGCAATAGACATATTAGCAGCAGCAAGTCAAGGGAAACGCTTTCTATTTCGCAGTGCAGCAAGTATTTTAACAGCTTTAGCCGCTTTACCACCCCAACCCACTGCCGCCGAAAATATGGCGCAGTACGTGCGCCAAGGCAAACCAGGTGCAGTGATCGTTGGTTCCCATGTGAAAAAGACTACCCAGCAATTAGAGGCGCTATTGCAAGTAGAAGGAACAGTGGGAATTGAAGTGAATGTAGCACGATTACTTGATGATGCAAATCAATCTGCGGCATTGCTAACTGAAATTCAAGAAAGTACACGGGCGGCACACAAGGCTGGCAAAACACCAGTGGTTTATACTAGCCGTCAGGAACTGAATTTTAAAGATGCCAAGACACGATTGGAGTTTGGGGAAAAAGTTTCAGGTTTATTGATGGATATTGTCCGCAGTTTACCATCTGATATAGGATTCTTAATCAGCAAGGGTGGTATTACCTCTAATGATGTTTTGAGTAATGGATTAGCTCTAACTTCAGCCCGTTTACTCGGTCAAATTTTAGCTGGTTGTTCAATGGTGTTAACGCCATCCGATCATCCCCAGTTTCCTGATTTACCTGTGGTACTGTTTCCCGGTAATGTCGGCGATGCTGATGCCTTGGGGACAGTTTATCAGAGGTTGACTGTGCCAATTTGAGATTTAAGATTTGAGATTAAATAATCTTTTGGTTCATGCCAGACTAACTTCTTGTTACGCGCTTTCAGCCCTCGTGGGTAATACAAATCTAAAATTTAAAATCCAAAATCTGTGTATCCTTTGTCTTTTGGCTAGTACTTCATGACTTCTGATTCTGCTTTTCCCAATCTAAAGTCAAATTCTGCACTTCCTAATGCAGACCCAAACTCTATCTTTTCGGAGGTAGAGGGAAATCCTACTGTTTCTGATGTAGAGTCAGATCCTATCCCCCCTGATGCGGAGTTAAAATCCGTCCTCCTTTATCTAAAATCAAATACTATTCTTGAAGATGTAGAGTCAAATCCTGCTAACCCAGATGTAGAGTCAAATACTGATCCGGCATCAGATTTTATTCTTACTGATTTAAATCCTAATGAGTCAGCAATATCAGGGTATCGTGTAAATGATAATAGTCAAGTCCAGTTAAAAAGTAAGGAGGGACGGCTGTTATTAATTCTACCTCCGGAATCTCAAATATCTGCTTCAGAACTGAGTTGGTCTGATATTTGGCAACAAATAAGACAGCGTTTAAATGCAGGCGATCGCTTTCGGATATCTAATACGCCTGTGCATCTAATGGCACAAGACCGCCTAGTAGATGCCAGACAACTCCAAGAACTCGCCGAGGCTTTGAGTGATGTCCAACTGCGGCTAATATCAGTCTCGACTAGTCGGCGGCAAACTGCGATCGCTGCCGTCACATCTGGGTATTCTGTAGAACAACTACAGCCCGTAACTTCTTTGAATTCCGAGCCAACAGCTACAGCCATACCCCAAGAAGATGCCCTTTATTTAGAAATCACAGTCCGTTCTGGAGTAGAAATTCGTCATCCTGGTACAGTAATTATCTTGGGAGATGTAAATCCAGGTGGTATTGTAATTGCAGATGGAGATATTATCATCTGGGGTCGTCTACGTGGAATCGCTCATGCTGGTGCTGGAGGCAATCGTGAGTGTCTAATTATGGCCTTGCAAATGGAACCAACCCAACTACGGATCGCAGATGCTGTAGCTAGGGCACCAGAAAAAGCGCCAATACAGTTTTCTCCAGAGGTGGCACATATTACACCTCAAGGAATTCGCATCGCTAGGGCTACTGATTTTTCCAGAAACCAATTTACCAAGAGCAATCAAGAGCCATGAATATTTACTTAAAGAATGAAGTATAAAGGATGAAATGACATAAACATTCATGCCTCGCCCCTATCAGGAAGAACAGATATTTCTTCATACTTGATACGATACTTCATACTTTATACTGCAATTTACTGTTTTATATTTTCTGAACCCTTATTGACCGCATTTCTATCATGACTCGCATTATAGTGATTACCTCCGGCAAAGGAGGAGTGGGTAAAACCACAGTTTCAGCAAATCTGGGCATGGCTTTAGCCAAAATGGGGCGTCAAGTTGCCTTGGTTGATGCGGATTTTGGTCTGAGAAATTTGGATTTGCTGCTAGGGCTAGAAAACCGCATAGTCTATACTGCAGTAGAAGTCTTAGCCAGAGAGTGCCGCTTAGAACAAGCCTTGGTCAAAGATAAGCGCCAACCCAATCTCGTACTTTTGCCGGCAGCCCAAAATCGCTCTAAAGATGCAGTCACGCCGGAACAGATGAAGTTATTAGTGAATGCACTGGCCCAAAAATACCAGTACGTAATCATTGATAGCCCTGCCGGTATTGAAAATGGATTTAAAAATGCGATCGGCCCAGCAAAAGAAGCCCTAATTGTCAGCACCCCAGAAATTTCCTCAGTTCGTGATGCTGACCGGGTGGTGGGGTTACTTGAAGCACAAGGTATCAAGCGTGTTCATTTAATAATTAACCGCATAAGACCCGCAATGGTGCAGGCAAATGATATGATGTCAGTGCAAGATGTTCAGGAACTTCTCGCCATTCCCCTGATCGGGGTAATCCCTGACGACGAGCGTGTTATTGTATCTACCAATCGCGGCGAACCCTTAGTGTTAGCGGAAAATCCCTCTTTAGCTGCCACAGCCTTTGAAAACATTGCTCGTAGATTAGAAGGGGAAAGTGTCGAATTTCTGGAGATCGACTCGTCCCAAGACAGCATCTTCGCCCGTATACGAAGGTTGTTCAGGACAAAGATTGTTTAACTTACTTTTCCAGTCTCCGCGCCAGACCTATTCGTAATGATTGAACTTCTAGAACGACTTTTTTCTCGCGGCTCTGATAGCAGTCGAACTCAAGTTAAACGTCGCCTGCAATTGGTGATTGCTCACGATCGCGCTGATATAGACCCTCAAACGTTGGAAAAAATGCGGAAAGAAATCTTAGATGTAGTCTGTCGCTATGTCGAAGTTGAGACGGAGGGCTTAGAGTTCTCCTTAGAAAGCAACCAACGAACGACAGCTTTAATTGCTAATTTGCCCATTCGCCGAGTCAAAGGAGCCATACCTGAATGGGAAAGGGGTGATTAGTCTCCATAATTTTATTTTTAAGTAAAAATGCTTAAAAAATAATAAACTTATCTTTAATTGTGGCAAAGCATACTAACTTTAGTTGATATTTGTGGGCGTATTCTACGATACGCTTTATAAATTGAGTACTACGAGAATTATTCTCTTCAGAGACTTATTGCGTGGGAGCGATGTCTGACGACAAGCCACTCCGTGTCTCCGCCTTTACCTGAACTCTTACAATGTAATTTCTCTTCGAAGGCTGTTAACGTAATAAATGAAGTCTTATTGGTATTGAGGCAGATAACCTGTGACAGCCAGAGAGCAACTAATTCAGGAAATTGGGCAGGTTTCCGATTCTCTAGTCGAAGAAGTGCTAGACTTCTTGCTATTCATAAAAGGCAGACAGGATCAAAAAAATTCTACATCTGATGGTGAGAAAAGCCAGCCATCTGAGCAAAGCATTTTAGAGCGTATGGGAGGAATTCCCCAGCATTTGCTCTGTGTTGGTAATTTGTCAGATCGAGATGTTCGGAGAGCAGTTATTGCATCGCGGATACAGCAGAGCCACCAACAGAAATCATGACCTATCATTCTACAATTTTGGTAGATACAGGTTTATTGGTTGCCTTTTACGACTCAGCAGATTCACATCACAATCGAGTGGTTGAATTTTTTGCTGGATGCACTAGTCGATTGTTGACGAGTGAAGGTTGTGTCACTGAAGTAATGTGGCTATTAGCCTCTGACTGGCAAGTGCAAAATGAGTTTCTGTTCCACCTAGCGAATCACATCTATAAGTGTGAATCGCTTACGCCTCAAGATTTTTCTCGGATTGCTGAACTGAATGCCCAATACGCTGATTTACCAGCAGATTTTTCGGACTTATCCCTTGTAGCAATTTCTGAACGCCTGAATGTTGCTGCAATCGCCACACTGGATAAAGATTTTGATATTTATCGACGTTATCGTAACCAACCATTTGAACGAGTTTTCTACCCTTAATAGGACTTACACAAAAATTGCTAAAAAGCTTAATTTATCGAACCGCCAAGACGCCAAGAGCGCCGAGAATTCGTAGAGTGTGCGTAAGTCCTACCTTAAGTAACAATGCCCGACAATGCCTGCTGTTTTTGCTAGCCTACGCACAATTCAGAACCCAAATTTCCGATAAATAAAAAATCCCGTTATCAGCAGTGACGACAACGGGAGTATATAAAATATTTAATAAATTATCGGTAGGCTACTTGTGGCCCTGCCCAAATTTCTGTAACCTTTTTACCAAAAGTAATTGGCTGATCTTCATCTGTTGTAGTTACAGTTTTGCCATCATTAGCAACTTGCATTAATGGCCAGTTTTCCTCACCTAATTCACCTGCACGGAACAACACATGATCCGGTTGCCTTTTACTCCAACCTAACAATACTGCAATTTTGTCATGTTCCTCCTCCTTAGCATTAGCAGGAGCAACTGTGTTAGCTTGATTTTTTTGCCGATCCCAAATCACTGCACTATCTGTAGAATCGCCTGTATTAAATATACCTTCAAACTTTCGTGCTAAGAAGCGATCGCCTTTTTCTGACCAGCTAACCGGAACTAATACCCCAATTTTACCACTCGGATCAGTTTCTTCAGACGACGCACCCTTTAGAGCCTTTACCTGTAATAAAGGATCGCTAACAGGAGTAGTTGAAGCCATCACCCACAACCTCTTAGTGTGCATATCTTGGACAAACAGTACGCTAGTTACACGGCTGTTGTACATTTCTGGTTTTACTTCTAGTTGCACCCGGCTATAAACTGCATATTTCCCATCTGGAGAAACCACAGGTACGCTGCGGTAGTGGCGCACTCCCGAACCCCCCTTGGAACCAATAGCTTCTTGAGTCGCTGTAATCCACTTCCAAGGAATAGGATGAGGACTACCGATAGGATCTATTTGTTCTGCTTGGGACTCATTGTTTGGTTCAGAAACAGGTATTTCCGTTGTTGTGGTTGGTTGTGATTCTGTAAGAGTTGGTGCTACTTGAGTTGCTGTCAATGATTCAGTTAAAGACTTTTCTCTAGAGAGAGAATTTTCTTGTCCTTTTAAAGACTTGATATTAGCAGCTTTGAGTTTTCGGATTAAATTAAGTTGACTAACAGGAACATCTGTTAATGGTGCGAGTTCAACTGCTGCTAAAGAATCAGGAATAGTTAAATTGTTGCTTGACACAAAACTATGTATTTGAGCCAAAGACTCTATTTTATCGGCTGGTAATACTTGCGGTTCCTGAACAGCAGAACTTTGTGTTGGCACAGAGTTTAATTCTTCTATTAAAGAGTCGATTTGCTCTGTTTTTGATATTTCAGCTATCTCAGGTTCCCCAACTACAGCTATTTCCTTTGATACAGAGTCAGAATCTCCAGTCATCGAAGTTAATTTAGATACTTCGGATTTTACCTGGAACGAGTGAGCCGATGCCCCTAGTAAGGGTGCAAGCAGTATTGCAACGACAACGTAATTGAGAAATGGTTGAGCGCGGAACCATCCTGACAGCAAAAGGGATTTAAGCATTTGTAGACTCTCTAGAGGGGCGGTTGCTATGTGAGAAGCAATACCTATGCAGCAATGGGCAGGCGGTAATTATATGTATAACAAGAAACTAAAAACTTTGACGAGATTTTTACCTCAAAGTTCGCACAGTTTTACAAAAATTAAGTATCATTATCAACACTTTTTCTTACTTAGGTACTCGATGTTTTTGTACAAGAATATGTGAGTATAGTAAATATGCTGACAAGTCAGTAATTACTACACAAATATAATCTTGCTGTTGCTATACCTAACCACACCAAAAATAGGTATTAGTCAAAGGGATATTCAGCGTGTGATAACGCTGGCAACCAAGAGTGAGATAAATAGGCGATTGGGGATCGTACTAGCGATCACTAGTACACTACAAACAAGCCAGGTTACACACTAATATAAGAGGGCAAACCCTCATAATGGTAAACGTGAGGCGTTATGTGAAAAACTCTTAAGGCAGACGCACAATACATAATACTCAGAAAATACTGCTGTCAGCAACCTAAAGTTATAAACTGCAATCTTAACTACAGAAATAGTTAGAAGACGCAATACTTTTTGAGAAACCCAATTGCATTTAACGGCAATTAGGTGCAAGTTATCAGGAACACAACAAAATTTACTCGGTAGATGCTCTAGCGGATCGTGACGAGACACCACTAAACTATTAGGCTCACTAAAGGTAGATGCAGTTGATACTAGTTATTACACTTGTCAACTTAACTATTAAGTTAAATCTTGAAGCCTTTCGTTTCACCAATACGAAAATATTGTACCACCAAACAGCCGATATTATTTACCATTAATTAATCACTAACGATTCACAACTAATTATTAATGAAAATTGTATTCTTTGGTACACCGCAGTTTGCTGTACCCACATTAGAAAAGTTATTGAATCATTCAGAATTTGAGGTGTTGGCAGTTGTCACCCAACCAGATAAACGCCGGGAGCGCGGAAATAAAGTTACGCCAACGCCAGTAAAAGCGATCGCTACTGCTCACAACTTACCAGTATGGCAACCGGAACGGGTGAAAAAAGACACCGAAACTTTAACCAAACTCAAACAGTTAGATGCAGATGTGTTTGTTGTTGTCGCTTATGGACAGATATTATCGTCAAAAATCTTAAATATGCCAAAATTGGGCTGCATTAATGTGCATGGCTCGATTTTACCCAAATATCGCGGTGCAGCGCCGATTCAATGGTGCTTGTATAACGGTGAGAAGGAAACGGGGATCACAACCATGTTAATGGATGTGGGAATGGATACCGGCCCAATGCTACAAATAGCAACTACACCTATTGGATTATTAGATACTGCCCAAGATTTAGCCGAAAGACTAGCTGCGATCGGTGGGGATTTGTTGGTAGAAACTCTGTTGAACTTGGAACGCCAGGAAATTCAACCAATTCCCCAAGATAATTTAGCAGCTACTTATGCACCTCTGATTCAAAAACAAGATTATGGTTTGGATTGGTCAAAAAGGGCTGTGCAATTACACAATCAAATCAGAGGCTTTTACCCTAACTGCACCGCTACCTTTCGTGACAACCTGTTGAAAATCACCGCTTCTGCTCCCCTTAGTTCTGTAAGCGATGTCTGGCGACAAGCCGCTCCGCGTCTACGCGATCTCCCACCAGAATTACAAGAATTAATGCATAAATTGCCGGATTTGTCAAATGCATCAGACAAACCAGGAGAAGTAGTCAACATTACCAAAGGAATTGGGGCGATCGTCCAGACTGGAGAAGGTTTGTTGCTGTTGCGAGAAGTTCAGCTAGCTGGTAAACGTCCCCAGTCGGGATGGGATTTTGTTAATGGTACCCGCTTAACTGTAGGAGAAGTTTTTGGTGCAGGTAATTGAGGGGTTGTCAATTTTAGATTTTGGTCACACCTTTAGTGCGCTGGAAGCACAAGTTAAATTTTGGATTAAAGAAAAAATCTAAAATCTAAAATTAAATGGCTTCTAACTTTTCATAAAAGCGGCAAGATTCGCAAGGGCCATCTGGGTTGACTGCACAGCGAATGAGTTCTGAATGGGCATTGTAACAGCAAGTGGCATCACCAATTACCCAACGCCCTGCTACCAAACTTTTCTCAGATGGCCGTTTAGCAGACTGTACATAAATGGCAATATTATGCAAGCGGTAGCGCCCACCTTTAAGTTGGTATCGATGGCGGCGTTCTAAAACCGCGTAGGTTTTACCTTCAAAATCGAGATAGTTTCCGGGTTGAGGTGTCCAATCAAGTTGCACTTTACCGAGAGACTCACGCGGATGCGTCAGAATCACCTCAGTTTGTAAAGAGTCTGGCTCCATAAGCTTATGTGATTTGATTTACATTATAAGGATGGTATCGCAATAGCTTTCTTTAGCTTACCGAATTTAGATTACAATTAATGATTAACTCTTCGCGTCCTTACGAATTAGGGCAACCAAAATTCAGGTAGGATAGATTTGCTCAAGTCGCGGAAAGTTTGGTTGAGCGATCGCGCCACTTGGATATGCGGTTCATCCTCTTCTACAGCTAAAATCTCAGATGGCTGACCTTCTCCCAAATAAGACACCACTAGATTCGCCGCTTCCAAACCAGTAACATAAGCCTTTTCTTGTGACCAAGAACCATGACGGTTCACAATCCAATCCCCACTCATAAACACATTCTCAAAACTTGTCTTAGCGGGCAACATATAACGATAGCTACCAGGTGCAAAGTGAGTCACCGCTTGCGGTAGCCTAATTACACTGCTATCAATTATCTTTGCCTCCCGAAACGCGGGTATACAAGTTGCTAAATAACCCTGAACTATTGCTAAAATCTCCTCATCGTTCAAATTGAGAAACTGATTTGCGTGATAGAAATCAACTTCAATCACCGTTCCTGGTTCATTCCGATATTCATCATGTAGAGAATTCAAATCAAAAAACGTCCAACCTGTAGTTGTGTCGAATCCAAAGCAAGCATTAGAAGGACGAGGAATATCAATTTTGCGGTCAAACCATAGTCGCGTTGCTAAAACATCAATTGCTCCTAAATTGCTTAAATTACGGAATTCTTCATGGCTTTGTAAACTAGGGCTACTTGAGATAATTTTCTTCATCCCTGTGATTCCAACTGCAAAAATCACCGCATCTGCTTCAATTACTTCATCACCGCAAACCACACCCTTGGCTCGATGATTACTATCAACAATTAAATCTGTAACCCGACGCTTAGGTAATACTCGCACACCAGCTTTTTCGATACGTTCCACCCAAGGACGAAATATCTTTTCTCCGACAGTTCCTCGACACCAAACTACATCAAAATCTGGTTGATGAGCCAGAATAAAAAAGTAAAGCATTCCTAAAGTTGCGGCGGCTGAACATTGTTCACCAGGGGCAAACAAGCCCACTAATAACATTGGTTCAAAAGCATCGCGGTAAAGTCTTGCAGAAACATTAAAGTCTTTGAACAATTCACGGGCAGTTACAAAATCATAGCGCCGCCAAGCTGCATCAGAGTTGTCAAAATCAACAACAGCATAAAGTAAAGGTAAGGCGCTGAGACGGTCAATTAGTGGCAACCGCTTAAATTGAGTGTAGAGAAATGTTCCCAATGGCGAGGGGAGTCGTGGTAAGTCTTGAAAAATTGGTGATTCAACTTCCAAACCTGCTGGCGAATATTGCGAAGAACGAGTCCAAGTAGTAAAAGGATTAATTCCTAATTCATTAATTAGGGAAAAAATATTTTTGTAAGGATACCAAAAGCCATGAATGCCAGCTTCAACAGATTTTCCGGCGGCTGTTTGCCAACCTGCCACCAATCCACCGGGATAGGGGCCTGCTTCTAGAAGCGTCACATCATAGCCTTGTTTTGCCAAATGGTAGGTTGCTCCTAAACCAGCCCAACCAGCACCTACAACTACTACCCGTTTTTGTTGTGACCCTTCTACCATCCCAGCCTCCAATTGTTGCATATCAACTAATGTATACGAACTTGCCGTTCTCATCAGATAACCAAAGAGGCAGGGGAGCAGGGGGCATTTGGTAGCATAGCTGTGCTACCCTACGAACCATATTCCATTGAATTAAAAACAGTTATAGACTTTGAGAAAGGCTAAAGTGGAGTAATTCAGTACAAATTGCTTGCGGTTAATGCTGAGTTAAGAGTATAACAGATAACAGACTTAACTATTGATCAGGAATAATCATAATGTCTCAATTAGCAAATCTAAAATCCAGTTTGAATGACTTTGAATTACGAGATGGAATTTATTTTCCTAACGACTATGAACAATTGAATAACACTCAACATAAAAAAAGATGGGACGCAATTGGTAAAACATACTATGGTTCCCAAAAAGTTGAAAAACTCGCAGAGACATCGCCCATCAAGCAAGATTACACGCTATTAACTGGCACACCTGGAGGTACTTGGAACAAATTTCCATTGAATAAATCTGTTGGTTCTATTTTAGAGATTGGTTGTGGTTATGGTCGCGCACCTTTACATCTATCTAAAGCTAAAAATCTAAAATGCGAAAAATATTATGGAATTGATATTTCTGAACCGTTGTTACGGCGGTTAATCAAGGTTAAACATGAATACAATTTTTTTCCTGAAGCTGAATTTAACTTAATTTGTAATTCGGCTGAAATCATGCCTTTAGAAGATAATTCTATAGATTTGGTAATTTCTAACTGCGTCTTTATGCATATCCCAGATGCACAATTAAGAAATTTGCTGGCTGATATATCTCGCGTACTAAAACCTAGTGGAATTTTCGTTTTTAATCATTCCTTTCACAACAAGTCTTGTCCTTCTCATATTATCCATAATTTTATCAGAAGGCTAAATCCATTTGTGAGAAATCCAGTTTATCTCAAGCAATATACATCTGCTGAAATAAATGAAATGTTAGCGACTGCTGGGATAAAAGCTAAGTGTCCCGAATACAGTGTCGAACCAACGCAAGAATATGCAATTTTGCCGGAAACCATTAAAGGAATCCCAGTGCCGTTTGCTAATGCTATCAATAGAAGCCTTAAGCCATCAGATGCTTTAAAAGAAACTTTGGCTTATGGTTTTAGCGCCTACAGCACTCAGCTGGACTAATTAAAAAAGTATTTTTTTGTCACAATAGACCTCTTAGATAAATCAAACAATTTGAACCCCACCCCGCCAAAGCTACGCTTTGTCTCCCCTCTCCGCAAGCGAGGAGGGGTTGGAGGTAGGGTCTAATGAACTGAATACAAAGGATCTACAGAAGCACAACATTGTTGTGCTTTTATTTTTCCAATAAATGTAATGTACCAACTTTTACCAACATGTTTTGATTAAAGTTGGTAAATTAGGAATTAGTTGAGCTAATTCTTCCCTCTGCAACTATGCCATTGGATTTATCGCCTCTTTGGATATCACTCAAAACTTCGTTACTTGCTACATTTATCACATTCTTCTTGGGTATCGCTGCTGCCTACTGGATGCTGGGATATCGTGGCAAAGGTAAATCGTTGATTGAGAGTATCTTTATTGCGCCACTGATTTTACCACCTACGGTTGTTGGTTTCTTGTTGCTGCTATTTTTTGGCAAAAATGGCCCTGTAGGGAAACTGATGGAGGCTTTTGACTTCAGTATCGTCTTTACTTGGTATGGTGCAGCGATCGCAGCTACCGTAGTTTCTTTCCCTTTAATGTATAAAACTACATTGGGAGCTTTTGAACAAATAGATGGTAATTTGCTACGAGTAGCCAGAACCCTTGGTGCAACTGAAACCACAATCTTTTGGCGCGTCAGTTTTCCCTTAGCATTACCCGGAATTGCAGCCGCCACAATGCTCGCTTTCGCCCGTGCTTTGGGAGAATTCGGAGCGACGCTGATGTTGGCTGGTAACATTCCAGGACAAACGCAGACAATCCCAATGGCAATTTATTTTGCTGTGGAAGGGGGAGCAATGAATGAGGCGTGGTTCTGGGCGATCGCAATTATGGTGATTTCTCTATCTGGAATTATTGCAGTTAACTTCTGGCAAGAATTGAGGGAGAAGAGGAGGGGAGCAGGGGGAGCAGGGGGAGCAGGGAGAGAAAATATTTATACTCCGCAATCTAGCTTTGAATCTGGTGGATTGTTTGTCAACATTGAAAAAATACTTTCTAGCTTTGATTTAAAAGTTGCTTTCACTGCTGATGAGCAACCCTTGGGATTGTTAGGGGGTTCTGGTGCAGGTAAGAGTATGATTTTGCGCTGCCTTGCGGGGATAGAAACGCCGACAAAAGGGCGCATAGTTTTAAATGGGAGAGTTCTGTTTGACTCAGAACAAGGAATTAATTTACCCAGCCGCGATCGCCGTATCGGTTTTTTAGTGCAGAATTACGCTCTGTTTCCACACATGAGTGTGGCGCAAAACATCGCTTTTGGCTTGCCCAAAGGACTATCGGCTGGAAGTATTCGGGTGCAGGTAGAGGAGCAATTAATAGCGATGCAGTTGCAGGGATTAGGCGATCGCTATCCGCACCAACTCTCAGGGGGCCAACAACAACGGGTAGCTTTAGCAAGAGCATTAGCAAGTCAACCGGAAGCATTACTTTTAGATGAGCCGTTTTCAGCACTTGATACCCATCTACGTAGTCAATTAGAGCAGCAAATGACAGAAACTCTTGCTGACTATCAAGGTGTGACTCTATTTGTCACCCATAATATGGAAGAAGCTTATCGGATTTGCCCGAATCTATTGGTATTGGAGCATGGTAGAGCCGTTCATTATGGCTCAAAACACGATATTTTTCAGCATCCTAGTACTCTTAGTGTCGCCCAACTTACCGGATGTAAAAACTTCTCCCGCCTGATTCCTCAGTCATCGCAACAAGTAGAAGCGATTGATTGGGGTTGTAGCCTGAAAGTAATTGAACCAGTCAAGAGCGAATTATCCCACATCGGCATTCGTGCCCATCAATTCATTTTTACCAACGACTCATCACAGGAAAATACTTTTCCTTGCTGGTTAGTGCGAACAAGTGAAACGCCTCACCGGATGACGTTGTTTCTCAAACTACATTCGGCTAGCAAGAGTTCTCAAGATTATCATCTGCAAGCTGAAGTCTTCAAAGAAAAATGGGCGACGATGAAAGACCAAGCTTTTCCTTGGTATGTGCGTTTAGATCCCCTGCGCTTGATTTTGATGGAGTGAACGCAGAGATACACATTGCAGTCCCAATTATACAAATATAACCAATATGGTGTACTGTCACCGGGAAAGGCAGACGGCAGAAGGCAGGAGGCAGAAGGAATGTCTTCTGCCTCTGCCCACGACTGAAAGGAGTAAGGGTCTGAAGCCCCTCCCAAATCTTCGATTTGGGAGCCTCCAATTGGGAGGGGTTACAATCCCCTCCCAATTGGTTCCTTCTGCCCTCTGCCCTCTGCCTTCTTGAACCTTCCAGAGTTTGATATGCTCAACCTAACTTACTATTTTAAGGGCGCGATCGCGAAGACAAGGGTGTAGAATGTGTTAGTTAATAGGGTAGGCATCTTTCACTTAAATCCCTATTGTGTAAGAGGTCAATATGGTACAGACACCCGCCAGTCCAGAAACCGAAACCCTATTGATTGAGTTGCCTAAGACAATCGGATTGTATGTCACCCAAGAACAGTTTGCAGCTCTAGCAGCAGCCAACCGAGACTTAAGACTAGAAAGAACCGCGCGTGGAGAGTTAATTGTGAACCCACCAACGGGCTGGGAAACTGGAGAACGCAATTGGAGTATTTCTGGAGAGTTGTATTTGTGGTGGCGTAATTCGGGCGAACTGGGTAAAGCCTTTGACTCTTCGACTGGATTCATTTTACCCAATGGTGCAACTCGCTCGCCCGATGCCTCTTGGGTGAGCCAAGAACGTTGGCAGGCAATCATTACAGAACAAAAAGGAACCTTTGCTAATATCTGCCCGGATTTTGTTGTAGAGTTACGCTCTAGCTCAGATCGGCTTGGGTCTTTGCAAGCTAAGATGAGGGAGTACATTGACAATGGCGCTTTGCTGGGCTGGTTAATCGATCCGCAGCAGCGACGCGTGGAAATTTATCGACCGGGATTAGCAGTGGAAGTGTTGGAGAATCCTGCTGAATTATTGGGTGAAGCGGTGTTACCAGGTTTTGTGTTGAATTTGCGTCGGGTGTGGGATTAAATCAGTGAACAATAAACAGTTATCAGTTATCACAGTAACTGTTGGGGATCTGACGCTAACTGTTACCTACTACTTTTTAGAAGTGGGGGACTCTAACGAATCGGATAAAAAATCATTCTTTATTGACAACTGATAACTGATAACTGTTAAAAATTGAAGAATATCTCTTACGATGTTGGTTGTAAAGTTAATTGTAGTTTAAGCAAGCGATCGCTCGCTGCTTGTAATGTCTCAGGTCTTTTGCTGAAGCAAAATCTGATCAATGAATGTCCTTTTTCTGGTTGGCTGAAAAAGCTGGAACCGGGAACCACAGCAACACCAATATCTTTAATTAGATGGTAAGTGAATTCAACATCAGTTTTGTAGCCGAATTTGGAAATATCTGCAAGAATGTAATAGGCTCCTTTGGGAACGAAATAAGGAATGCCAACTTGATCTAGAATCTGTAAAATGCTGTCTCGTTTTTGGTGATAAAGTTTGGCTAGTTCTTCATAATAGGATGGTGGTAGTTGCATGGCAGCAACTCCGGCTCGTTGCAATGGTGCAGGAGCGCCAACGGTGAGAAAATCATGGACTTTGCGAATGGCTCCTGTTAATTCGGGGTTTGCCAGAATGTAGCCGACTCGCCATCCGGTAACGCTATAAGTTTTGGATAAACCATTAATAGTAACGGTGCGTTCTTCCATACCGGGAAGGGTTGCTAGGGCTATATGTTGAGTACCATCATAGAGAATATGTTCATAAATTTCATCAGTGAACGCTAACACATCCCATTTTTGACAAAGTTCAGCAATTAGGGTGAGTTCTTCACGGGTGAAAACTTTACCTGTGGGGTTGTGGGGTGTGTTGATAATAATAGCTTTGGTATTGGCATTGAAAGCTTGACGCAACTGTGCTTCATCAAATGTCCAATCTGGGGGATGCAGTGTCACATACCGGGGTATAGCACCAGCTAAAATCGCATCGGGGCCATAGTTTTCGTAATATGGCTCAAATACAATTACTTCATCACCGGGATCAACTGTCGCTAACATCACAGATGCCATTGCTTCTGTGGAACCACAAGTGACGGTGATTTGAGTTTCGGGATTGATATCTAAGCCGAGATACCAATGGACTTTGTTGGCGATCGCATGACGAAATGGGCGATCGCCCCAAGTAATAGCATACTGGTTGACATCTGCCTCTATTGCATCATTTGCTGCCTGTTTCAATTCCAAGGGACAGGAAAAATCAGGGAACCCTTGCGCCAGATTCACCGCATCGTATTGCAGTGCCACCCGCGTCATTTCTCGAATCACCGACTCTGTAAACTGTTCTGCCTTCGCTGATATTTTTTGGCGCACAATCTCACTCATCCCTGTACCTCGGTTGATCTCTATTGCCGTTAACTGTAAATTCCTGTAAACCAGATAAAACCCATAATATCGATTAATTTATCGTAGTATACTCAAATTCCAGATTCAGAGGGAATGCAACCTTATAATCTATATACTTAATTATTGATATTAATAGTCAATTACTAAAGTACTGATCCAGAATCATCATGAAATCTTTGCACCGTCCCGATCTCTATAGCTGGTCTAATTTCAATCCGGCAAGAAATATTGATTTCAATGGGATTGCCTGGATTCGCCCAGATGGCAATATCTTGATTGACCCAGTAGCCCTATCAAACCATGATTGGAATCATCTAAAATCCCTCGGTGGTGTAGTTTGGATTGTGCTGACGAATTCCGAGCATGTCAGGGCAAGTAAAGATATTGCCGATCAAACTTATGCTAAAATAGCTGGCCCTGTTGCAGAAAAAGATACTTTCCCTATACCTTGCGATCGCTGGCTGTCTGACGGTGAAGAACTTGTCCCAGGACTAGAGGTAATTGAACTCCAAGGCTCAAAAACTCCCGGTGAATTGGCTCTATTACTGGAGGAGACAACTTTGATTACAGGAGATTTAGTCAGGGCACGTAAAGCAGGTAGTTTAACTATATTGCCAGATGACAAGCTGCTGAATCGAGAGGAGGCTGTTGCTTCTGTTCGCAGGTTAGCAGAACTGAGTCGGGTAGAAGCAGTGTTGGTGGGGGATGGTTGGCCCGTCTTCCGCGATGGACGCGATCGCTTAAAGGAACTTGTAGCGACGTTGTAAATGGTAGGGTAGCACAGCTAGCTGTGCTACCCTACAGAAGATTGTGGTTCAAATAGATAAAAAAGGCTGTAAGAATAATTGTGAATATTACACGCTGATACAAATTAAGACAGCTAAATAATAGCGCCTAGATTTGACTCTGTTTAATTATCAGGAGCAAGCGCGATTCTCCTGTGGAAAGGCTGTGCGATCGCGTGCAGAATATTTACAGTGTTGCCTAAAATTATGGATAATTCCCCAGTAATCGCTCAAGCAGATGCATCCTTAGCAAATTACACTCAGGATATACATCTAGTGGAGTCAGCAGTTGGATTGAATTCACCACCAAAGGAAAAGATCGGAAGTGACTTTGACTCTCGCATGATGCTGCGGTGTTTGGAACTTGCTCGCCGTGCTTTAGGACGGACTTCGCCAAATCCGTTAGTGGGAGCGGTGATTGTCAAGGATGGCGAGATTGTCGGCGAGGGATTTCATCCTCGTGCAGGTGAGCCTCATGCAGAAGTGTTTGCCTTGAGGGCAGCAGGCGATCGCGCTCGTGGTGCAACAATATACGTCAGCCTAGAACCTTGCAATCACTACGGACGTACTCCCCCTTGTTCAGAAGGATTGATCCAAGCAGGAGTGGCAAAAGTGGTAGTGGGTATGGTTGATCCCAATCCTCTGGTAGCTGGAGGTGGGATTGCCCGTTTACGTGCGGCGGGGATCGAGGTGTTAGTAGGAGTAGAAGAAGCAGCTTGTCATCAGCTAAATGAAGCTTTTGTGTATCGCATTCTCTACAAACGACCTTTAGGAATTTTAAAATATGCCATGACTTTAGACGGCAAAATTGCTACTACCTCTGGTCATAGCGCCTGGGTAACAAGCCAAGAAGCCCGCACTGAAGTACATCAGCTGCGGGCGGCTTGCGATGCGATAATTGTCGGCGGTAATACAGTTCGACAAGATAATCCTTACTTAACCACCCGTCAGGTGGATGCACATAATCCCCTGCGGGTGGTGATGAGTCGCCATCTCAAACTACCGGAAAATGCCCGTCTGTGGCAAACTGCGGATGCTCCAACTTTGGTGTTGACAGAGCAAGGTGCTAATCCCGACTTCCAAGAACTGTTGCTCAAGCAGGGAGTGGAGGTGGTGGAATTAACATTACTTACACCAGATAAGGCTATGGCGTACTTGTATGAGCGCGGTTTTTCTAGCGTCTTGTGGGAATGTGGTGGAACCCTAGCTGCTAGTGCGATCGCTCAAGGAGCAGTACAAAAAGTTTTGGCATTTATTGCCCCAAAAATCATTGGTGGTAACATTGCTCCCACACCTGTGGGTGATTTAGGTTTTACTACCATGACTGAGGCGTTGTCTTTAGAACGTGTTCGTTGGCGTGTAGTTGGTTCTGATTGCTTAGTGGAAGGTTATTTTCCCCAAAAGCCAATAGTCAATAGTAATAACACTTGACTATCAATTAATTTATCGTGATTTTGCTATCATGAACACTGACGTTCATGGGCAATATCACGTATAAGGGCTAGCCGAGATTGAATGTAGTGGCACAAATAATCAGTTTCGTTAGAATCTAACAACACTTGTGTTTCGGTTTGTTTCACTAACCACTGCACCAAGCTAGCATCATCCAGTTGTAAGAGGAGCTTGGCTTGGGCAGTTTCAACCACTGACCAAAGCTGACGCATGATTGTAGGAGTCATCAGACCTCAATTGAATAATTAGCTTTGCTGTCTTTAGATTACACAATTACCATCGCACTTTACGACATGAATGTAGAACTTGAGACAAGTATTATTAAAAAGTTAATAATGGTATTTATAACTTTATGAAGATTAAGAATTTGATAATTAGTTTTGAAAATGGGATTAGAAATTGGCTATTAAGTAAAATGGCATAAATAATTAAAGGTTTGTAGTAATAACTTTAGTCATAAAAGAAGGACTGAAGTCCTTACTACGCAATCGATTACAAGAATTTTACATTAGTTAACATGGCTCAATTTATTTGCACCAACTTACTTAGTTACGACTCATAATTTAACTAATGACTAATGACTAATGACTAATAACTAACTCTATTAAATCCTAAATTTGTCTTATAGGATACAAAAATCTAAATTTTGAGGACAATTTTTCCCAGGAAATTAACACCTTTTGGCTGTAGATGGACTCACAAAATCATGTAAATTTTCATCCCAAATGCTAATGTAAATAAAATCACATTGTTGGCGGATAATCTGACCCTTAACTGAGCCATTATTAAAATTAAAATTATCAGATTGACGCTGTTGTACTTGTTTGAGTCCCTGCTTTATATCTTCAGTGGCTTGCCCACCTAACATTCCATTCAAGGTAGTCTCCATTACTTGGGGGTCTACTGTTTCGGCAAAAGATACCTCAGTTTGACGTAGTACTTTAGAATTACGATCAAATAAGTAACCAAGGTCAATTTTGTTTGGCACTAGTTTGTAAACGACAGCACGGGTATTACCCCATGCGCCTCTTAAATCTCGATTTGGTTTGCCGAGGGTAGCTTCTACGATGTTTCTTGGCGTACCTGTAGGGAATGCGGGAACACTTTGCTTGCTGGTAGTGGCAGCTAATTTACTACGCGGCTTCTTCTGTGGCGTGGAACGCATTTCTGGTGTGGGAACTGGGCTGGCATTGCCCAAAGCAGGTATTGCCTGATTCTCTGGTTCTGGCTGTGGTGTGGATACTACTGGTGCTGGAGTATCTGAACTTATAGGTTCCTTTTCTGGCTGTGGTGTGAATACAACTGGGGGATTAAAGGTAGGCAAAGGATCGGGAATTACTTGCCGTTTTGGTTGTGAGGCCACTGGGACTGGAGAAGTTTGGGAAGAAACAGGCGTTTCACTAGATGCAGTAGTGGGCAAAGATTCTGGCGAGGGGGTGGGATTTGTGGCAGTGGTTGTTTCTGGTTGTGGCTGACGAGTGATGTTAGAAATTGCCATTGCACCAAGCAAACCGCCTATGAGTAAACTACCAACAATCACAGCAGGTTTTTGCCAGTTTCCACCAGAAGAAGATGGTGCGATACCTTCGGTGAGCTTCGCTAACGCAGAATTTTTTTGCGGTGAATATAAGGCTTGAGTTTGTCTCGATGTCGTGGAAAAAAAACTAACTGTGGGAGTATTTGCAATTAACTCAGTAGGTATATTACTAGCAGATTGCAAAGCGTGTAGCATTTTACTAGCGGTGCTGTAGCGATCGCCAGCATGAGGCTTAATTGCTTGATTGAGTACCTGAGCCAATTGGGAAGAGACATGAGGAGCGTGATCTTGCCAAAGTATTTCTCCAGTTTTGAGATCAGTTTGTAGTTCTTGCGGGTGTTTGCCAGTCAGCAGATAAATAGCCGTTAAGCCTAAACTGTAGATATCAGTGGCATAAACTGGGCGGCCAACGGCTTGTTCGCTAGGCATATAACCAGGTGTACCAATCACAAGCGATCGCGTGGGGTATCCTGGAGAATTCACCACTGAACGGATTGTTTCTTTGACTGCACCAAAATCAATCAAAACTGGCTTGCCATCAACAGAACGGAGAATAATATTCTCAGGCTTGATATCCCGGTGAATAATGCCTTTGCTGTGAACATAATCTAAAACTGAAAGCAGACTCAAAAGAATTTGGCGGACAGCAGTTTCACTCTCAAATGCTTTGGCTTCGACAATTTTTGTTAGGGTTTGCCCGTGAATCCATTCTTGGACGAGGTAAAACTGCCCATTCTCAGAAAAGTAGGCGTAGAGTTTCGGAATTTGGTTACTACTTTCACCCAAAAACTCCAAGGTTGCTGCTTCCCGTTCAAACCGTTGTTGGATAATTTGGTAAGTTTGCGGGTCATTATTGGTTATCGGTTTTAGTTGCTTGATTACACAACGACGGCGAGAAGGCATGTGGACATCTTCTGCCAGAAAGGTTTCGCCAAACCCACCAGCACCGATTACCTGAATAACTTGATAGCGATTGTTTAGCAGGGTTAAAGTCATGAAAAATCACAAGCGTAAACGCCGGAGACATTTTGCCTCTGGGCTTGTCGTCAGACATCGCCCTTTTCAAATGTACATCACATGAGTTAATGAGTTATGGATACTAAACCTCTTGCAAAAGTCTATCCCCTTTTCCACATCCGTGAAAAGTCAGGTTGAGCGATCGCATTTGCTTTAGAACTTACGCACAAGAGATCCCCCAACCCCGATAAATTGGGGGCTTTTAAGATTCCCCCTTTTTAAGGGGGGTTAGGGGGGATCGAGATTTCAGGTTTTCAATGCGTAAGTCCCGTGCTTGTTGAGCGACAGCATTTGCTTATTGAGCGATCACATTTGCTTGTTGAGCGACAGAATTTGCTTGTTAAGCGATCACATTTGCTTGTTGAGCGATGGCATTTACTTGTTGAGCGACAGAATTTGCTTGTTGAGCGATGGCATTTACTTGTTGAGCGACAGAATTTGCTTGTTGAGCGATCGCATTTGCTTGTTGCGTTCATCCGAAAACGAAATAGTTTATTGACCAAGGTTTTACCCCACCCTAACCCTCCCCTTTATAAGGGGAGGGAACTGGATTTTCCGGTTTCCCCCCTTTATAAGGGGGGATTAAGGGGGGTAATTAGACTTGTGTGTACACCGTAGCCTTACTAAGGAGAGGGGATTTGACTTTTGTCAAAAGCAGGGTGAAGTTAAAAACTATATTTAGATGTTATTTAATTCACATTCCTTAGTCTACTGAAGTAGACTTTAGCTTGTAGCCTTGAAGTTTAGTTCCAGGCGGGTGACAAAGCCAACCCTTTATGCGCTAAGTAAACTCTATAGTTTCAACAAACTCTAAAATACTCTCCTTAATGTCTTCAGCTTCTTCTTCAACGGAATTCGGAGTTTCGCCGTTCATAAAGCTGTGCTGACTACTAACTATATACAAAAATTCACCACTGATAAAGGTGAGCAGCCCCCGGTAAGCGTCTAATCTGATCGCAGTTCCATTATTTTCTTGCTTAGAAATCGTTGAACCTTTGGGCATATCGATTAATGCATAGTAAGCGCCTCGCAAAGTATTTTCTAAATATTCGGTATACTCCACAGAAGCATCTGGGACATTGGCAAAAATCGCCTGGGGTACATACTTGTCTACTAAAATTGTTTGTAAATATTCTTCTTGTCCAACAGACTCCAGTTCCTCTAACTGTTCTAGAGGGAAAGGATAATAATCGATTCTCAATAGAGTACCAATGTCATCAGAAAAACCAACGACTCCTTCCTGACTTTGGATTCTACCTCCCTGCTCCGGCTCAACCGGAATTGGCACAGCAAAATTACCTAAAGGAGATTGATATATCTGTTCGCTAAAATCTTCTATGACTACTGTCTCATCTTCGTCGTCTGCATATTCTTCATTTTCTGCTTCCTTAAAGGCTGCAATTACCTCCTTAATGATTTCCTCTGCTTCTTCATCTTCAAGTTCCAAGGCTGCTTGTAGCTTTTTGAGGTAAGCTTGTTTCGATTTCGGGATGGCGAGATCATCGTCTAAAAGTACTATTACCCCAGCAGCAAAACCATCTAGCACTAATTCATCTGAGAGAGATACTTTGGCGACATTAAACAAAGGCCCAATTCCCTCTTCTTCTGCAATGGAGATGAGTCTATCAACTATTTCTGTGATTTCATCTTCTGAGTATTCCTCAAAAACCTCGAATTCCCAAAGGATACCCGCTAGACTATCTGCATCAACATCTTCAATCAATGAATCAGCGATCGCAGTGACAGTTGCGATCGCTGCCACCGCTTCCTCTGGACTCAGTGATTCCTCTGATGTCTTTGGTGAGTTAAAAACCTTGTCATATTTGGTCATAAATGCTACCTGAATTAGTTCCTTGATAGTAATAACAGATTGAAAGTGACAATGGTCAGTGTACCAATGGAGCGAATCTTCTAGAGAAAAAGTTAGCTAACAGGTAGTTTACTCACTATTGGTCAGGTATAACAAAATCTTATTTACAGTTAATTTTCAAAGAGTTAAGGTCTTCTAAAATCTGTTATCGAATATACACTTAAACACAAGTTAGGCTTAATATTTACCGCAAGTCAACTTAATCAAATATTGTAAATTTTTGTTATCAAGCAGTTATCATTAATATCTGCTATATTCCTTTATTTTTATCCTCTAGCAGATGAATTACATCCATCGATAGAATTATAAACTAGCTACCGATAGATACCTATACCGTGGGACAGATGTAACAATACCAAAGTTTGTAGCGACACACAATACTCAAAACGTTGTACTGTTGGTCTACAAGTATGAATCACATTAAATTTTGAGTTCTCTTATGGTACAAACTCCTCCATCTCAGTTTTCACCAGATCAATATAAAGTTGATTCTTCACAAGAAAAAGTACAAGCTATTATAGAAACACCACCATCAGATACTGAGATTGATTTAGAGTTTCTTTACACCAGAGATATTGAATTTCGTCAGGAAACCATTTACTTTCTTGTGGTCGATCGCTTTTATGATGGCGATCCAGATAACAGCGAAGGTGCAAACTCAGAACTGTACGATCCAACTAGACAAGATTGGGGTAAGTACTGGGGTGGTGACTTGCAAGGTGTCATCGATAAATTAGATTATCTCAAAAACATGGGAGTGACAGCCATTTGGTTAACTCCACTGTTTGAGCAGGTTGAAGAGTTATTTGTTGGAAATGCCGCTCTACATGGCTATTGGACAAAAGACTTTAAGCGGATTAATCCTCGCTACATTGCTGATGGAGAAAATCCTTCTTTAAATGCTACGCAAGAAGAAAAAAATACGACTTTTGATCGGTTAGTTACAGAACTGCACAAGCGGAATATGAAGCTGGTGCTAGATATTGTCTGCAACCATAGCAGCCCTGATACTAGCGGTAGTAAAGGTGAATTGTATGATGATGGTGTTAAAATTGCTGATTTCAATGATGATGTGAATCATTGGTATCACCACTATGGCGAAGTGCAAAACTGGGAAGACGATTGGCAAGTACAGAACTGTGAACTATCTGGTTTAGCAACCTTTAATGAAAACAATACTGAATATCGTCAGTATATCAAATCAGCCATTAAACAATGGCTAGACCGGGGTGTAGATTCACTGCGGGTGGATACTGTCAAGCACATGCCTATCTGGTTTTGGCAAGAATTCACTGGTGATATGACGAATCACAAACCAGATGTATTCATTTTTGGTGAATGGATTTATAGTAATCCTACTGACGATCGCTCGGTGGAATTTGCTAACCACTCAGGCATGACACTTCTAGACTTTGGGTTGTGCGTAGCAATTCGAGCCGCACTAGCGCAAGGTTCAGAAATGGGATTCCAGACAATTCAATACATTTTTGACCAAGATTATCGCTACAAAGGGGCAACAGAACTAATTACCTTCATCGATAATCATGATATGTCCCGCTTTCAATCGCTGAACCCCGATCCAGCGATGTTGAAAGTTGCGATCGCCTTAATTATGACCTGTCGCGGTATTCCCTGTATCTATTACGGTACAGAACAATATCTGCATAACGACACCGATGGCGGTAACGATCCGTATAACCGCCCGATGATGGAAAATTGGGATACTGATAGTGAGATTTATCGTTGCATCAGACTGTTGTCTGGCTTACGGCGACTAAATCCAGCCGTGTCAATGGGTAGCCACTGGCAAAAATACTTAACAGCAGATATTTACTGTTATGTACGCCGCTATCGTGACTCTGTGTGTTTTGTAGCTTTAAACCGGGGAGGAGAAGTTACTCTACCAGAAGTAGAAACAGAATTGCCCGATGGAGAACATACTTGCGTGGTAACTCGCAACAAGTATGAGGTGAAAGACGGCAAGATTTATGATCTGGTATTAGAAGAACGCGGAGTGCTTGTTTTCAGCCACGTTGGCGAACGGATTAAAGCACAAACAATTGTGCGCGTTCAACTTAATGGTGTGCAGACTCAACCTGGTGAAATCATTGTGGTGACAGGAGATTGCCCAGAGTTGGGTAATTGGGATATCAGCAAAGCATATCCCTTAGAGTATATCAACACCAATACTTGGTCTGCTGAGATTCCCTTTGATGAGAGTACTGGTAAGCTAATTGCTTATAAATATGCCATGTGGCGGGAAGGGCGATCGCCCCTGCGCGAAAATCTCGTAAATCGCCGTTGGGTGATTGCCAAAGAAGGCACTGTAAAATGGCGTGATACCTGGGCTTCGGGAAGAGAATCGTAGA
The DNA here is from genome assembly GCF_034531155.1 of Nostoc sp. ChiVER01. Classification (NCBI taxonomy): domain Bacteria; kingdom Bacillati; phylum Cyanobacteriota; class Cyanophyceae; order Nostocales; family Nostocaceae; genus Nostoc; species Nostoc sp. ChiVER01. Next base: position 53,121 of record NZ_JAVRBS010000034.1, on the reverse strand, counting down.
AATATCAAATAAAGTATGAAGAGTGAAGGATTAAAATTTTGATTCTTCACTTTTTATTATTTACAAATTTTAAGTAACAAAAAATACACAAATAAGCGCATAAAACTGCACTGTGCGCCATAGTGTAGTAGTTTCAATATATATTTTAGTGTCAGAATTCAGCACCCAGGAGTCAGAAGCCAGAATGGGTAAGAAATTTAATCTGATTGGAAATTTATTTTTTCTTCATTCTCAAATATTCTGTTGACTCTTTAACTATTCTGACTTCTGAATTCTGACTCCTGAATTCTTATATTTTAGTTTACAGTGATCTGGATCACACCACTTTGTGAGTTAAAATAACTAATATCAAGCAGATAAGCACCCAAAAACTGTTAAAAAGAGGGGTAAAAAGGCTTTAGCTTTTACAGGATAAAAGAATAGATGATAGCTTTATGAGCGCTAAACTCAGCAGTTTTTAATACTTAGCAACCAAGTTATCTAAAAAAAATGAGAAAAAGGTAAATGGTAATGTTCGACCTCTTACTGAAAAATCAATTAAGTGCTCCAAAAAAACTAAAATTTAAAAATGAAATTTTAGCACGGGTTCAAGGTCGAAATTCAAAAGCTTTAAATGACGAAATAAAATTTTATAAAACTGAATTGCTTCCCTATTTTATAAAGTTGAGCCAACAGAATCCTGTTTTTAGTGTTACAGAGCAATTACGGCTTTTAGTGGGTGTTTGGACACCAATCTGGTCTACAATATCGTTTCATGAAAGTTTACCACAAAGAATACAAGAGCAGTCCTTCCAAATTTTTCAGCATGATGGTTACTGTGCCAGTGTAGCTCGTTATATAATGGGAAAAGAGCAGTCTTTATCCGATAATTTTCAATCAAGATTACCAGCTTATGATTTCATGCTGATCCAAAAATATGAAGTTCAAAATGGTAAATGGTATCTTCAAAATATTGATAGATTTCAGGCTTTTACAAATAGAGAAATTCCTTTAACTTTAGAATCAGTCTACAACTGGTTTACTCATGTAGTTAACAATAAAGTCCAACTGAACGCCTCGAAAGGGGTTTCGCCTAAAGCTCTAAAATTAGAAAATATAGAAATAAATCATGCTAATGGATTTCCAAAAACACCCTTAGTAGCTTCTCAAGTGTTTGAGCATTTATATATAGATAATGACTTACGACTTGTGAAAACTCAAACAGATGCCTCACATTTACCCAGTTATACAATTGCTGTAAAGAGGCAATAAGTAAGGATAATAATTTCTGTAATCCAAACAATTTTTGTCACATGCCAAAGATAGTCCTCAATCTAAAAATAAGCATAACCAAAAATTTTACTATTTGTTAAAAAAATAGTTTATTGAATACAGATATAAATTTTATGAATGAGTGGTACAAAGAAGACCTCGCATTTATTCATGATGACGGTTTCCGTGACTTCGCTCTCAAATCCGCTCCCGGTATCTTAGAAATCTTGACTGAAAATAAAATACATAATGGACTAGTAGTTGACTTGGGTTGCGGTAGCGGCTTATGGGCGCAAGAACTCATCAAGGCTGATTATCATGTTCTCGGAGTTGATATTTCTGAGTCAATGATTAATATTGCACGACCAAGAGTGCCGGACGCCGAATTTCGAATCGATTCACTATTCAAAACAGATATTCCACCGTGTAATGCTGTCACATCGATTGGTGAATGTCTCAGCTACCTGTTTGATTCAGACAACGATCGCCAAATTCTTGTTCAACTCTTCCACCGCATATATAATGCCTTAACTCCTGGGGGTGTGTTCATTTTCGACATTGCAACAACAGGACAAGTCGCACAGGGAACCACAAGTAAAGGGTTCACTGAAGGAGATGATTGGGTAGTACTCGTTGAAAAGGAAGAGGATCAACAAATAACTTTGACTCGTCGAATTATCAGTTTCCGCAAGGTAGGGGAACACTATAGACGATCTGACGAAGTACACTACTTAAGGTTATACGAAGCGACAACTATTGAAAGTGAACTCCAGCGCGTGGGCTTTGAAGTTGAAACAATCCATAGTTATGGTGAATACCTACTGTCAAAAGGTCACGTAGCATTTATTGCACGCAAATTATGTGAATAAATATCTGAATTAAATCTAATATCTAATTTTTTTTGCTATGGTGATCCCAAAGGAATTGTTAAGTAATTGCGAGGTGTCAATCAAGTAACTTGTCGATAATTTTGTATATTAAAATACATAATTATAGAGAAATGTCTTTATAAAATGTATCTGTTTTGTTACTTATTCGGTTGGGCAATACGCGCTTCAATGTCTTCCAATGTTTGTAACAATAGACGACTTGCCTGTAATTGCCAACCCCATTTCTGAATTCTAAAAGCTAATACAGTTCCAACTATAGCAGCTAACAAACCTATAGGTTGATTTAAAGAAATTCCGAATAACAAACCCAATCCAGCAATTCCCCAAAATGGTAAAGCTGCTGCTTGTCTTTGTTCTTCCACAATTTGAGTAATCATATTAGAAGATTGCTTACTAGCAAGTAATGCCTCTTTGATTTGCCTCTGTTCAGCTGCGGACACTGACAAACCTATTTTGCGCCGTAGTTTTTCTATTTTACGAGCATCAGTGCTGTACTCTGTTAGCTCATCTTCTGCCATTTTCAGCAGTCGTTCTAGTTGTGCCATTGTGCATTGCATCCGATATTACGATACAGCTATTATCCCGAATAATTGTTATTTATAGACTATAGTTTGGCATTTAATTGCACAATACAAAATCACGCTAGTAGCTGTAATATCTAAAATTGAATATAGAAAAAATATACTAGCGCTTACGTACTAACAAACTCAGTATAAACTTAAAAGGTAATACTAATGGCTACAGTATCTAAAAGCACATTATCTCTATCTTCCCAAGAGCGATCGCTCATCTTGTGGTTTGATGAAGTTGGTATTGCTGATATCCCCGTAGTTGGTGGTAAAAATGCCTCATTGGGCGAAATGATTCAACAGCTAACGCCCAAAGGTATTAATGTTCCTACTGGATTCGCCACTACTGCTTACGCTTATCGTTATTTCATCAAATCAGCAGGTTTAGAAGCAAAACTACGCAAACTCTTTGCTGACTTGGATGTTGAAGATGTCAAAAATTTACGAGAACGGGGGAAAAAAGCGCGATCGCTATTAATCCACACTCCATTTCCTGTAGAATTGCGAGAGGCGATCGCTACAGCATACCAAAGTCTTTGTGAACGATACAACGCAGAGACAGATGTTGCAGTCCGTTCTAGCGCCACCGCCGAAGACCTTCCAGATGCTAGTTTTGCTGGACAGCAGGAAACTTACCTCAACGTTGTCGGCGTTGAAGGAGTTTTAGCAGCTTGTCACAAGTGCTTTGCTTCCATATTTACCGATCGCGCCATTTCTTATCGTCACACCAAAGGATTTGATCACTTTAGCATTGCTCTGGCTGTGGGTGTGCAAAAAATGGTGCGCTCAGACTTAGCAACCTCTGGGGTGATGTTCTCCATTGATACAGAAACCGGATTTAAGGATGCTGCACTGATTACAGCCGCCTACGGTTTAGGCGAAAACGTTGTCCAAGGGTCTGTAAATCCTGATGAATATTATGTTTTTAAACCAACTTTAAAAGCTGGTTTCCGCCCAATTATTGATAAAAAATTGGGTAGTAAAGAACTAAAAATGATTTATGATGACGGCTCAAAATTTACGAAAAATGTTTCTGTTCCGCCCAGAGAAAGAGGTAAATTTGCCCTAAATGATGAAGAGATTTTACAACTAGCAAATTGGGCATGTTTAATTGAAGACCATTATTCCCAAGTCCACGGTATTTCCACTCCAATGGATATCGAGTGGGCAAAAGATGGAATTACTAATCAACTTTTTATTGTGCAAGCGCGTCCCGAAACCGTGCAGTCGCAGAAGACGGGAAATGTGTTGCGGAGTTATCGGTTGGTATTGGGGAATAAGGAATGGGGAATAGGAAATGGGGAAAAATCTTCCCAATCCCCACTCCCCCTTGTTACCGGACGCGCGATTGGGGAAGCGATTAGTCAAGGGAAAGCCCGCCTAATTTTAGATGTTCAGAAACTCGAACAGTTCCAAGTTGGGGAAGTTTTGGTGACAGAGAGAACTGACCCCGATTGGGAACCAATTATGAAACGCGCCAGTGCAATTGTTACTAATTCTGGTGGTAGGACATGCCATGCAGCAATTATTGCGCGAGAATTGGGTGTACCTGCGATCGTGGGATGCGGCAATGCTACAGAAATTTTAAAACCTGGTCAAGAGGTAACAATTTCTTGTGCTGAAGGGGAAGAAGGAAAAGTTTATGCAGGCTTATTACCTTTTGAAGTAGAAGAAGTTCCTTTAGAAAACTTACCCCGTACCCACACTCAAATTTTAATGAATGTGGGTAATCCTCAAGAAGCATTGAGTTTATCGGTAATACCTAACGATGGGGTAGGTTTAGCACGCACAGAATTTATCATCGCTAACCAAATTCAAATTCATCCAATGGCATTGATTCACTATGATTTATTAAAAGATGAATTTGCCAAAGCTAAAATTGCTGAAATTACTGCACTTTACGACGATAAACCCCAGTATTTTGTAGATAGATTAGCCCAAGGCATTGGTAGAATTGCGGCGGCATTTTATCCCAAGCCAGTAATTGTGCGAATGTCAGATTTCAAAAGTAATGAATATGCCAATTTGTTAGGTGGACGACAGTTTGAACCCCACGAAGAAAACCCGATGCTGGGTTGGCGGGGGGCAGCGCGTTACTATGATGAAGGCTACAGAGAAGCTTTTGCCCTAGAATGTGATGCTATCAAGCGGGTACGGGAAGAAATGGGTTTGACAAATGTTATCCCGATGATTCCGTTTTGTCGTACTCCCGATGAAGGGCGGTTGGTTTTAGCAGAGATGGCAAAAAATGGTTTAAAGCAGGGTGTTAACGGCTTGCAGGTTTATGTGATGTGCGAGTTGCCTAGTAATGTTATTCTGGCTGAGGAATTTGCTGAGGTATTTGATGGCTTCTCGATTGGTTCTAATGATTTAACTCAGTTGACATTGGGGATAGATAGAGATTCGGCGTTGGTAGCCAGATTGTTTGATGAACGCAGTCCAGCTGTGAAAGGAATGGTAAAAATGGTCATAGAAACAGCGAAAAAATGCGATCGCAAAATCGGCATTTGTGGACAAGCACCCAGCGACTATCCAGAATTTGCCCAGTTTTTGGTCGAACAAGGAATTGACTCGATTAGTCTCAATCCAGATTCGGTTTTAAAGACAATGCTGGAAGTGGCAAAAGTCGAGAGTAGTAATTCGTAATTCGTAATTCGTAATTCGTAATTTGAGTAATTTATGCCAGCTAAAGACCGCTACCATCAGAACGTCAAAAATGCCCTAATCAAAGATGGCTGGGGGATTACCGACGATCCATTTCATTTGAAGTGGGGAAAAAAGGATCTTTACGTGGATTTGGCAGCCGAAAAATTGCTCATCGCCGAAAAAGGAACGCAGAAGATTGCTGTAGAAATCAAAACCTTCAGTGGTGACTCAGAAGTAGCAGACCTAGAACAGGCGATTGGTCAGTACTTTACCTACCTTGCTGTAATGTCCCGCAATTATCCAGATAGGGTTTTGTATATCGCTGTTCATGAGGATGTTTTTACTGATATTTTTGAGGAAGAGCCGCTTGGTAAACTTATATTGGAAGACTACAAAATTCCTCTGATCGTTTTTAATGCAAAGCAAGAGGTTATTGTCCGATGGCTAATCTGGAGCAATACAGGCAGCTAATTTGCAGCATTCTTACTGAACATACAAAGATTCCTTACTCTTACGGCAATATTCAGCATGAAACTATTTTTGATAAAGAACAGGATCGATATTTGGTAATGATTCTTGGTCGAGAGCCAGTGCCAGAACTCTCTCCAACTGCAACGCGTCGTGTTCACGGCTGTCTAATTCACATAGATATTATAGATGACAAAATTTGGATTCAACGTGATGGCACTGAAGAGGGGTTAGCAACGGAACTAGTTAAGGCTGGTGTGCCGAAGGATCGGATTGTATTAGGATTTCGGTCTGAAGAACTGCGGAAAAATTCAGAATTTGCGATTGCATAGCCAACGGTAGTTAAACTTCTGGATAATTGCCTATAGGATAGCGATCGCCATATTTTGTTTGTGTAACTCTCTAGAAAACTTTTGACTGCTCAACCATAAGTATCTTAGTATTTTGCAGAATGGCAATTTAGTTTAGCCAAAAGCAAAATGACAAATCTTTTGGAAACCGAACGCTTGCTCATTCGCAGTTGGATACCCGAAAGCGATGCCGAACAAGCGTTTGCAATTTATAATGACCCTGAAGTTACGCACTTTCTTGGTAAATCTTCTCGCCCCGCAAGTGTTGAGTCACAGCGTCAGCGCTTGATTGAAGGTATAGAGCGAATGCATCAACGCAATAATGGTACTGGATCTTGGGCAATTGTTGAAAAGGAAAGTACAACAATTGTGGGAACTATCCTTCTCAAACAATTGCCCGACAAAGATGGTTTAACTACTCAAGATTATGAGGTAGGCTGGCACTTACGGCGAGCTTCTTGGGGTAAAGGGTATGCAACGGAAGCAGGACGAGTTATGCTCAACTACGGATTTAGTGTTTTGACCTTGCCAGTGATTTATGCCGTAGTGAAGCCAGAAAATCATGCCTCAATCCGTGTAACAGAACGATTGGGTATGAAACCAGTGGGGCGAACAAACAAGTATTACGGTATTGAACTACTCCTGTTTCAACTAGATGCACTTGAAGAATGGAGGGAGTAACAAGGGAGCAGTTCTTGAGTAGAGGGTAGGAGGGCAAAGCAGTGGAGTTCAAAGACTCGTCGGTGAGTATCAAAGACTCATTCACGAGTATTAAAGACTCATTCACGAGTATCAAAGACTCGTCAGCGAGTATTAAAGACTCATTCACGAGTATCAAAGACTCGTCGGCGAGTATTAAAGACTCATTCATGAGTATCAAAGACTCGTCAGCGAGTATTAAAGACTCATCGGCGAGTATCAAAGACTCATCGGCGAGTATCAAAGGCTCATTGTCTATTCCCTATGCCCAATGCCCAATCCCCCATGCCCAATGACAAATGACAAATGACAAATGACTAAAAAATGGTTCCGAATTGGAATGGTGAGTGTATTTCTTTTCTCACTCGCCTTAAGGTTTTGGGGGCTGGAGCGATTCAACACTCTAGTATTTGATGAAGTTTACTTTGCAAAATTTGGTAATAATTATCTCACGCATACGCCATTTTTTAATGCTCATCCGCCGTTGAGTCAATATATGATCGGCATCGGCATTTGGATTGGCAGTCACATTCCTTTTTGGCACGATACAGTAAATGGATTGACAGGATCATTGCGATCGCCTTGGACTTATCGCTGGTTCAATGCCCTGACTGGCTCATTTATCCCTTTAGTTGTAGCTGCGATCGCTTATCAATTGAGTTATCGGCGTAGCTTTGCTCTGCTTGCAGGTTTCTTCACAGCTTGTGATGGCATCTTTCTAGTTGAATCTCGCTATGCTTTAAGTAATATTTATATTGTCATTTTCGGTTTGTTAGGACACTGGTTTTTATTATTGGCATTAGATAATCAAAATCGGCGACGTTCTTTTTGGTTAGTTTTTGCTGGCATTGCTTTTGGTGCGTCAGTCGGTACTAAGTGGAACGGTTTATGGTTCCTTTCAGGTGCTTATATCATTTGGATAGTAGCTTGGATAATTGATTTAATATATTCTTTTCTTAACTCAAAACTCTTTTTTACATCTTCTTCATTAAAGGACGCAGGAGACAGGGAGAGTAGAGGATCTGGGGAAGCTGGGGAGGTAGGAGTTAGTACTTATTCTCCTTCATCCCCCTCATCTCAAACACCACTACAAAACCTAACTCAGCTAAATATTTTTCAGATGCTGTTTTATCTAGGAATTATCCCAGCTTTGATTTACAGCCTCATCTGGATTCCTCACCTTCAATTAGATAAAACTTATGGATTTATTGCAGTACATCAGCAAATTTTAAAGTTTCATTTACATCTAGGTGGTAATAGTCCTAACGTGCATCCTTATTGTGCTGCCTGGTACAAATGGCCGTTGATGACTCGACCAATGGCATATTATTATCAAACGGCTGAAAGTACCACCGAACCTTTACCTGTGATGGGCCCGCCTTTGCCTGCTGGTGCTGGACAAGTTATTTATGATGTCCATGCAATGGGCAATCCATTTTTGTGGTGGTTTGGTGTTGCTGCTATGTTGTTTTTAGTAGGAATGCTGGTGTCACAACCCGTAATTTTTTGGCTGAAAGAAAAGCGTTTTTCAGTACCTGAAACTCTTAGTGTTGATACTTGGATTGCCTTATATCTAGTTATAAATTACGCTGCCAATTTATTACCTTGGGTGGAGGTGACAAGGTGCGTTTTTATCTATCATTACATGTGTGCAGTAGTATTTGTATTTTTAGCGATCGCTTGGTTTGTCGATCAGTGCCTTCGCAGTTATTATCAACAACTCCGGGCGCTAGGTGTCACCATTACTTTTATCATTCTCGCTGCTTTTATTTTCTGGATGCCCATTTATTTGGGTTTACCCCTCTCACCTCACGATTATAAGCTGCGAATGTGGTTCAACTCTTGGATTTGATTGAAGAAGAATTCAGGAGTCTGAATTCAGAAGTCAGAATCAAGATGCTCGATGTGATCGCTGTGTTATTCGCCATTTATACGAACTCAATTCTGAATTCTGGCTCCTGACTCCTGAATTCTATATCTTAACATAGCTACACATATACAGAATTGTTTAATCAGATATTTTTTACATTTCTTATCGCTATGTAACTTTAACGGCTGTTAGACTTTTAAAGCGCAAGCAGATGAGACTAAGGCTGCAAAACGCAACATTAGGGCATGGGAAATTAGATACTAAGTAAAAGTGATGAATTAAAAAATTTATAATTTCTTTATATTCATCAGTCTTCGTTATTATAGATACTCTAGTTTTGATGCTCCCAGACAACAGAGGAGGATCGTCATGGAAATAAATTTACAATTCCCAGGTATTAATTTAATTAGCTTGAAAGAGGCACCGATTCATATTTCTAGCCAAATTCAGCCTCATGGTGTCCTGTTAGTCTTAGAGGAGCCTGAGCTAAAAATATTACAAGTTAGCACTAACACATTAAAGATTTTCGGAATTACTCCCGAAAATATGTTGCACAAAAAATTAGAAGATTTACTAGACCCCTTTCAAATAGAGAGAATTAAAACAGGGCTATCCGGTGAAAATCTTGATTTCATCAATCCCACCAAAGTTTGGGTGCGAAAAAAAGGTGATGAATACGTAGTATTTGATGCAGTATTTCACCGTAATACCGAAGGATTTTTAATCCTAGAGTTAGAACCTGCTCTTACTCAAGAAAATATTCCGTTTTTAAGCTTTTATCATCTAGCTAGAGCCTCTATAAATCAACTAGAAAAAACAGCAAATCTCCGGGACTTTTGTCAAGTTATCGTTCAAGAAGTTCGGAAAATAACGGAATTTGACAGAGTAATGCTATATAAATTCGATGATGATGGGCATGGTTCCGTTATCGCTGAAGAAAAACTAGAAAGCCTAGAACCTTACTTAGGGTTGCATTACCCAGAGTCAGATATTCCCAAACCAGCGAGAAAATTATTTGCGGCCAATTCGATCCGAATCATCCCGGATGCTTATTCTCAGCCAGTAAAACTTTTCCCCGCCAATAATCCAATTAGCGATCGCCCGATTAATTTAACCAACTCCATTCTTAGAAGTGCTGCTTCCTGCCATACAGAGTACTTGCATAATATGGGTGTTGGTGCTTCACTTACTATCTCTTTAATTAAAGACCAAAAACTCTGGGGACTAATTGCTTGTCACCATCAATCCCCTAAATATGTTTCCTACGAATTACGGAAAGCTTGCGAATTTTTGGGACGAGTAATATTTGCAGAAATCTCAGCCAGAGAAGAAACCCAAGACTACTATCACCGGATAAATTTGACACACCTTCAATCAATCTTGATTGAATATATGTCTCAAGAAGAAAACTTTATTGATGGTTTAGTTAAAAATCCGCAGCATCTTTTAGATTTTGGTAACGCTCAAGGCGCAGCCGTGTGTTTTGGGGGAAATTGCACGGTAGTTGGTGAAACGCCTAGAGAAGAAGACCTGAATTTTTTAGTTCAATGGCTCAAGAATAATGTTGAGGAAGAAGTATTCTGTACAGATTCCCTACCACAAATTTATCCAGATGCCGAAGGTTTTAAAAATGTTGCCAGTGGTTTGTTAGCAATTCCCATTGCCAAGCGCAATTATGTTCTGTGGTTCCGGCCAGAAGTAATTCAAACTGTAAATTGGGGTGGCGATCCTACTAAGGCGTTTGAAGTTAACCAGTCAGAAGGAAATGTTCGTCTGTGTCCACGCAAATCATTTGAACTGTGGAAAGAAACGGTTCGCTTAACATCTTTACCTTGGAAAGATGTAGAAGTTAAAGCAGCATTGGAACTGCGGAAAGCAATTGTTAATATTGTGCTGCGTCAAGCCGATGAACTAGCCCAGTTAGCACAAGATTTAGAACGTTCTAACGCCGAATTGAAAAAGTTTGCCTACGTCGCCTCCCATGACTTGCAAGAACCGCTCAATCAAGTTGTGAATTACGTGCAACTATTAGAGATGCGCTATAGCGAAGAACTTGACGAAGATGCCCAGGAGTTTATTAGCTACGCTGTGCAGGGAGTTAGCCTCATGCAGACGTTGATTGATGATGTGCTGGCATACTCGAAAGTGGATATGCAGGCGATCGCATTTCAAATGAACGATGTAGAGACATCCTTAATGCGGGGGTTGGGCAATTTGCGTCAACGCATTAATGAAACTGGGGCTACTATCACCCACGATCCCTTACCAGTAGTCATGGCTGACAGCACCCAACTGATGCAGCTATTCCAAAACCTCATCGGTAACGCCATCAAGTTCCACAGTGACCAGCCGCCACAAATCCATGTGGGAGCAGAAAGAATAGAAGATGCATGGTTGTTCTCAGTTCGGGATAATGGAATTGGCATTGACCCAAAATTTAGCGATCGCATTTTCGTCATTTTTCAGCGCTTACACACGCGGGATGAATATACTGGTACAGGTATGGGTTTAGCCATCTGTAAGAAGATTGTCGAATGTCACCGGGGGCGGATCTGGGTAGAGTCAGAACTAGGTGAAGGCGCAACCTTCTACTTTACGATTCCAGTTGGAGGACGCGAACTTGAGCGTAGAAACGGGAGAAAAACACAAAACCATCTTTTTGGTCGAGGACAATAAAGCTGACATTCGCTTAATCCAGGAAGCGTTGAAAAATAGTTCAGTACCCTACCAAGTGGTAACGGTTAGGGATGGCATAGATGCTATGGCTTATTTACGCCAAGAAGGTGAATATGCTGATGCATCACGCCCTGACCTCATTCTATTGGATTTGAATTTGCCTAAAAAAGATGGTCGAGAAGTGCTGGCGGAAATTAAAGCTGACCCAGCACTAAAACGCATTCCAGTTGTTGTGTTAACAACCTCAAAAAATGAGGATGACATTTTTCACAGCTACGATTTACATGTGAATTGCTATATCACTAAATCTCGCAACCTTAACCAGCTATTCCAAATCGTCAAGAGTATTGAAGATTTTTGGCTCTCTACTGTGACGCTACCATCGGAGTGAGGGAAGAGGGCAGGGGGCAGGGAGCAGGGAGCAGGGAGAGATAAGGGGACAAGGGGACAAGGGGACAAGGGGACAAATGACAAATGACTAATGATTAATTACAAGATAGAGGAGCAATAGGGGGTGAAACCCGAAGATTATGGTTGTGAGCTACTCAGTAAAAATCTTGTTAATTGAGGATAACCTAGCTTCTGCTAGATTGTTACAAGAGTTTCTGACACAAGCGCAGTCCCAAGAGTTTACTCTGGTTCATGTGACGCGATTGGGGGAGGCACTTCAGGAACTAAGTCAATGTAATTATGATGTGATTTTATTAGATTTAACTTTACCTGACAGCCAAGGATTGTCATCTCTACCTCCTCTAATAGGTCAAGCGCCAAGTATACCGATTGTTGTTTTAACAAATACAAATGATGAAGAACTGGCAATTGAAGCAGTGCGACAGGGGGCGCAAGATTATCTAGTCAAGCGCCAGGTAAATGTAGATGTGTTAGTGCGATCGCTACGTTATGCGATCGAGCGTAAGCAGGTTTTAGAATCATTACGCACAGTCAATGAAACGTTACAAACCCGGGTTGAAGAACGAACTGCTGAACTGGTAAAAGCCAATGAACTTAACCAGTTCAAATCTGAATTTGTCTCGATGCTCTCCCATGACATTCGCAATCCCCTAAATACTATTCTCTTGGCTGCTGGTTTGCTACAAAACCAAGATGAAAGATTGACCAAAGAGAAAAAACTGAATCATTTACAAATGATTCGCTCGGCGATCAAAAACATGGCAAAGCTATTGGATGAAGTTACATTCATTGGCAAAGCTGATTCCGGTAGGCTAGGGTATGACCTCATCTGCTTGGATTTAGAAGCTTTTTGCCGCCAAATGGTCGAAGAAGTTCGATTGCTTGCAAATGAGAAGCATTTAACTTTAGTATTCGCCAGTTTTGGGCAATTACACGAAACACTATGGGATGAAAGCTTACTGCGGCACATTTTGGGCAATTTACTTAGCAATGCTATTAAGTATTCATTACCGGGCGGCATAGTGCGTTTTGAATTAATTGGTCAGGAAAAAGCAATAATTTTCCGAGTTCAAGATTGGGGAATTGGCATTCCTCAAGAAAACCAAAAACGACTGTTTCAGCCTTTCCAACGTGCGGACAATGTTGGAACCATCCCTGGTACTGGCTTGGGTCTAGCGATCGCCAAAAAATGTGTCGATGCACAGGGAGGCGAGATTGTAGTCAATAGTCAAGTTGGAGTCGGTACAACTTTTACCGTTACCCTTCCTTTACTAGAAGTTTAAACGGTTACAGCAATTTTCACATCTGGGGAATACAAAATCATTAGACCTCTTGGCAAAAGTGCTTTTTGCACTCTTGGGGAAAAGGACGATACAGAACTTTTTCCCCTTCCCCTTTTCCCGACTTATGCAAGAAGTCTATTGTTCAATACGGTTCAGTTAAGAATTTCTTTCTTCTCTCTGCGTCCTTGGCGTTCTTGGCGGTAGCCTGCGGCAAGCCGTTCGCGTAGCGTCTCGTAGAGAAGCGTCTACGTTAAAAAAATTCACTTCAATAAGCAGTTTTAGCCTTAACTGAACCGTATTGGTCTATTGTTGGGGCACAATATATTGTGCCCTTTGTTATGAGTTTTTCTCTGGTCAAAGAAATTTATCTTTACAAAAACGTTACTAAAATTTAGCGACTATTTTTGAAATTTATAGATTGCATTTGTAGCCTAATCTATATCCACAAAAGCAATATTCCACAAAAATTGTCAGAAATATAACTTAACTAAATTATTTTTTGCATAAAAGAAAAACTAAAAGATGATAAGTACTACAGTTGCAAAAAAATTATTTTTTGCAATTTTTCTACTTAATTTAGAGATAACTGCCAAATTATGAATCTTTCATAAAATATTCGTGTGTCCAAAAATCTAGTGAATAATACGTGTATGTTTGAATGCAATCTGAAAATTGAAACAAAATATATACAAGTAAGTAACGGTAAGTATTTAACATCATTTCAGCGTAAATTACTGTTAGTAAGTTTGGAAAAAAGTTTACCTGAATCTTATCGACAACGTATTGAAATCATGTTGTTGGCAGATGAGGGAAAATCCCAAACAGAAATTTGTCAAATTTTGGGGTGTTGTCCAGCTACAGCAAGGCATTGGATGCACATAGCCCGAACAGGAATGGCGCACCAATGGCAAGATTGCCCTATTGGTCGCCCGAAAGCAGTAAATGAGAAGTATTTAGAACGTTTAAAAGAACTGATTAAAAGTAGTCCCCGCGATCATGGCTATGCTTTTCGTCGGTGGACAACAAACTGGCTAGGGAAACATCTAGCGAAAGAATTTGGGATTGAGGTGAGCGATCGCCATATCAAGCGACTGCTCAAACAGATGGGATTATCCACACTACCAAAACCCAGCAATTCTGAAGCAAACAACAATGAGCAGGCTAAGAGTTCCAAAATCTTCATTAGTGACCTGAAATCAGCAGCTATTCCAGATGATTCAGAATTTTTGTCTCTGAACTTCGCAACATTAGGAAAGGATTCAGACATCTATGGCGCAAGATATATCTGCTCAGTTGATTTCTCTGGAACAGTTCAACAATACTCTGGGTTATTCTCTTTCGAGAGAGGAATTTCAACACTGTCTTCAACAAGTTAAATTTATCAATCCGAAAGTCGGCAAATTCTGGCAAGGAACTGATGCTCAACCAGGAATCTATATTGCGATCGCTGGTAAGGTCAGGTTGCTAGATAGCACCGATGAGTTAATCGCCACTTTAGAAACAGGAGACTCATTTGGAGAATTTACCTTGTTTAAGGAGAGTGACTTTAAAGCTTATGCAGCAAGGGCTTCAGTCAACTTGCAACTGTGCTTTGTTGCGGGTGAAGTGTTGTGCCCATTGATGGCTAAATATCCCCAAATTCGGGAGCATTTGTGGGCTAAAGCGCGATCGCGTAATCCCCAACAGGTAAACTCGGATAACACTCCAATACTGCCATCTGACTCAAAACGGGCGCATGAAACGAGGATTTTGTCAACACCAGCAGTAAAGTCACGCGAGAAAAAGATTAGTAAAGCCTATTTTCCTAACTCCACGCAGCGAGTAGGGCATTTATTACAGCGTGTGATTCGGCGCTATCCGTTTTTTGCCCAACAGAGTGGATCGGATTGTGGTGCAGCTTGTTTAGTAATGGTGTCTCGCTATTGGGGGAAAAACTTTAGTGTAAATCGCCTGCGGGATATCGCCAATGTTGACCGCAATGGCTCATCACTGCGGGGGTTATCGGCCGCGGCTGAAAGTATTGGGTTTTCCACACGACCTGTGAAAGCAAGTCTTGACCAATTAGCGAAGCAAAAATTGCCTGCGATCGCCCACTGGGAGGGAAAGCATTACATCGTTGTCTACGAAATTACGCCCAAACACGTCATTATAGCCGACCCCGCGATCGGGCAATGCAGCCTCAGCCACGCCGAATTTAAAACCAACTGGACTGGCTATACACTGCTGCTACAACCCACAGCCTGGTTAAAGGATGCCAAAGAGACTACAACTCCTTTTTGGCAATTCTTTGAATTGATGAAGCCTCACTCTTTAGTAATGCTAGAAGTGTTTGTTGCTTCCTTATTTATCCAGATATTTGGACTTGTTACTCCCTTATTTACCCAGTTAATTTTAGACCGTGTAGTAGTGCAGCGTTCTGAACTAACCTTAACGGCGGTAGGGTTAGGATTACTAATTTTTAGTTTATTCCGTGTGGCGATGACAGGGTTGCGGCAATATCTGTTAGACCACACGGCGAATAAGCTCGATTTAGCACTGATTGTAGGATTTATACGCCATACCCTGCGGCTACCCTTGAGTTACTTTGAGTCGCGTTATGTCGGGGATATTATCTCTCGTGTACAGGAAAACCGCAAAATTCAACGCTTTCTCTCCGGTGAGGCGTTGTCCATCCTGCTAGATTTAGTCACTGTCTTTATCTATTTAGGATTGATGTTTTGGTACAGCTGGAAAATGGCTTTACTGGTGCTGGTGATTGTACCGCCTTTTTTACTGCTGGCATTAATTGCCACACCTTTTTTACAAAAGATTTCTAGAGAAATATTTAACGCTGTTGCTAATGAAAGCAGCTATTTAATTGAAGCCCTTTCTGGTGTGCGAACAGTTAAATCTACAGCAGTAGAACAGACAGTGCGTTGGCATTGGGAAGAGTTATTAAGTAAAGAAGTAAAAACTAACTTTTCCGGGCAAATTATCAGTAATCGCCTGCAAATATTCAGTAACACAATTGAAGCAGTAGTAACTACCATCTTGCTGTGGTTTGGGGCGTACCAAGTGATTCACAACGAGTTAACCATTGGGCAGTTGGTAGCATTTAATATGTTGCTGGGAAATATTATTAGACCCTTCCAACGATTAACAGTTTTATGGAATCAATTGCAAGAAGTGGTGATTGCCGTAGAACGAATTAATGATGTCTTGGATGCGGAACCAGAAGAAGATTTGCAAAACCAGGCGCGGCAATCTTTACCACCTATTCAAGGTAACATTCGCTTTGACAAGGTGACATTTCGCTATCATCCCGAAAGCGATATTAATGTTTTGGAAAATCTCAGTTTTGAAATACATAGCGGGCAAATGGTTGCCCTGGTGGGACGGAGTGGTTCAGGGAAAACCACGATTTCTAAGTTGGTTTTGGGGTTATATCCCCCCACAGATGGCAAAGTGTTGATTGATGGACAGGATATTACCAGTCTTTCGTTGCGTTCTCTACGCGAACAAGTTGGGGTAGTTGACCAAGATACCTTTTTGTTTGGTGGAACGATTCGGGAAAATATTAGCTTGGCACATCCTGGGGCCACTTTGGCAGAGATTATTGAGGCGGCACGATTGGCGGGTGCTGATGAGTTTATTAAAAAGTTACCTATGGGTTATGAAACCCAGATTGGTGAAGGAGGGGGGATGTTGTCTGGAGGACAGCGACAAAGAATTGCGATCGCTAAAGCATTGTTAGGCAATCCCAAGCTGTTGATTTTGGATGAAGCGACTTCTCATCTGGATGCAGAGTCAGAAAGGATTATTCAGAGGAATTTAAACACAATTCTCAAAGGCAGAACTACCTTAGTAATTGCCCACCGCCTTTCAACTGTGCGGAATGCAGATTTGATTTTAGTACTGGATCGGGGCGTGTTAATTGAGAGTGGGACTCACCAAGAGTTGATGGCGAAGCGGGGACATTATTTTTATCTTAATCATCAGCAGATGGATGTTGCAGGGTGAAACAAGAAGATAAGCAGGAAGCTTTTGTTGTCTCCCCACTCCCAAAATCCAAAATTGATATCAGGAAAAATCATGCCAAACACATTAAATGGAAAGGTTCAAACCCAAATCTATGAGGTAGAACAGGGCGAGGAAATTTTCAGGGAGCAAACACCAGCCATATCAAATGATGATTGGGCTTACGCAACCAAAGATTTACTTGATAGCTTGCCCCAAGTTTGGACAAGGGGATTACTGTATTTTTTGGTGGTGTTTGTGTCGATCATTTTACCTTGGGCGATGCTCTCTAAAGTGGATGAAACAGGTACGGCAAGAGGGCGACTAGAGCCAAAAGGAAAAACGGTTAGGCTAGATGCTGCTGTAACAGGTACTGTTGCTGAGATTCGGGTAAAGGAAGGTGATTCCGTTAAAGTTGGACAGACTTTATTGGTGTTGGAATCAGAATTAGTTAAAGCAGAATTGCGGCAGGCACAGGACAAGTTGGAGGGACAATTAAATCGACTTTCTCAGTTAAATTCATCTAAAAGTCAGTTAGTTGTATCTTTGACAACTCAAGAGCAACAAAATCAATCTCAACAGTTAGAAAAGCAGGCTCAAATTGATCAAGCGCGACAGAACATGAATGCTCTAAGGAATTCTTATGACTTACAAAAAGACGAAAAATTAGCTCAAGTCAATCAGGCACGGCAAACTCTTGAGCATAGCCAAACAGCTAATAAGTTAGTAAACAGTAGTTTGGCGAGTACCCAGAGGGAAGTTGAACGCTATCGTAGTCTTTGGCAGTCAGGAGTTGTTCCAGAAATTAATGTTGTGCAAAAGCAAGATATAGCTAAAGACAAGCAACAGTTATACGAACAAAATAAGTCAGATATTCAGCAGGCTAAACTACGTTTGGTAGAACAACAGAGTAGTTATGAGCGGACTATTCGGCAAGCAAATGCAGATATTGAACAAGCACAGTTGCGACTAAAAGAACAGGAAAGGAGTTATCAGACCTTAACTCGCTCCGGCAAGCTGGCTGTGCTAAAAATCGACGAGCAACAGAAAAATTTGGAGACAGAAATCTCTACGCTTCAGGCAGAAATTGCTCAAACTAAAAGTCAGATTGTCTCGTTAAAATTTCAGTTAGGACAACGAGAGTTAAGAGCTACCGTGAATGGTAGAGTGTTTCAGTTACCAATACAACGGGCTGGGTCTGTTGTGCAGCCTGGAGCAATGATTGCGGAGATTGCACCCCAAGGTTCGCCTCTAATAATTCGGGCACAAATGGCGACAACGGAAAGTGGTTTTTTGCGAAAAGGGTTGCCAGTAAAGTTAAAATTTGATGCTTATCCGTTTCAGGATTATGGAATAGTGGAAGGAGAATTATTAGATATTTCTCCTACTACTATAGAAGTAGATACACCTAATGGAAAAGTGGCAGCTTATGACTTGGAAATTGCCCTAAAACAAAATTGTATTCCCTCGGCTAATAAGTGTATTACCTTGCGTCCTGGAGATACGGCGACGGCTGAGGTAATTGTGCGCCAGCGTCGGATTATTGATTTTCTGCTTGATCCGTTTAAGCAGTTGCAGCAAGGCGGGGTGAAATTGTAGAGTGTCTGTTTATAAGTTTTGCAGCTAATTTACCGTTTCTATGCTCTGCGTAGGAATACGTTGCTTGGAGGCTCTGCCTCCTCAAATCCAGCATCTATAGCAGTCCTAAATCATTTGTGAAAATTATACATCCCTTTCTTCTTTCTTCCCTTTGCGTCCTTCTCTACGAGACGCTACGCGAAGGCGTTCTTCTCTGCGAGACGCTGCGTGTTCGCGTAGCGTTCCAAAGGAAAGACGGTTCGTTTCCTTATCTATATTTTTCACGACTCATTTAGGATTGCTATATAGATTTCACATTTAATTTTGTCTATTTACATAGGAGAAAAATCATGTCACAAACTATCACTATTACCAACGAAGATATTCTTTCTCAAGTCAAGCTATCCTGCAAAATTCCTGAGTTTGTTGAGGGAATTCTTACCCGCAAGATTATTGCAAATGCCGCAGCCGAGGCAGGTATAAAAGTAGAAACTGAAGAATTGCAAACAGTAGCAGATCAAATACGGTTAATGAACAAACTTATTAGTGCTGATGATACCTGGGCATGGTTGCAAAAACATAGTCTTTCTATAGATGATTATGAAGAAATTGTCTACAGCACCGTAATTTCTGGAAAGTTAGCTACTCATCTGTTTGCAGATAAAGTTGAACCCTATTTCTTTGAAAACCAACTAGATTATGTTGGTGTAGTGATGTATGAAGTTATTCTAGATGATGAAGATTTAGCTATAGAACTCTTCTATGCGATTAAGGAAGGTGAGATGAGTTTCTATGATATTGCTCACAAATACATTCAGGATATAGAATTGCGTCGCAAAGGTGGATATTTGGGGATAGTGCGCCGCAAAGATTTAAAACCAGAGATTTCTGCTGCTGTTTTTACTGCTAAACCGCCACAGCTTCTCAAACCAATTGTGACTAGTAAGGGAGTACATCTGATTTTAGTAGAGGAACTAATTCAACCAGACCTAAATGAAAAACTCCGCACAAATATCATTTCAAACTTATTCTTTCAGTGGCTTAATCAACAAATTGAACAGTCTGAAACAAGTAAGTCAACCTAATTATACATTAAATTCTTTGATGTTTGTAGTATCGTTTTAAGGCTATAGACCCAGACCGGGTTTTCGCAGAGTAGCGATACTACAAATCTTTTAACTTACTTTAGGTTTAACTAAGTAGAGTGATACAAATAAACTGTACTACTTACTAGCGATAGCAACAATAGCAACTATCGAAAGAACAACTAACGGACTTATTCCACCCTTAGTTGCATCAAGCTCGGTATCTGTTAGCTCTTGGAGATAGCTTTCAGAATCTATAAATAGTTCAGCGCCAGGGGTACGCAGATTAGAAATTGCAATTGTAGCCATTGGAAATTGTACTCCTAATTCAAGTTATTTCAGTTAGGATTAGACTTTGTGTTGCCTATTCCTATTACTATAATCTGTTATTAAATTGAGTATTTCAAGATTAATTCCACTCAAAGTGTGCTATAAGAAGTGCAGTTTCGTCTCAGTTATTTATTATATCTACTGCGCTATTGTCCACTAAATAGAAATATTATATGTATTTTGATAAATTACTTAATTCTGGATGAAATATATAAAATATTTATGTCATTTTTCGTTATTCATTACTTACTTAATTTCGACAAATTAAAATAACTAATAAAAAATCAGCCCAAGAATCTTCTTAGACTGAACGATAAAAATTTAGGGCTATTTCATTCTGGCAGTAGCAGCAAATCTCATGCTATTCGGTACAATCTGTCGGATTCAAGTGAGACGTGCCGCAAACTGCGCGATTGCTTTACACAGCCTCTACAAAGTTGGCGTCCAAACTCTAGGCTAATCAACAGATATTAAATGGTTCCATTGTCAAAAATGCTTAGGCAAAGCCCGTCGTAGACATCGCCTCAATTCTGTCCGCTTGCTGCGATCAAGAAAACTATTTGCTATTGCCAAAGTCATCAAGAACTTCTGAAACTTGAAGCAGAAGAGGAGCGTTATCGCCTCTAACAACAAGGAGTGTCCCTTGAGCCTAAAACTACTCATTGATGAAGACTCCCAGGTAAAACGTTTAATTACTTACCTGAGTATCGTCAAGTCCATCGCCAATATATATCGAAGTATAGCCTAGTCAATCAGTTTATTCCCCTCAATCAATAGAATTACTAGTAAATATCTTCTGAATTGGCATTGACATAAGGACGCTGCAAGTCAATCCCTAAATGAAAAAATTGCCCAAGGATGGACTGCATCCTCTCTTCAATTGATTCATCTCCTTGATACCAAGCTTCCAGTAACCCATTTGCCACAATCTGACACCGATTCATCCCAAAACTTTCTTGAATAGCAAATTTTTGGTCTGGTTCTTCTGCCAAACCCAACCCTAATGCTAGTTGTTTGGTAAATAAAGGAATTTCTGGCTTAAAATGCAATTGATGTTCTTGATAAAAAGTTTTTAAAACTTGCCTAACGACTTCATAGTCTCTCTTGTCAAAGTAAAGCACTCCTGAATCGTAGCGTTGGTATTCCTTGGGATTATACAAAACCTTGAAACTGAAAGGAATTGCTAAATCATTAAGTCGTTGTGTTAAACTTCCCATCATTGCCACAGCACCTTCAGGAGTTACATTGATATAAATTCGTATAGTTACAGGCAGAATTTTCACATCTTCAATATAATTAAAGCCTGCATTGCTAACGGCCATGTAAAAGCCATTTTGTACTCGATTCTTCGGCATCTTGATAGCCACAGAATCACCTACCACAGCTGCAACTTCAGCAGGTTGAAGATGCTTATTCCGTTGAATATGCAGCCTCAAACCGCCTTTAGTAACGGCTAAACTGCGATCGCGTTCTTCTCTTAAAACAGACCAACCAGGGTCAAAGTAGCCTTCTCCAAAATTACTTTCATGCAATTGTTTATAAAACCCCACATCTACCCCTAAAAAAGTATTATTCTCTAAATCTAGGGACAAACCATTTCCCTCTCCATCTAGTGCCAGCGCACTTCGCATAGAACCGTTGTAATAGATACCGTAAAGAAAACTTCGCAATTGCAGACTCAGATATTTCTGTTGCATCTGGGTTGGCATCTTCTGAAAACGTTCAACTGCCTCAGATGGTAATTCCAAAGGTTTGTAATCTGGATGGTGAATAGAGAAATCAGATTTTATCTCGATTTTCCGAACAATATCTTGCAGAACATCCAGTAATTGTCCAGTTAAACCACTCTCTTGCTGAGTTTGAGGAGAATTTAATAATTGCATAACTACTTTAGTAATAATAAAATGATTTAAATAGCAGAGCTATTCAGGTGAGTTAATTCAACAGCAGCAGTACCAAAAATTGTTGGCATCGATTGTACAGGACGGCTTAATAACGTCTTTGCAACCTGAAGCATAGCAATCCCCATATTCCCAAAAGATTTTTGATATTGAATCATGGCCTGAATCTGTTGAATTAAAGCAAAACCTGTAAATTGCACTACCCGTTGCAAGAAATCAGGGCGGTGTTCTAGAATTTCTGGAAAAGTGTTTAAATAAGCTTGGGTTAATGTACCAATTGAAGACTGAAGTAGTTCTAAAGGTGTTATTGCCAAGCGTAGAGACTCTTCAATACTCAAAGAATTACTAATAACCAAGCTACCCAGCCAGATTTGTACATAGCTGCCAATAAGTGTTCCCAAATCAAAAGCTGGGTCTCCCCAACCGGAACGTTCCCAATCAATTAGCCGGACAATATTGTTGCTGGAATTCTGCCAATTCTTGTACAGAAGAATATTATTTAGTTTCAAATCATTGTGCGTGAGACAAGAGGGTGTGACAGCATTACCCAATTCTGCGATCGCCTGCCCTAAGCTATCATAACGTTGATATAGAGCAAAAAACTTTAACCCATCGCCAGAAACTAGACCAAAAATTTCTGGTTCAACCCGTTCTAATCCTCGAATTAAATGTGATACTTGATCAACCATAAAGTTCTCAGAATTTTTAGAAAATAATTCCTGATATTGTTGGCGGTTCAAAGTATCACGATGGATAGTCCCTAAAATATTACCAATTGTCTTAGCGATTTCTGTAGGAAAGCTATTTTCCTTAGTATAGAAATCCATTAAATCCCAATAATTATCCAGATATCTAAAAACAATGATGGAATTCTCGGCATCAAAATGCAGTATTTCTGGTAAAAATGAGCGGTAGTTGCCAAGGTTTGGAAATCGTTGTAATAACTCTTGAATTTGCCACTCCCTCAAAAACTCACCAGCCGCTTTACCTTCCTGATTGTGTCGTTCTTGTTTAACAAGCACCTTCCTGTCATTTGGTAAAGTAACTAATAAATTAAAATTTTTAGCTGCAACTGGTTCTACCTTAATCAGTGGTTGTTCTGAATGATTAAATAATCCCTGTTCAACTAGATAATCGATAATATTATGAGAGTTTAAGACAAATGTCATAAGTTTTAACTGTATCAAACAATTTTGATGTAAAGAAAACTGTGGTAGTAACTCAACTACCACAGGCTATTTTTGCAAGGATTTTTAAAACTACCGCCGCACGGCGTCAATAAACTAATCATTCCAAATTAATTAAATGTCTGCGGTATATAAATTAAAAATTACGCACAGCAGTACTAACCTAGTAGATAGCCGCCGAGGAGAATTATCGCATCTCTTAGTGCTCCACCCGTAATATTTCTTTCTTCTTCAGACAACTCTGACAGCCGCTCTTGTGCTTCTAAACCTTGTTTTCGTCTTGCTGATGCATTCACAACAGCTTCTTCAATCAAGTTCGTAATTTTAATTTGACTTGTGAGATGTTTATGATGAATGTTCATTGACATGATATTCTCCTTAAATTACTTAAATAAACTTTGTAGCTTTGCTTAACTAACAGTTGGTGTCGCCACTTTAAGTAGTAATTCAGAGGGATTGTAGTTATCTGTAATAACTTGTGGACAACGCATACAAGCTGCCTTGCCTTCTTGCTGCCACCATCGGCAATCTCGACGTATGGAACAAGGTGGTAGATCCTCTACTACCGTCGGCAAATTTTCTACAACTCGCATTGCCAAACGACAATCTTTGCCGTCAAAATGTTGACAACCCTTAGTTGCACAGGGTGCAGCCGTCCGAAAAATTTCAGTGGGTGTCACTGGACTAGCCTTAGCTATCAGTTCATCTGTAACAGCTTGGGGGTGCTTAAGATAAGCTACGCGGGGTTCTGTGACTGTGCCACTAACGACGCCAAAAATAACACTGTCCTGCCATTCTGGTCTTGCACTAGGGCAAAGTGTAGTCTTTTCAGTAGCGATGTCTTCCATAAATTCAACCTATAGTGAATTGTATTTTTAAGCTGATGGAGATTGACAGCTAATTTTGGATCGGACTCCTCTCCATCAACCTAAATAAGCAAATTAAATGTCTAAGAGTTTAATAGTTACTACCAACTTACAAGGCTTGTACACTCAAGTTCGGATTTTGTGCAATTATTCCACAAGTAATCGGTTCTCTCACCAAAATACCTCCTGCAATGCTCGGCTGTTTTATAACAGAAAGACTTGCTAAACCACCTGCAACGTTTGCCATTTCTTCATCAGACAGAGTTAGTAAAGTATCTTCTAAATCCTCAGCTAGATTCCGTCTTGCTACAGCATTGTTAACAGCATTATCAATTAGGTTGCTAATGTCCAATTTAGTATCTGAATTCTTTTTATTCCTTTCCATTTTGCTTTTCCTCAGAATATATAACTAGATATAGGCTTAATCACTAAGTAGTGTAATTACCTAATCTTTCTATATTTTAGGGATGAGGAAAATGATTTAACTATGTTTTACAATTTTTTACCAGATATAAATAAAACTTTTATGTCACCAACTAATAAATCAATACTTTTAGTTAAAACTATCTATTTATCAAGGTTATATATCTATAAATTACTATAAAAGCAAATTTTTACACTAATTATTAGATGATGTTTCACTAAAATTTTAACCTTTAATAAAACATTTATGTCCCAAAAAATTTTCCAAATTATAGGCAATGCCCAACGATAAGATAACAGCTAAGGCTTCAGTCTATACTACCAAATAGTCTTAAGGCTAATAAAGAAAACTTGCAATTCGGAATTGTGGTGCAGAGTTAGTATTAATAACATCTCTAGTCAGTACTCTTCAGCCTTTCAAATAAAGCGCGATAAACAGGCTCACCCTTTTTTTGCGTACCTATTTCTCGTTCTGTGGGGACTGGTAGTGGATTTTCTGCTAGCCATTCTTCTGTACCAACTTTCTGATAAGCTGGGTGAGCAGCAAAGCGATCGCACATTTCCACAGCGACAAATTCCATCTCTGATTGCAGATAATGCCACATTTCATCGAGGTGGGCGTATTCAAGAATTAATTGAATCGGCAGACTGTCATCTTTGGGGAATGAATCAATCCTGCCCTGAGGTGGGGTTCTGTACTTACTCAACTGAGAATCGCTATAAGTTATATCATGTCCGGGTAATTAGTTATGATTACCACATTTGTGCAAACAGCCGGAAACTCTTTTTCCCCCAGCTAAGTGTCCCCCGCCTCCCTGCGACCTTAATGATAAGGCTTTAGCCAGACATGATATTATTTGTGGATATAATCTAACTAGTTTTCATTTCTAAAAATACCTGCTTCTTTTTCGATGCGGTCTAGAGCTTTCTTCGCTCGAAAAAGCACTCTTAAATAAGCTAGTTGACTATTCCAAGGTGAACGAGGTAAGAGGGTTGCTTGAGAGTCAGGAACAGTCGTATTTTCTGAAGGGATATCAGAAGAGATATTATTCATAGAAATGGTATTTTGCAGTTTTTAATTACTAGAACTAACTAAAGATAATGCTAGATTTGGTTCTTCTTCCCAACCTTCTGGCCATTGAATACGATCGCTAGTAAAGTGAAGCGGATCGTTTTCAGGCCAAGGAGCATTAATCGGTTCTTCAATCAGAGCAAACTCACCGTTATCAAAGGGATTCCCATCTGCACGACGTTGGAGATATACACGCTCTCGAATACCGCCTTTTTCCTGAGTGAGGGCACGATGATGACAATAAGGATTGTTCCCTCTCTTATCAAAGAAAACGTGAGCAGTCCAACTGCAACCACCTCGACAGAGTTCAGCAAATTCACAAGTCTTGCAAAAACCCCATAAGTGTGATGTTCCCTTGGGAGTATCAGCTCCGAGATTAAACCGTAATTCTTCGGTTTCTTCAATAATTGTCCGCAGTGAATAGTCGCGGATGTTACCGCCAGTGTATGCTGTGGTCGGTAGTGAAGGACAACCTTTGATAGCACCATCGGCTTCGATGCCTATAGTAGACAGCCCAGCACTACATCCCTGCCAAAAAGACCAAGCATCTCCTCCTCGCAGCATCCGTTCATAGGGCCCGTAATAGCCAATATTATTTCCTGCCTGTACTTGCACCCCTTCTCGCTTTGCCCGTTCGGCAACACGAGCAATCATCGGATATACATCTAGTAATTCATAAGGTTGCAGCAGAATCTCGCTATTATCTGCTGCATTCCCCATCGGTACAGTCAATTGAATTTGCCAAGCGAAGATTCCGGCGTCGCGGAGATGCTCGTAAATACGAGGAAATTCTGGTGCAGAGAGACGATTGATTTGAGTGTTGCAACCGAAGCGAATACCTGCTTCCTTGAGATTGCTCATAGTCTTAAACGCCCATTGCCAAGAGCCTTGTCTACCACGGAGGCGATCGTGAGTTGCTTCTAAGCCATCAATAGAGACAGATACCACTTTAATACCAGCTTCTTTCATCCTGCGTGCTGTGTCGAGAGTAATACCATAACCTCCAGTGGTCATACCACAAAGCATCCCAGAAGAAGTAATTGCTTGGGCAATCTCCAGCCAATCAGGACGCAGAAATGCTTCACCACCAATTATGGTTACTTCAGTTATTCCCACTTTTGCCATTTGCTTGACTAAATCAAGAGCTTCTGCTGTAGAAAGTTCGTTTGCCCTTGTATGACCAGCACGAGAACCGCAGTGCTGGCAAGCTAGATTACACTTTAATGTAATTTCCCAAACTGCATAACTAATTCGACGATAAGTCATTAAAATACCCTCAATTAATTTCTTGAAATAAAGGACGAATATATCCCTATCCGTCCTTATAAACCTAAACTGTTATCTAAGTAATATTTGACTGAATAACTCCATAAAGAGGCTGCACAATAGGTGGCTTGTGCGGACAATCATCAATAGGTTCCGAAATAATAACTCCATATAGTGGCCGTGCTACTATATTATGCTTCGCAGTAATTGATGCAGCCCCACCAAAAACAGCTTCTAGTTCTTCTTCATTTAAATCCTTGAGTTCATCGTCGCCAGCAGTTGACTCCAACAATTGAGCCGTATATTCTTCAAACTCATTCTGGGTGAAATCGTAGCCAGCAGCTTTTACTCTTTGGCTACATTCTTCCTTACTCTTAACGCCTTGAATTTGAGCGCGAAAAGCTTCATCATTTGCTAGCTTTGCATAAAAAGCTTGAACATTTTCTATGGACATGATTTCTTCCTAAAATTATTTAATTACAGACCTAGCTTTGGTTAACCAAAAATCGGTGTTGCCACCTTAACTGCTAGCTCAGATGCATTGTAGTTATCTGTAATAACTTGGGGGCAACGCATACAAGCTGCTTTGCCTTCTTGCTGCCACCACCGACAATCTCGGCGTATGGAACAAGGTGGTAATTCTTCTGCTACTGGTGGTAACTTTTCTACAATTCGCATTGCCAGACGGCAATCTTGTCCATCAAAATGCTGACAACCTTTAGTAGCACAAGGTGCTGCTGTCCGAAAAATTTCGGCAGGTGTAATTGGACTAGCTTTTGCTATTAGTTCATCCGTAATAGGTTGGGGCTTTTTTAGATAAGTTACACGGGGTTCTGTCACTGTCCCACCGACTACGCCAAAGACAACACTATCTACATCGGGTCTAGCACTGGGACAAAGTGTAATTTTATTAGCAGCAAATTCTTCCATCAATTGAGCCTCCAAGAAGGAAAATTTTTTTAGAAGGCTTCGGGTTCCTGATAGATGATTCCTGTAGTAGTAATAGGAAACGCTATACCACCTGCTACATTTGTGGCTTCTGTATCAGATAAAGCTAACAAGGCATCTTCTGAATCTAAACTTTGGTTCCGTCGTTCCACTGCTTTTTCTACGGCATTATCAATTAGATCGTTAATTTCAAGCTTACTGTTAGACTTTTTTTCCATGTTGATTCTCCTTTTAATATTGACATTATTAGGCTTAAATACTGAACCAAACTGCCTAATAATCTCCTCATTTTAATTAGAAACGAAAGCTAACAACTCTATTGTTAAGACTCTCGATAAGATATAAATAAAACTTTTATGTCACTAAATAAAAATATTTTAAATAGCCTATTTTTCGTGAGAAGTATATTAATTAATAAAGTAATGTATAGCAATCCGATTTTATTTCTGAACTTCTTTGCTTGCTGCGTGAAGTGCAGTGCAAGCGCGATAGGCAGGGAGTAGGGAATCAACCTTTTGAGTTGAGGGCGAGTGTTTTCACGCAATCAAATAGGAGTCCTACACTTTTACACACCAATGCAAATTGAATATTTCGGTTAATTATGGGCATTAACTATAATAGTTATGTCCCAAAATTCCTGCCATTATATGATTTATAAAATAAGAATATTTCAAGTAACATTTAGCCTTTATAGCGCTAGATGTTCATACCGCCACTACCCTGGTTCACAACTTCTCGCCTGACAAACAAAGCTCGATAAACAGGTTCACCTTTCTTTTGCGTACCTATTTCCCGTTCTGTGGGGGCTGGGAGCGGGTTTTGGGCTAACCATTCTTCTGTACCAACTTTCTGATAAGCTGGATGAGCAGCAAAGCGATCGCGCATTTCCACAGCAACAAATTCCATATCTGATTGCAAAAATACAACTCCCCCAACTGCAAGATAATTGGCTAATTCTTCTACTAGTTCCGGCTGCACTACACGCCGTTTAGCATGACGGGTTTTAAACCAAGGATCGGGAAATTGAATTGTAACGCGTTGTAAACTTCCTGGAGGCAGAGAAGATAACAGCGATCGCAATGAGTTATTCACATTGCAAAATAAGTAGTGTAGGTTTGTGAAACCTAACTCAGAACGTAACTTATTCGCTTCCACCACTAGCGGTTCCCGAATTTCTAAGCCGAGAAAATTCCAGTTGGGTTCTATTTTGGCCATATTTAGCAAAAATTGTCCTTTAGCGCAGCCAATATCTAAATGTAGCGGTTGATTTGGCTTTGCATAAATTTTTTCCCAATCAAGAGGACTTGCTGGTGTTTGATACTTTTTACCAAGTGGATTTACATGCTGCCGGACTCGGACTGCTGCCAAAATTTGCTCTCCTTTACGTGAAAATAGCCTGTGATATCGGGTGATCGCCATCAGTTAGCTTTGTTAACAAAATATACTAACTAGCTGGTAATTTTAGTCAATTTCCTGCATTCATCTATAGAAACACAGGGGAATTACTATGTTGGAATTTCAGCTTTTAGTCTAAAAGTCACTAAAAAGGTCTTGCAATCTGCTAAACTCGTGGATGCGATCATTAAAATCTGGGGTAGTGGTGACGGTGAAAGAGCAAATTTAGCCCAAGCCGACGGACGCAATGCGAGTAAATTACCAGAAGCCTTACCACAAGCATAAAGTTAATTAAATTCAGGGTTGGATTAAGCATAGTCTGGTTAAAGGAGAGGGAGCAATTCTTAGTTCGCTTTCCTTCCTTCTAGATCACATTTTACTTTCCATAGAATTTTCAGGCCACGGTAAATTATCTTCCCTTTGCTAAATCGGCATAAATTACAATTTCTATACCCAAAACTATTAACAGTCCTAGTTCAATCCAACAAAGGACTTGAGTAATCCCAAGGGGTTGTGGTACTAAAATACAAAACGCAATCAATCCAATTATTCCAGAAAATACAAAAGTGATTTGGTCAATAATCAGCTGCTCTATTTTGCGTCGTTTCCGTCGCTGATCATTTCTATGAGCAATTTCCCAACCAAAGATTGACTCGATATCATTATTAGCAGTCTCTTGCATTATTTTTTCGGACAAAGTAAGGCGGATATATATACCAATAGCGGTAATTTTTTCATCATTAACTAGATAAGTCCAACCGAGAATTAGACAAACCCAAGGAATAACAAGAAGTGCATAATAATTAGCTTTATTGGAGACGGCGAAAGAGATGACTGCACCAAAAACCCCAAGTGTGAAGTAAAGCAAGTTATCACGGAAGCCAATGCGTTGTGTTTGCTCATCCTTGAGTTTTTCATATTCCTGAAGATAAACTTCTAACATTCGTGGTTTCTCGTTACTCATAACGTTTTCCTAGCACTCAAAATGAAGAATTTACAAATAAATTAAAAATAAAAAGCTAACGGTTTAGATTTCTTGGTTCAAGAGGTCGGTCGAGAAGGAAATGTTTAGTATAGCCTGCCGCAACTGAAGCAGCATAGAGATGCCATTCACTATTTTTGCTAGAGTCTGCAAAATCGCAAATTGCTCTGATAACTAAGTGACGTACTCGCTCAAAGCTTTGCCAAGCAGCTTTGCTGACACCGTACCCTTCCATTTCAAGCGCTACTATTTTTCTATGACCAGCAGCTATATCATCACGCATTCCTGCGTCAGCTATTACTTTTTCTCCAGAAGCAATTACCCCAAGACAAATCTTCGGAGTAGTGTTCGTACCGTCAGGTCTTGAGACCGAAATAATCCCATTCCATTTAGGAAGAGAAATAATTCGACTCCACAAGGTTTGATCAACAGGATATTGGTATGGTTCAGGCTTTAAACCATCAGGTGTAATTTTTCCTCGTTCATAGTAGTGAACAGCATTTCCCACAACAATATCCCCTAATCCTTGCTCCTGACTTGCTGCTCCTGCTATACCAACCATTAACATAGCCTCTGGATGCCAATGGTGAATTGTGTCAGACGCTAAAAGAGCTACATCTACATTAGCTATATCAGGGGACTGTGCAACTATAATTTCATAAAAATCACCATTTTGAAGTTCGATGCGCTTGCGCCAGTATACACGCGAACCTTTTTTGACTCGATGTTCTGCCGTAATTTGAAAAGCTTCACATACAGCCTCTCGTTCAATCTCAATAGCCGTAATGATTGCAAAATCTATTAAAGGTTCTGTAGATTGATTTATTGATTGTATGGGTTTGGTATTTTGGT
Source organism: Nostoc sp. ChiVER01 (assembly GCF_034531155.1). Lineage (NCBI taxonomy): Bacteria > Bacillati > Cyanobacteriota > Cyanophyceae > Nostocales > Nostocaceae > Nostoc > Nostoc sp. ChiVER01. The sequence goes on along the minus strand of NZ_JAVRBS010000034.1, from coordinate 22,127 downwards.
CTATCGAGTAAATATTAGTTTTTTTATCATTTGTTGCTACTTTTACTCCAAAGATATCTAGCCATTCTTCAGTAGATATAGAATTTTTAATACCTTCTTCTGCCAGAGAATCAATTACATTTTCAATTAATAAGCCTTTCTCATAAAGCTTTTTATGTATTTTTTCTTCTATAGTATCTTTCATCCAAAAACTATAAACTATTAATGTATTCTCTTGTCCTACTCGATGCGCTCTATCTTCAGCCTGCTTCATTGTTGCAGGATTCCACCAGTGATCAAAATGGATAACATATGATGCTTCAGTCAAAGTTAAACCAGTTCCAGCAGACTGAAGCGTAGCTAAAAAAACGTGAATATCTGATTTATTTCTGAATTGACTTACAACGTTGTTTTTCTGCTGTACAGACATTTCACCGTTGTAGGAAACAAAACCTATTTTTTGTTTATTTAAAAGCGTTTCAATTTTATTAATTCCCTCTTGTTTATACTGAGAAAATACTAAAACTTTTTCTCCATTTGCGGCTATTGTTTCTATATACTCTATTAGTAATTCGCTCTTTGGGCTAGTTGACTGCCCAGAAGCAAAATTACATATTTTCTTTAAATTACCAATTAGTTTAAAAATATTATTTCTAACTTGAAAATCACTTTCTGTTTGAATTGATGTTTCTAATTGAATCCGACCAATGTTTAATGCTTTTTCGTACTCATGCTTTTGATTTGAATTAAGTTCTAACCAGTCTTCTTGAGGTATCTTTGGAGGTAATTCTTGCAGAACATGACGCTTCAATCTGCGGAGCATATATGGTTTTATTATACTGTTGACTTGTTGTGGCGAATACTCAATTCCATTAAAAAGATTTGGTTTAAGAAATTCAAAAATTGATATAACATCTTCAATACTATTTTCAATTGGAGTACCAGTTAAAGCCCAACGGTACTTTGGTCTGAATTTTCTAATAGCCTGTGATATTTTAGTTGTGTTATTTTTAATTTTTTGCGCTTCATCTATAATAACACCATCAAATTTCTGGATATCAGTTTTTTGTAAAATACCTTTTTCTATGTCGTTACGAACACTTTCATAAGTTGCAATATAAACGTGAGCAGGTTTTTTCCAATCAATTTTGCGCTGTTCAGGACTACCCCTAACAACTGTAACCAAGAGTTCTCTAGCCCAATGATAAAAATGACCGTCCCATCCTTCTGATTTGCCAGTTTCTTCACTCAAATAAGCACTACCGATAACTGATAAGGGGCAAATTATCAATGCACAATGTATTTTTCTTTGCCTAAACAGAATACGTAAAGAATTGACTGTTTGAACTGTTTTCCCGGTTCCCATTTCGTCGGCGAGCAAAGCAGAAGTATTTTGAACCAAGAAATTAATTCCCTCTACTTGATAATTACGCAATGGTTGGAAAAAATTGATATCAGCAAAGTCAAAAAGTAGAGGTGGACAAAGTGATGGATAAAGTAAGTCCCATTCATCTAAACCTACTATCTGAGAAGAAGCCTTACGTATTTTTGGAAGTGATTGTAATTTGCCTGTTTGACTATTAAAAAGTCTATAAAATTTTTTACCCTCTATACTTAATTTTTTAAGTTCTTCAAATAAATTTTCTGAAACATATGCTTGTGTTAGTCTAAATATATCTTGGTCATTTAATATTTGAGGATAAATAATTGATATCAAATAAGAATAATCATTTATATTAGATAAACTTAAAGACCAAGCGGCGAATGGCTCATAAGTGTTAACTATTGGTAATGGTTCATGCTTTGCAAATATTTCAGGATAAACAAGCAATAAATTATCGGATATTACGATTTTGGAGATGCTCGAACAAATATTATCTGATACTAAAATATCTGTTATCAAGCAATCTTTGTTATAATGATTTGGAAAAGATATCTTCCATTCTTCAACAGTGGTGTGGGGAAGTTTAGTGAATTTTGAAACAAATTTAATTGTTGCTATAGCAAGAAATTTTAATACCATTTAGACTCTGATGCAATTAAGCCTTTAGTTGTTCACAAGTATCATGAATTCGCTGAAATGGTTCGAGTAAATCCCTAGATGAATACATTTTTTCTAGCTGGATTTTGGCATCTGTTAACTTTTTATCTAATCCTTTTTGTGTCGTAATACGTAGCGTAGGAAACTTAGAAGATGTTATTTCTTGAATAGGGTTTGCTTTATATGTGATATCCTCTTGTTTTAGTAGTCTAATAGCAATAATTTCCTGCTTTTGATTGACATTAATTAAAATTTCATCTTGAACTATAACAATATTTGGTTTTTCTTTTAAAGCTGTAAGTAAAGGAAGTGCTATTAGCTCTACAAGGATATAATCATATAGAATTTCTCCATAAAGTGTTCTCTGGATTTTTGTAGGACGTACTGGTTCAGTTACACGAAATTCAAGTGGTTTTGTTTCCTTATCTGTGACTAATACAGCCCCTCGAATAGCATCATTATCAAATTGGTATTTTGAGAGAAAGGCAATTTTAAAATTGTCAATGTCAATATTGCTGGAGGGGAGTACCATTTAATCCTTCCTCTAATACGATATTATAATTTCTAACTGTATTATATACTACAACAAGTTAATATTGAATTACAGTAAGTAATTAATAAGATACCTAAAGTAAAAAGTTATTCAATGTAATCAAGGAATGCTTGTATCTGGATTACTTCAACCAATCTACAGCTATATTGATCAATTTTTAGGTTCTGCAATCACTTCACTTAACCTCCCGCAAAGTACGTAGACGTAAAGCTACTTATCCTCAGACATGACACTTGAATCTAGTCAAGTAATATACTATTCCTATCCCATTACCCCAAACAAAATGCTCAAGTGCAAAGCAGTCAGAGTTGATGAGATCCAACAAGATTGCTTGAAGTACCTAAATTAAGTTGATATAGTTGAAAGTTTTATCATTATCCAAGCAGCTAGACAGTCATATTTTTTACTATTAGTAAGCTACGATAGATTGCTCTACTTCGTTTGTGAATTAGCTCAATTCATCATTTTGTTCATCAATGATTTCCGGTACTAAAACTGAGTTACTTTTACGTTCTTCTAACGACTGCTCCCGAATAACATCGTCAATTTTCGGAGGATATTTTGATTAAGTCTAGTGCCTCCGGTAGAACTTGGATCAAACCAAAGAGCATCTACTAAAATGCTTGAGTTAGCTACCCAGGCAAAAAAAAGCAATATATGTTAGGATTGTATCAAATTATGGCAATTATTCAAGAGCAATTTAGAATAATTTTGCGCTTTGTTGAGTAAACAAGCTAAAATCTACGATTTTGGGAGATTTTTAGGTTATGACAACCTCACAGGAGAGGATTATCCCGATAGATTTGCGAACCGAAATGTCGCAATCTTATCTGGAATACGCCATGAGCGTGATAGTGGGTCGGGCGTTGCCAGATGCCAGGGATGGTCTAAAACCTGTGCATCGTCGCATTCTATATGCAATGCACGAGCTAGGTCTGCTGCACGATCGCCCCTTTAAAAAATGCGCCCGTGTGGTGGGGGAAGTGTTGGGTAAATATCACCCCCACGGTGACACAGCAGTATATGATGCCTTGGTGCGGATGGCGCAGGATTTTTCCATGCGATCGCCCCTAGTTAACGGACATGGTAACTTCGGTTCGGTAGACAACGATCCGCCAGCCGCCATGCGGTACACAGAATGCCGTTTACAAGCTTTAACTAGTGCTGGTTTACTCCACGACATCGAGTATGAAACCGTAGATTTCGCCGATAACTTCGACGGTTCCCAGCAAGAACCGACAGTGCTACCGGCGCGGATTCCCCAGTTGTTGCTCAACGGTTCCTCTGGGATTGCCGTCGGTATGGCAACCAACATTCCGCCGCACAATTTGGGCGAATTGATTGATGCTTTAGTGGCTGTAATCCACAATCCAGAAATCACCGATATCGAATTAATGCAGTATGTCCACGGCCCAGACTTTCCGACTGGGGCGCAAATTTTGGGAACATCTGCCATTCGAGAAGCTTACACTACCGGGCGTGGTTCTATCACCATGCGTGGTGTCGCTAACATTGAAACCGTTGAACAACGGGGACGCCCTGATAGAGAAGCAATTATCATCACCGAATTGCCCTATCAAACCAATAAAGCGGGGCTGATTGAAAAAATCGCTGAAATGGTGAACGAGAAGCGTTTAGAAGGCATCGCAGATATCCGGGATGAAAGCGATCGCGACGGGATGCGAGTTGTCATCGAACTCAAGCGTGATGCTTATCCCCGCGTTGTGCTGAACAACCTCTACAAGCAAACACCACTGCAAGCCAACTTCGGTGCGAACATGCTGGCGTTGGTGAATAGCGAACCCCAAGTACTCACCCTCAAGCAATTCTTAACCGTCTTCTTGGATTTCCGCATCGAATCCATTGCCAGACGCACCCGCTACGAACTGCGGAAAGCCGAGGAACGCGACCATCTTCTGCAAGGATTATTAATTGCCCTGTCCCACTTAGATCCAATTATTGTCTTAATTCGCCATGCTCCCGATGCACCCACAGCCAAAGGTGAATTAATCACAACTTACGGACTTTCGGAAGTGCAAGCAGATGCAATTTTGCAAATGCAATTGCGGCGCTTGACTGCTTTAGAAGCAGACAAAATTCGTTTGGAACACGAGGAATTACAAGCGAAAATCGCCGATTTGCAAGATATTTTGGCACGTCGGGAAAGAGTGCTAGAAATCATAGAAACCGAAGTCGGGCAACTAAAAACTAGCTTTGCCACACCCCGCCGCACGGTAATTTTACCAGGGGAAGGCGAATTAGACGATCGCGACCTCATTGCCAATGAAAAAGCAATAATTCTGGTTACAGAGCAAGGCTACATCAAACGGATGCCAGTTAACACCTTTGAAGCGCAAAGCCGTGCTACTAGAGGCAAAGCCGCAGCCAAGGTGAAAGATGATGATACCATTGAGCATTTTTTGACTTGCTGCGATCACGACAGTATTTTATTCTTTAGTGAGCGTGGTGTTGTTTATTGCCTGAGAGCTTATCAAATTCCGGCGAGTTCGCGTACCAGTCGCGGGACACCAATTGTCCAGATGCTACCAATTCCCAAAGAGGAAAAAATCACCTCGATTGTACCTGTTGACGAGTTTAGTAGTGATGAATATCTGGTCATGCTCACCAAGGGCGGTAATATCAAAAAAACCGAATTGGCCGCGTTTAGTCACATTCGCGCCAATGGTTTGATTGCTATTTCCTTAGAAGAAGGCGACCAACTGCGCTGGGTGCGACGCGCTAGAGTAGAGGACAGTGTAATCATTGGTTCTCGCAACGGAATGGCGATTAACTTCCGGTGCAACCACGAACAACTGCGTCCTTTAAGTAGGGCGACTCGTGGGGTGAAAGCCATGAAACTCAAAAATAAAGATGAACTGGTGGGTATGGATATCCTCCCCGCAGCAATTCTTGAAACTTTGGATATTGTTACAGAAGCCGAAACTGAAGATATCGAAACAATCGAAACAGAAGATATCGAAGTTACTGAAACTAATGAAGAGTCCGCAGAAGTACCTAGCAGTGGCATTGTTGGCCCTTGGGTGTTGGTAATTACAATGGGAGGATATGGTAAGCGCGTACCGGTTGCCCAATTCCGCCTGCAAAATCGTGCTGGTCAAGGTTTAATGGCAACCAAGTTCAAAAACCGCAAAACCAAAGACAAATTGGCAACCCTACGCATTGTCAACAATGATGATGATGAAATCATGATGGTGACAAATCGCGGTATTATCATCCGTCAAGCGGTTAATGCGATTTCTATCCAATCGCGATCGGCAACTGGAGTCAGAGTTCAGCGTTTAGACGAAGATGACGCCATTATCGGAGTAGCAGTAGTTCCACCTGATGCTGCCGATGCACAAGAAGCAGAGTAAAAAGCAGGGGGAGCAGGGGAGGCAGGGGGAGAAACTTGTCTCTTTACTCCCTTCCTTAATTGCCTTATGTAGCGGCATTTTAATGGGGCTGACTGTCGCCCCTGTCGGCGCATGGTTTCTGGCTTGGATTGCTCTAGCCCCCTTGTGGGTAATAATTCTCACTTCAGCCAAACGCAAAAACCAATCCCCCCCTGCTCCCTCATCTCCCTCTGCTCCCCCTGCTTTCCTGTGGGGTATCGGTTATCACGGTGTCGCCCTATTTTGGATTACTGGAATTCATCCCATGACTTGGTTGGGCGTTCCGTGGTTGCCAAGTTTGTTAATCACACTCTTTTGTTGGGGATTTATCAGTGTCTTGGGAGGGGTATTCGTTAGTATTTGGGCGGCTGTGATGGTTCGCCTGAACGGACAAAAACCGTGGCTACGTATACTGATTGGTACAGCCGTCTGGTGCGGATTAGAGAGTCTATGGAGTGCGGGGCCTTTATGGTGGAGTTCTCTTGCTTACACTCAGAGTCCGCATGATCTAGTAATTTTACATCTGGGTCAACTTTCCGGGCCTAATACTGTGACAGCAGCGATCGTTGCTGTTAATGGTTTAATTGCGGAAGGATGGACGAACCACAGAGACGCAGAGAGCGCAGAGAGAATTTCCTCTGTGTCCTCCGCGCCTCTGCGGTTTGTTAGTAAATACTGGGTTAGTGCCACAGGATTATTAGTTACTTTACACCTCATCGGTTTTATCTTATATAGTCGTCCCATCGCCCAGTTACCAGAAGCAGCTTTGAAAGTGGGGATTGTTCAAGGTAATATTCCAAACCGACTTTTACGAAGTTCCGAAGGGTTTCGTCGCGCCCAAGAAAATTACACCAGTGGGTATATAACTTTAGCAAATCAAGGTGTGGATGCAGTCCTTACGCCAGAAGGAGCCTTACCTATTTTCCAGCGTAACCTTATGCAAACTGCCTTAGTCGCAGCTGTGAAGGAGAAAGGTGTAGTTGCTTGGATTGGAGCTTTTGGCGAACGGGGAGACAGTTATACAATTAGCTTGTTTACTTTCAACAGTAAGGGTGAAATTGTCAGCCGCTACGATAAGTCCAAACTAGTACCTTTAGGAGAATATATTCCCTTTGAAGGAATTTTAGGTGGGATAATTCAACGTTTGTCGCCTTTGGAGGCACACCAAGTTCCGGGTTCGACAAATCAAATATTTGATACTCCTTTTGGTCGGGCGATCGCTAGTATATGTTATGAATCTGCTTTTCCTGAACAATTTCGCCGTCAAGCTGCTGCGGGTGGGCAATTTATTATCAGTTCTTCTAACGATGCCCATTACACTGCATCGATGCCATTCCAGCACCATGCACAGGATATCATGCGGGCAATTGAAACTGATAGATGGTCAGCACGAGCAACTAATACCGGATATTCAGGCTTTATAGATCCTCATGGCAGAACCTTGTGGATATCTGGATATAATACTTACGAAACTCATACTGAAACAATTTATCGGCGACAAACGCAGACTTTATATGTGCGTTGGAATGATTGGTTGACACCATTGTTATTAATATCCTCTGGCGGAGCTTGGCTGTTAATTCAACTTGGCTATACAAAAAAAATAAGTGATTAGTAATTAACTACAACTTATATCATGTCCGCCAAATTACTCATAAGAAAAGAACTTTTAGATGCAAGCGATCGCTACTGATAAATCCAAAAGATATCAATTTTATTTTTAAACTCTTACCATTATTGGTAAGAGCTATTTTATAACAGTAACCCGTCACAATGCTTATCTAATTCCAATTAAGCAAATCAATCCAACAGGCTAATTGTTGGCTGTAATGACTGCGCTTGAAAAAATAACATACTTTGCTCACCAAAAGCAGTCCAATTTTCGTTAGATAAACGCTCAGAAGCAACAATAATTTGGTCTGGCTCCTTGAGTGCATCACAAGACCAATAAAGAGTAGGAGCTTGTGTACGGTAAGCGTAGCGAACTGCTGCAATTGCTTGACCATCGGTGACGATTATATTGGTACTAAAGCTGGTGTCGTATTTTGATGCCAACTCAGTCAATTTTTGAACCGTGGCACGTAAGGCTGAGAATACAGTGCTGTCTGGAGATGACTGCCACATTTCCACTAGCAAAGCGAAGATGTGTTCAGAGTCAGTCATGCCTTTAATCAGGCGGTACGTGGAATCAGAGAGGCTGTCACGGATTGGTCTGTAGAGAGTCTGTTGAAAGTTTGAGATTTCGCCATTATGCACAAACAACAGTTTCCCACTGCGAAATGGCTGACAGTTGCTAATGTCGAGCGATTCACCTATCCCAGCTAATCGCGCATAGCCGACAGTACAAGTAGATTGTACATAGTTGCTCAACTCTTCCAGATTTGGATCGTTCCACATCGGGATTGTATTGCGGTAAATAAAGGGTTTACCCACTTCGTCATACCAGCCTAAACCTACCCCGTCTGCACAAACTACTCCTGATTTTAATTCCAAAGGACTGTAACTTTGTTTGTAGAGCGAATGCTCCTGTTTATACAGCAACTCATCTAATAGAATGGAATTACCAAGGTAGCCAATTAATCTACACATAAAAAAACGACGTTGCTGAAAGAGTAACGAACGAAATTCAGTCACAAGCCTCGATAGAAATCGAACCTTTTAACTGTGCAATGACTGCGAATCTTTACTAAATTTAACAATTATTTTTTATCTTGTGTACGCTTTAACTATGACTAAAGTCATGGTTTTGTTTGCCAATTTAGAAGGCTTTTTTATAAAAAATAGATTAAATAAATTTAGATATAACTAAAGGAAGTCAAAAATATTCCTATTTTATGCCTATCATTTATAACAGGATAATTTATTGATACCTGATTAACTCAATGTGAGTTTGATGAACCTCTCCCTGACTTGAACTAAAGTTAAAATCTGTCTCTCTCACCCTTCGGCTACGGCATACACACAAGTTTCTTGATCTGCACCTTTGTTGCATTGATCTGCACCTTTGTTGCATCGACCTACACCTTTGTTGCATTGACTTGCATCTTTGTTGCATCGACCTACACCTTTGTTGCATCGACCTGCACCTTTGTTGTATCGACCTGCGCCTTTGTTGCATCGACCTACACCTTTGTTGCATCGACCTGCAAAAATTAACTTACTCTACGTTACGCAGTAACTCTAAAAAACTTGTGTGTACACAGTAACGCCTGTCGGAGAGGGAAGGTTTGCATTACTTACAGGCATTGCCGACAAAAGCTAGCGTAGAATCAATGGGAGTATTACGTAGCCAAGTAATCGCTATATCGAGCGATGTCTAGCGACAAGCCGATGCCGCCTCTACACAACCAAGCGGTTCTTGTACCTCACTTAACCAAGAACCGCTATATCTACCCTACAAACTTAATTATCTCTATCTCTGGTAATTCTTTTAATCCGTTGGACTTATCTAATATTAATCCAGAGATTTTTTAAAGATGAGTTTGTTTGAGGTAAAGCCGTGATTCAGACGAAAGATACATCTAATAATTAACCAAATATCTAGATACCTAGAAAATTTACTGCGGCAATGCTGGAGTTCTTAGGCTGTATCAATCCCTTAGCTTGTGATGGAAAAGTTATGCAGTGTATAAATTTAGCCGATCAGCATTTTGTTTCATGTTAAAACGTTCTTATTTACTTAAATCCTTAAATCTATTACTCGCAAGTCCAGTATTAGTTATCACGCTAATGCTCACAGCATTGACGAGTGGTTGTCAAAAAAACGATCCGGCAGCAAACGCTCAAAGCCCACCACCATTGCCGGTGAAACTTCAGAAAATTGGCACAGGCACAATCGAAGAAAGTTCCCAGTTTGTCGGGTCTTTAGAGGCGCAGCAAAAAGTTATACTACAGCCCCAAATTCAAGGACGAATCGAATCGATTCTCGTGTCGAGTGGTCAGCGAGTGCAGCAAGGTACGCCGATCGCATCTTTGAGTTTAGATCAAGCTCAGGCCAATGTCGCCAGTTCGATCGCAGCTGCTAGTTCCGCTCAAGCAGCCTTGGGAACTGCTCAAGCCGAGCAACAAAAAGCTATAGCTCAACGTACCAAAGCAGCTGCCAATGTTCAACTGCAACGGACACAATTCAATCGTAGCCAACAGTTAGTTAGCCAAGGAGCCATAGCTAGACAAGAGTTAGACGTTGCTAGAAATAATTTACAAAGTGCGATCGCAGACCTGCAAGCAGCCGAAAAACAAGTTGCAGCATCGGGAGCAGCCGTCCGGCAAGCACAGGCAAATATCCGCCAAGCTCAAGCAAGTACGGCTGCGGCACAAGTCAACCTTGGTTTCAAGCAAGTGGTAGCGCCCATTACTGGCATAGTCGGTGAATTTCCGGTCAAGGTTGGAGATTATGTCAACATCGGACAAACAATTACCACACTCACACAAAACGATTCACTGGATCTCAATCTTTCCATACCCTCAAATCGATTGCGCCAATTGCGAACTAACTTACCCGTTCAGTTAATCGATCCCACCACCCAGCAAGTGCTTGGTACAGGTGCGATTAGCTACATTTCTCCAAATGTAAGTTCTAACCAACAGTCAGTTTTGAGTAAAGCCCGCTTTCGGAATTCTCAAGGACGATTGCGCGATGGACAATACGTTCAAGCTCGCGTGATTTGGAATCAACAACCAGGTATCTTAATTCCCACCGTTGCAATTTCTCGCATTGGTGGGCAAAGTTTTGTGTTTGTTACCGAAAACAAAACTGTAAATGGACAACAGCAGCAAGTTGTGCATCAGCGTTTAGTGCGCCTGGGAGATATTCAAGGCACTAATTATCAAGTTATCGATGGGCTTAAATCCGGCGAAACGATTGTAACTTCTGGCATTCTCAAACTTAGAGAAGGCGCACCAGTCCAACCAGTATCATAAATCCAGGATAATTTATGATTTTTTCGATCGCGAATACCTTCATTAAACGCCCGGTATTAACTACCGTTTGCACTCTACTCATTCTGATTGTCGGTGGCGTGTGTATTCCATTGCTGCCACTTAATTACTTACCAGATATTGCACCGATTCGCGTTCAAGTTTCAGCTTCCTATACTGGGGCGGATGTGGAAACTGTCGAAACTGCGGTAACAACTACGCTGGAGCGACAAATTAACGGTGTTGAGGGAATGCAGTACATGACCTCGAACAGTTCAGCTGGTAGTAGCCAAATTTCAGTATATTTCGGGTCACAGACGGATAAAAATATTGACCAGGTTAATGTGCAGAATCGTCTTGCCCGTGCTACACCTCGCCTACCGACAACGGTGCAACAATTCGGTGTGACAGCACAAACATCTTCTACAAGTATTTTGTTAGTCTATGCTCTTTACCCCCAAAATAATGAGTATGACGCGCTGTTTATTAGTAACTATATTGATCTGAATTTGCGAGATCAATTGCTGAGAACGCCGGGAGTTGGGGATTTAACAATTTTTGGTGAAAAGCAATATGCAATGCGGTTGTGGCTCGATCCGAATGCACTAGCAAGTCGAGGCTTAACTGTGACAGATGTGGCTACGGCATTGCGATCGCAAAACATTCTCGCCGGAGCCGGAACGTTAGGTCAATCACCTATCCCTCCAGGACAAAGTTATGAAATTCCGTTGCGAGTCAATGGTCAATTCAAAAATGCGTCAGAGTTTGAAAATCTAGTTATTCAAGCGGGAAGTAATGGTGATTTAATTAAACTCCAAGATGTAGGTCGTGCAGAACTTGGCTCGGAGACTTACAGCAGCAATGCCAGAAATAATGGTAAGCCATCGATCGGGATCGCAATTTATCAGTCACCAGGTAGTAACGCCCTAGATGTCTCAAAAAACGTTCAGGCTCAGATGAATGAGTTGATGAAAGACTTTCCACCGGGCTTACAGGCTAAGATTGTCTACGATACCGTTGGATTTGTACAAGCATCACTCGAAGAAGTGCTAAAAACACTAGTTGAAGCGATCGCTCTTGTGGTACTAGTGATTTTTCTGTTTCTGCAAAACTGGCGAGCTACAATTATTCCCCTAGTTGCCATTCCCGTTTCACTGATTGGGGCGTTAGCATTCGCTTACGTGTTTAAATTCTCGTTGAACAATTTAACGTTATTTGGCTTAATTTTGGCAACAGGATTAGTTGTAGATGATGCCATTATCGTTGTTGAAGCGATCGCCCGCAAAGTTGAACAAGGAGTGCGACCGCTTCAAGCATCGGTCGAGGCAATGGATGAACTTACCGGGGCGGTAGTTTCAACGTCGCTGGTATTAATGGCAGTTTTTATCCCAGTGGCATTTTTCCCCGGTTCGACAGGAAAAATGTATCAGCAGTTCGCTTTGATTATTGCTTTTTCAATCGCCATATCAACGTTTAATGCCCTTTCCTTTAGTCCGAGTATATCGGCAATTTTGCTCCGCCCGCCTCGACCGGCACGCGGCCCGCTTGGTTGGTTTTTTGGTCGTTTCAATCAAATTTTACAATGGATCATTGACAAGTATTTAGCGATCGTGAATTTTCTGATTCGCCTTCGTTATGCGGTAATCGGATTATTTGTGGTTGGTTTAGCTGCCACATATTTTATGTTTACCCATGTTCCCACCGGGTTTGTTCCGAGTGAAGACCAGGGAATTGTCTTAGGTATTATTCAAGGGCCAGATGGAGTTGCCCTCAACTATACCGATCAAGTAATTACAAAACTCGAACAAATTCTTGAAAAAGAACCAGAGATTAATAACGTTTTTGCCACTTCGGGATTTGGCTTTGCAGGTAGTGGTTCAAATCGCGGCGTCTTCTTTGCAAAACTCAAGCCGTGGGAGGAGCGCAGTCAACCCGATCAAACGGCCTCTGCCATCTTAGCCCGAATCAATAAAGAATTTGCAACAATTCCAGAAGCTATTATCACCGCAGTCAGTCCCCCGCCGATTCAAGGCTTTAGTACTTTAGGGGGGTTTGAGTTACAGCTAGAAGACCGTACCAATGGAAGGTTAACAATAGATGATTTTTATGCAAATGCTCAAGCGGTAATCGCTCAAGCTAATCAAAAACCGGCGCTCAAAGGCGGTGTTTTTACCCAGTTTACTGCTAGTACACCACAGTTTCAAATCGACTTTGATCGCACTCGTTTAGAAGCACTTAACATCGATTTTCAACAAGCTGTTACCACACTTGGGGCGGCAATTGGCTCCCAGTATGTTAATGATTTTACCTTGGGACAGCGTAGCTACCGCGTATATGTTCAGGCAGATGCTAATTATAGGCGATCGCCAGATGATATTCGGCGGCTTTATGTGCGATCGGCAAATAACCAAATGGTGCCATTGAGTGAGGTTGCAAAAATCACACCAACTACAGGCCCATCTGTAATTTCCCATTACAACGGCTTCCGTGCGATCGATATACAAGGTAGAGAAGCGTCAGGCTACAGTAGTGGACAGGCGATTCAGGCAATGCAACAAGCGGTGACTGAAGCAGCAACACCGGGAGTTGGCAGTGATTGGATTGGTACTGCCCGCGAAGAATTAAGTGCAGGTAACTTGGGGATTTTGATTTTTGGCTTCGGGATCATTATGGTGTTTCTGACGCTGGCTGCTCAGTATGAAAGTTATATTGATCCAGCGATTATTTTGTTAACTGTACCGTTAGCCTTGTTAGGTGCATTGAGTGCCTTAGCTTTGCGTGGTTTGGTGAATGATGTCTACGCCAACGTGGCGTTAGTGATGTTGATTGGATTAGCGTCGAAAAACGCGATTTTGATCGTCGAGTTTGCCAATCAAGCCCTTGAAGAAGGTGTGACAATTCGACAAGCAGCCATAACCGCAGCGCAAGAAAGGTTTCGACCGATTGTCATGACTTCAAGCGCCTCCTTGCTAGGATTTTTCCCCCTGGTAATCGCCACTGGAGCCGGTTCTGCCTCGCGCTGGTCGTTAGGAACAGCTTTATTTGGCGGGCTACTCGTAGCAACAATTCTAAGTTTGCTGATTGTTCCAGTCCTGTACGTAATCATCAAGACTTTAGAAGAACGCTTCTTGAAGAATAAACCTGCTAATCGTTCCCAACCGCCATCCCCAGATGGAAACAACGATGGAAACCAAGATGGACAATCAAGAGCGATAGCTCATCAACATTCATCTGTAATTGTCAGGCAGAATGCCGATGATAACAGACGTAATGATTCGAGTCATTGAAAAAGGAAATAGGTAGTTAGAAGTTAGGAGTACAGACGCGATTAATCGCGTCTGTACAGAAGTTAGAGAAGTCCAAAAATTAAATTACTCAATTCCTCCATCCAACACAACGATCAGATATCTTCTTCCCCTGCTTCCCGGCTCTGCATTCTATTACAAGTGGTAAAGATTAAGTTGCAACTTTAGGAGACGCTGAGACAATAATAGTATCCCCTAATAATTTAGCAACTTTATAAGCATTGGAGTAAAGCAAATGAATACTAGATTGGTCGCTTTCTCTGGCTTTGTGACAGCAATTGTGGGTGCAGGGATTGGTTTTATTGCTGCTAATTTACTTCCTTGCCCTTACACCAGTCAAATGTACCAAAATTTAGAGCAAAAATACGCGATCGTTGGTGCAGTTGCCGGTTTGCTGATTGGTTCTAGTCAAGAAATGATTCGAGAACTTAAGCAAGAGCAAGATGCAGAAGAAAACTTGCTACGAGATTTGAACAAAATTATTCACTCAAGCACAGATAAGAAAAATTACTGATCTGTTAGTGCAAGACATTATTTTTTCAAAATACTTCCCCATACAATAATATTCTAAGTTGTTACGCAAATAAACATTGCACATTTACTTGTGAGGCTGTCATTTGTCTTTTGTCCTTGGTAAACCCAAATGACTAATGAATAATGACAATCTACACGGAAAATAGCGCAATATATAGGCGCGTTAGCTTAGTTACTTCTGGGAATTTTCTCACCTTGATAGGAGGAAATGTATTCTCCCTGTTATACCTTCTTACCTGCTACTGGTTCAGCTATATTTTCCATATCGACTAGATTCCACTTTAATCCTTTGCTCCTATATACACGCTTCTGCAAATTTGGATAGTCACCGATATCATGGTCTAGCCTTTGACCAACTACTATACATTTGAATATAGAATTGCCCGTGTTTTGCAGCTTGTGCGGCTTACCACCAGCGCGATATCCAATAAAATCTCCTGCTTTAACTAGATAAACGCTTTCTCCAATTGTTGCTTCAGCTTCTCCCTCAAGAACGTATACGCACTCTTCTTCGTGATAGTGCATATGAAGCTCCGTTGATTCGCGTCCAGGCTCAACTTCAATGATGTGGAAACCTATATTTTTTAAACCTGTCAAATCTCCTAAAGACTTATTCAGTCTACGAGCATTGGAGTTGAGAAAATGTGTTTTTTCTAGTCCTTCATAAGACTCAATCTCTTCTTTGGTGACTAAATACTTTTCCATTTCTTGATTCCAAGGTGTTAAGAAAATTTAATGATGAACAAGCGAGGGGCCTAAAGATGAATTTAAATGGAAATTAAAACAGGTTCAAAGGTTTTATCTCAGCAGAAGCGATGCCTACGGCGGTAAACTACGCTTCTGTTTGTGGATGGGATTCTATCATCACTTGGTTATTAAATGCAACTTCATAAAGAATTGGGATAAAAAGTTCCTAGCCCGCTTGTCGTTATAGTTTGTGGCAATTGCTCGATATTGCTTAAGTTTGGTAAAGAAATTTTCACTTCTGTTGTGGTACTTTGTACAAGTATTTGTCATACATCTTTGCGCCTCTGCGTAAGGCAAATTATCCTGCAACTATGCAACATCAAAAAACCTTGTAGGAAACCTTAAAGGATACGTATTTACGTGCCAAAGTGGATAAAGGCTGCGCGGATCGCAATAAACCACACCGCAAGCGTAGCCAATAGGTAGAGATAGAACCGAAGCATGATCAAATTGAATGTGCAATGGACAGCACTATGTAATACGCGAAATACAACAAAGACCCATGCGGCGTTAACATAAACTGCATCTACCTGCTTCGTGATGAACAGATATAGTACAAGCGCATAGAAAAGTACCGGGATCTCGAATAGGTTCTTGAAGTTATCTGATGGATTGGATACATTTGGTGGTGATATCTGGGCTAGTGTGCTGGCTACAGCAAGATCCTCCGAGCGGATTTTTCTACTTTTAATGAAACTGATACGGCGGATGTACATATACACCCAAACTATGAATGTTAAAAACACCGTTGCAAAGAAAGGACTGAAAATTGCCTCTTGTGCCATTTGTACCTCTTAAATTTGCTCATTCTGCCGACAGGTGGACGATAGATTGCTCCATCAGTAGAATGAGCAATTTCTTTTCTTGATTCTCATATCAAAGTATTGTTGAAATTAAAGATAATATAGGCTTAGTATTCCAATGCTTCTAGACCTCGAACGGGTACACTTGAGTTAACTTCACTTATGACAAGTCCCTTGAAGCTTCTTTTTGAAGCCATCAATCAAGCTCGTAGTGAGCATGATCTGCGATCGCAAGTTGTGCCGAAAATTGGTGAGTATTTTGCCGCCAAACGATGGAGAATTTTTTTCTTCGAGCAACTACCCTTAGCCGATAGCAATCAACATAAAATTCTGAAAATCGCACTATCCACTGAACACAATCCTGTAGCGCGTTATCTGGTAGAGCATCATGCGCCTGTCCACGAAGCATTAGTGACATCACCAAAGGCTTGGAAAATCATCTGTCCCCGCCCCGATCATTGGCATGTGATGGCGGGGCCGATCATTAATCGCAATAAATTAGTTGGCGTAGTAGGTTGCACCCGTGAAAAGTCAATGCCTGCCTTTGATACACAAAATTTAAGCGATTTGAGCGCCATTTGCCTGCACTTATCTGTTTGGGCTACAACAGTTGGTTCACAAGCAATTTACGAAGGAAAGTCGCAGCACCAACATTTTAAAACTGATCGCTTAACGCCTCGTGAATTGCAGATTGCAGAATTGGTTGCTTTGGGGCAAACTAACGCAGAAATTGGTCATCAACTTTGGATTACCGAAAATTCTGTCAAACAAGCCTTAAAGCGGATGTTTCGTAAGCTTGAGGTTTCATCTCGTGCAGAGATGGTTGCACAACTTTTAGCTCCAAGGCATCATTCACCGATGGCAAATCCAGAATCATTAGTTCTAGAAACGTCAAAAGTATAAGCCTTTATTAGGTTTATCGTATTTAAAACCAATTTCTTGCATAAAGGTACAGCTCATAGCTACTCTGCACCTTTCATCGACTGATATCTGGCTTCCATTTCCTATTGCTGCATGGCAATTTTCAAATTACCTTTAATTTTATTCTTCATCAACACTCTAAGAAAAATAATCTTCCCAGAGCAGAGGTTTGGGCGTTTCATTATTAAATTTTCCGATACTAGCTTTTAAGAACGAATTAACATTGGGTCATAAATTTGAATTTCTTGAACGCCGCAATTACCTAAAATAGACCTAATATAATCAAGCTCATTGTCTGTGCCACTAACGATGAGGATGTAATTGCCTTGCTCAATTTGCTCGTTGTAAAAGCGTGCCCACTCATCTCCTATTCCTAGCCTCATAGCGTCAAAGCGCTCACTTAAATTAACACCTGTTGATCCTTGAAATTGAGAAAAGTCTTTGCTAATTAAGGAAATCTGGTTTACTGGGAAACCTGCAACACACATATCATTAATTGCAGCTTCAACATTATCTATGTTGTTAAAGTCACTAACAGCATATTTGGTTAAAATCCCACTTTTATTAGAAATGGCAGTAGCAGAAGTCGTGGTGGTCAGATAATTTGTAGTTCCATGTTCACTGTTGAGATGCTCATAAATGCCAAACTCTTCAATACCCCAACGCAGGAGAATTGCTTCTACTTTAGCAATTTCAAAAGATGTACAATCTACGATTATTAAATAGTGTCCAACCTCTACT
This sequence comes from Nostoc sp. ChiVER01, assembly GCF_034531155.1. Taxonomy (NCBI): domain Bacteria; kingdom Bacillati; phylum Cyanobacteriota; class Cyanophyceae; order Nostocales; family Nostocaceae; genus Nostoc; species Nostoc sp. ChiVER01. The sequence continues at coordinate 4,194 of NZ_JAVRBS010000034.1, read as the reverse complement.
CTCTGGTTATATGCTTTAGCTTGCTCTTCCGACATTCCCCAACCAACTAATGCACCAGCAAAAGTCCCAGTAGCTGCACCTATGCTTGCCCCTACAAGGGTTGTAACCAAAGCGGTTGCAGCTGCCCCAGCCAGCATTATTGGCCCAACTCCAGGGATTGCTAAAGTACCTAGACCTACTAATAAACCAGTCAACCCACCAACAGCGCCTCCTGAAAGCCCTCCTACCGTTGCGCCTTCGTCGGATTTGTCACCTATTTCATCATCACCAATCTCATGATTGCGATCTCTATTCTGTACAACTACAGATACTTTTTCCATCGCCAAGCCAGAATCTCTCAACTCATGTAGTGCTTGTTCTGCATCTCGACGATGAGTAAATACACCTACAGCACGCTGATATTGATTTAAAACCATTATTACTCCTTGGTAGCCCAGGAAAATTAATTACCTATAAATTTAGTATTTCACTATTTGTAATATTAAATACGAGTTTGTTGAACTGAAAATCATCCATCCTTAGTGATAAAATTCATGATTTTCAGTAACCGAAAAGAATTTTGTAGTTATTTAATCCGAATTAGCGCTCTTTTTCACCAAGCAGTAAGGCTTGTAAAGTGCTATTTTTAGCATACTCTACTGAATTTTCGGAATCGGCACAGGTACTAATTGTCGTCAAATCTCATCTTAACTCCATGCTTAGGAGCCAGCGTAATACCTCTGCGCTGTAGCTTTTCTGGTTGCTTCTCAACCAACGCTAGTTTATAGCGTGACACAACAGTTGCTAAAACGAGCTTCATTTCAAATGGAGCCAAAGCATCACCCACACAGCGACGAACACCAGCACCAAATGGCATAAATTCATAGGGAGAAAATTGGCGATTCAAAAAGCGTTCAGGGTGAAATTCCTGGTGTTGTGGGTATAAATCTTCTCGTTGATGTAAAAGATAAATGCAGCCAATTATTACTGTCCCAGGCTCTAAATGATGTCCCAGTAGTTCAGTTGATTCTTGGACTACTCTAGGGAAAGTAAGCATAGCTACAGGAGAAATCGTAAAATTTCATTACAGACGGCAGTCAGATAAGGTAATTGGACAATGCTCATAGGGTTAGGAGAATCACCTAAAAGATTTAGTTCTTGGAGCATTTTTTCACGTACTTCTGGTAAACGATGAATCCAATACAAGCCCCAAGCCATTGCTGATGCTGTAGTTTCATTTCCAGCTAGTAGCAATGTCATCATTTCATCGCGCAACTGTTGATCGCTCATCGATTCACCTTGGTCATCCTTGGCTGACATAAGTAATGAAAGGATATCGATGCGGTTAGAATCGTTTTGCAGCCGACGCTCTGCAATTTCTGCATAGAGTAAATTATCAATTTGCTGCCTCAGACGCAGAAAATTTCCCCAAGGACTCCAAGCACCTAAATCTTTTTGTAGAAATGAGAAAAAGAGGAAGGAAGAGGTCAAGGGAGATTGAAACACATCTGTTATTAATATCAGTAATCGCTTGAGTTTTTGATAGCGTTCACCCTTAGACAAACCGAAAACTGCTTGTAATATAACTTCTAAAGAAATCTGCTGCATAGCAGTTCTAGCTAAGAACAACCGATCTTGTGGTAGCTGATTAAAGATATTTTCTGCTAGGCTACAAATCAAGTTACCGTATGCCTTCATGCGATCGCCGTGGAAAGGGGGTATCAACAATTGCCGCCGTCGTTTGTGACCTTCTGCCTCTAGCATGACAACTGAATAGTTCCCTATGAGAGGTTCTAAAAATTTGTTAGGCTCACCAAGAGCAGTAAACTTTTTTCTGTCATTCGTTAAAATTTCTTGCAGTGCCTTAGGATGCTGTACAAATACTGCTGTATTCCCAAAACCTATGATCTCAGCAGTGAATAAGTCACAATATTTATGGGCGCAGCTTTCCATATATCCTATCGGGTCAACAACCCAATGAAGTTTTTGGAAAAAAGAGGGAGTTTGGAGAGTATTGGGTAGTTGCATATTACTTCAAAAGTCACGCATTATTAATTAGAAATTAAGTGAATAGAACGACTATGAAATCACAAGGAGCTAAATTAAGGGTAGAACTACAAGATCAAGAAATATACCCTTTAACCCACCTAAAAGATTGGTCATGGCCATTCTGGGCTGCTGTACCACTTTACCCCTACGGGAGGCGGCGGACACTTCGCAAAGAAATAATTGAGGATACTATCTGGACATTCGATCAGCTTCACGGCATTCTCTACACCATCGTGCCGATTCGCATGACTGTCGTCAAACTCGCTGCCGGAGGGCTTCTAGTCTACGCACCCGTTGCTCCAACAAGTGAGTGTGTCCGCTTGGTTAATGAATTGGTTACAAAGCATGGTGAAGTTAAGTACATCATATTGCCAACCAGTTCTGGTCTGGAGCATAAAGTTTTCGTTGGCCCTTTTTCTCGGCGTTTTCCTCAAGCACAAGTCTTTGTTGCCCCGCATCAGTGGAGTTTCCCGTTTAACCTGCCGCTTAGTTGGCTAGGCTTTCCCCAAAAACGAACTCAAGAACTCCCAGAGGACTCAAGCCTTGCTCCTTTTGCTCTAGAGTTTGACTATGCAATATTGGACATCAATTTAGGACGAGGATCTTTTGCAGAAGTTGCAGTGTTTCATAAGCGATCGCACACTCTACTTGTAACTGATTCTATACTTTCTGTACCAGAAAACCCGCCGGAAATCGTTCAATTAGATCCTTATCCTTTACTGTTTCATGCAAGGGAAAATGCCTCAGAGATCATCGAGGACAATGAAGACAACCGCCGTAAGGGATGGCAACGCATTTCATTGTTTGCGCTTTACTTGCGTCCTAGTGTGCTGGAAGTTACTTCAATCGGGCAGATGTTTCGTGATGCTCTCAAAGCACCACAGCGAACGCTAAAAACGTACTTTGGTTTATTTCCTTTTCGGTGGCAAGAAACTTGGAAGCAAGCATTCGATGCTTTACGAGGTCAGGGACGACCATTTGTTGCACCGATCTTACAAATCCTTATTTTTCCCCAAGCACCAAGACAAGTCCTCAACTGGGCTGATACAGTTGCAAGTTGGGATTTTCAGCAGATTATTCCCTGTCACTTTGACTCACTAATTTTGGCAAATCCGCGTCAATTTCGGCAAGCATTTGCTTTTCTTGAGAAAAATCCCTCTATAGGTAATGACTTTTCTTCTAGCGAAAGCCAGCCTCTATTGGAGGAAGACTTAAAATTCATTAAGGAATTTGAAGCGGGTCTAGTTAAACGGGGTATCGCAACGCCAGCTAAAGAAAAGGTGTTGAAGCTGCATAGAATAAAGCTTCCAGGATAAAGTTGTAAGAAGAGACAGAAATTACCTGCTCAAAAGTAAGTTGGTCAAATATTTCTTGGATGCGCTCGCGTAAAGCTTGTAAAGAAGAAAAAAGTTGATTTTTGAGTGGTTTTTTGAGCAGCTGCCAAAGCCTTTCAATTGGGTTGAGTTCAGGGGCTGATGGTGGTTGAAACAGAGGAATAATATTCTCCGGCCAACGGAGCTTTGAACTTGTATGAGCCGATGCTTGATCAACCTGTAAAATAGCGTAATCGCTACCTAATTGCACAGATAGCCAATCCAAAAACTGTTGAAAACACTCGCCATCCAGTTTCGGGTACTCATAATGTTGTGATCTCCAGTCAACGGTTCAATGGCACCATAAATCCAAAAGTTTTCCCGTGGCCATTTCACCTGAACAGTAGGTTTAACGCCTGAAGCGGTAATTACCTTTCCTGTGAGAGTTTTGAGTCCCAGCCTTGTTTCATCCTGACACAGATAGCGAACGCACTTGCCGCAAATAAAAATACTTGAAATTCCGATAGTGATTCTGATGGAAAGCAGCCAGAATCGTGATTATCTCGCTCAAACATAGACTTCTTTTCCGGTTACGTCTGATTCCTCCGTTGCTCAACAGCTTTTTGCGCCATTGCACTTCAAATATCTGACAGAAATTGTCTACATGGCAAGAATAAAGCTTCTAAACTAAACATATAAACTAAATATAGAGCAGATTGCTGGATTTGTCCTTATTTTCAGCTTACTACCTGCTCCTTTTCTTATCCCGAACTCAGGTTTGTTTAATGACTCATTACGTTTCCGGAAAACAAAAGCCATCTCAAAGTTATTTGAGAAGGCTTTAGTTTAAGAA
>NZ_JAVRBS010000033.1:0-91201 GCF_034531155.1 Nostoc sp. ChiVER01 | reverse complement strand
CAAATAACTCATGTAGGCAACTGTTTGGGTATTCTACTTTTGTGTTGTTCCATTCCACTAATAACTGATGCCGTTCAGCTACACTTAGTAGAGGTAATTCGCTAAGACGTTGCTCTTGATTTGTCGCGATCGCCAAAAGCAAATTCTCAAAATATGCTGCCATTTTATTAATAGTAGCGGCATCAAATAAATCAGTATTATATTCAAATTTTGCTAACAACTCTTGCTCAGTTTCCCTTATTGATAAGGTTAAATCAAACTTAGCTGTTGCCGTTGGCATTTCTAAAAATTTAAGGGTCAATCCTGGGATTTTAACTTCTTCTGTTAATACGTTTTCTAGCACAAACATGGCTTGGAATAGCGGAGTATAAGCTAAATCACGCTTTGGCTGTAATTGTGCTACCAAAAGTTCAAAAGGCAAATCTTGATGATTAAATGCTTCCCAAGCGACATCCCGCACCCGCCCTAACAACTCTCGAAAAGACGGATTATCCGACAAGTCGGTACGCATCACAAGAGTATTGAGAAAATAACCAATAAGTGATTCCAAATCGCGGTTATGACGATTGGCAATGGTAGTACCAACACAAATATCTTCTTGGTCAGTATAGCGATAAAGAAGCGTTTTAAAAGCTGCTAGCATGGTCATGAAGAAAGTGGCTTTTTCCTGCTGACTGAGCTTTTTCAACTTTTGGGTAATATCTGCCCCAATTTTGATGGTAGTAGTGGCTCCTCGAAAAGTTTGAACAGCTGGGCGTGGGCGATCGCTTGGTAATTGTAAGATGGGGAGATTACCAGCTAGTTTTTGCTGCCAATAGTTCAGTTGTGTTTGAAAATCTGACTTTTGCAACTTTTGTTGCTGCCAATTAGCGAAGTCAGCATACTGAATAGGTAACTCTGGTAAAGGTGAAGGCTTACCTTGAGAGAAGGCTTCGTAGAGTGCGCTTAGTTCTCGCATAATAATCGCACTCGACCAAGCATCTGCGATCGCGTGATGGATCGTAAATATCAGCAAGTAATCTTCTAAAGCGAATTTCAGCAGTGTGGTTCGCAGTAATATTCCCTGTGCTAAGTTGAAAGACTGCTGAGATTCGGCTACAGATAACTGCCGGGCTTCTTGCCATTGCTCGGTTTTAGATAAATGCTGCCAATCTACTATCGATAGTTGCAAATTCAATTGAGGAGCGACAGCACAGAAGGCTTGTCCATCTACACTCTTAAATGTAGTGCGGAGAATTTCATGACGCTGTACGATTTCGTTAAGAGCTTGCTCCAAAACAGTTACATTCAACAATCCTGTGATTTGGATAGCAAATATCTGATTGTAAGCCGCGCTACCGCCTTCCAATTGATCGATAAACCACAGTCCTTGTTGCCCGAAGGACAAGGGTAGGTTTGCGTCCCGTGGAACTGGTTGAATCGCTTCAACAGTTGAACTAGCAGCAGAATTAACTTGTTTGAGAAATTGGATGATTTCAGCTTTGCGTTCGGCTATTTGTGCTTGCAGAATCGGTGTCAGTACTTCTTGAGGGGCATTACACCGCAAACGAACCTCTTCCAGAGGCGCTCCGCTAACGCCATCTAACCAAAGCCTGATGTCTAGATTACTAATATAGGATAAAAACTCTTGAATAGATTTCATAACTCAATTTCCACGCGATTAGTTAATGCTTTGTCGATGGGAGCTTGGAGTTTTTGAGCTGTGATATTAATCTCGTCAATGGACTTCGCCAAGCTAGCTAGAGTTGGAGTTTGCAGCAAACTTTGCATGGGTATATTGATCTGGAATTTTTCATGTACCCGCGAGACAACTTGAGTAACTTGTAGAGAATCTCCCCCCAGTTCAAAAAAATTATCGTTAATACCCACTTTCTCTATTCGCAAAACTTCTTGCCAAATACCAGCAACGATTTTTTCTGTTTCTGTTTGCGGCATGACATAAGCTGCTTTCACTGGCGATCGCAAACCTTGTAACCCAGGTAAAGCACGACGATCTATTTTGCCATTTGCTGTCAGTGGCAAAGTATCCAAAAGGACAAATTCAACAGGCAGCATATACTCAGGCAGCTTTGTCTGAAGAAAATCACGTAACTTTTTAGGTTTAAAACTTTGCACAGTTGATGGTGCTTGAGCAACAAAAACATCAAACCCAATTAAATCAGCAATAGAACCAGACTGGTTCATAAAAACGCTGTCTGTAAATTCCAAAGCAGCTAAGATTTTCTGCCATTGTTCTTTTGACAGCACTGGATGTTCTGAGCGGAGTTCTCGATCATCAAAGCGTTCAAACCCTTGCTGTAGTCCCATATTCAAATCAAATGAGGGATGAAATTGGGTTTTTTCAATTGCCAAAAGTAAACCATTGGGAGCTAACAATGAGCGAATATTTTTCAGTGTTTGCTCTATATATTGAGTGTTATGGATAACAGTTGCCGCAATAACTAAATCGAAGGAATGTGCTTCAAAACCTTGCTCGACAGGATTTTTCTCCAGGTCTAAAATGTCATAGCTCACAAAAGGATAGTTGGCAAATTTTTCTTGAGCTTGCTGGAGAAAGAACTGCGAAATATCGGTAAAAATGTAGGTAGTTTCTGATGGTAATAGGGGCAGTAAATGTTCTGTAGTCGAACCATAACCACCTCCAACTTCCAAAATTCGTAGTTGGTTTCCTGGCTCTAGGTTTTTTACCATTGTGGCAATCATTTCGCTTGCGATCGCATTGCAATCAGCGAACATGATTTTGTATATCTCGCGAGTCTTTTCGGAGACATAAATTTCTGCCGAATGGATTTTTTCGGTAATAATATCTGCTAAGTCCTCAAAAGGAGCATCAGGTATTAAATCCATCCAGGTTTTAGTAAACCCATGATTTATCTGAATTTCTTTTGACAGTTTTTGAAACACCGCAATTGGTAATTCCACAACACTGGTAAAAACTTTTCCCTGCTGCTGCAACCAACCTTCTTTAACCAATATTTGCAAAGCCCGATTTAACCATTTTTGATAGCGAGGAGCAATTTGACATCGAGACATTAAATCATCTACGTCATACCTCTCTCCTGGTGAGTTATAAACACCAAGCTTTCTCAACGCCCGACACACTGAAATAGTGTATAGATAATTTTGGTATTCCCATATTGCAGCGAAAGTGGGAACATCTGCTTCCCAAAAACTATTTTCAGCTTGTTGCAGTCCTGCTTGTACCAGAGATTGCCAAATTAGCTGAGATTTCTCAGCGTTTGCACTTTCCGTTTCCAAGCAACTTAATACTTGATCTTGCTTGGGAACCACATAAGCTACCAGATGTTGATTTTGCTCTGACTCCCCGACAGCAGTGACTATTGCATCTTTAATATCTGGGTGCTGTTTTAAAGCCGCTTCAATTTCTCCTGTTTCAATACGATATCCCCGGAGTTTGATTTGGAAATCCACGCGCCCCAAAAATTCAATGTTGCCATCAGGTAAATAACGACCGAGGTCGCCTGTACGGTAAATACGTTCTTTTGTGCGGGGATGGGTGAGGAAGTTCACAGCAGTTTTTTCTTCATCCTGCCAATAACCCTTAGCAACTTGGACTCCAGCGCAGTACATTTGACCGGGAACCCAAACAGGGCAATCTTCTAAAGCTTCATTCAAAATGTAGTATTTGGCATTTGCCATCGGTTTCCCATAAGGAATACTTTTCCAATTTGGGTTAACCTCTGTAATCAAATAACCAATATTCCAAATAGTTGTTTCTGTCGGGCCACCAATGCTGAGTATTTGTACTTTTGGTATTAAAGTTTGCAGACGGGTAGGCAGGGAAACTGGAAGCCAATCACCGCCTAGAATTGCCAAACGCAAGCTTGTTGATAATGTCACAGATTGATTCTCTGCATATTCCACCAACATCTTCATCATTGCGGGTACTGAGTTCCACAGTGTCACTTTTTCCCGCACCATCAACTCAGCCCAGTGAGCCGGATCTTTGGCTGCACAAGCATCGGGCATCACAATTGCACCGCCAGCACTTAAAAGACCAAATATGTCATAAACAGACAAATCGTGATTCAAAGCCGTTAAAGCTAGGATGCGGTCTTGAGAATTAATATTAAACCGTTGGTTTGTGTGGGCAAGTACGTTAACGACATTGCGATGAGTAATCATTACTCCTTTGGGCAAGCCAGTGGAACCAGAGGTGTAAATTACATAAGCTAAATCGTCAGGCGTTTGCACTGGTGGCAGTGGTTGGCTGTTCTCGTTGGCGAATGTTTCTGTATCTATGCACAAACGCTGTATTTCCAACGACCATGCCAATTTTTTATCCAAACAAGATTGAGTCAGAACGATTTTGGCCTGGCTATTTTCTAGAAGATATTCTCTGCGCTGTTGTGGCAATCCGGGATCGATGGGAACATAAGCCGCACCAGCAGCCAAAATTCCCATGACAGCCACAATTTGCTCCCATCCTTTCTGCATAACCACAGCTACCAGTTGGTTAGGCATAACCCCTAGTTGCCGCAGTCGATGACCGACTTGATTGGCAAGTGTGTATAGCTCTTGGTAAGTTAGGGTACGCTCGGATGAAATAACGGCGGGTTCCCCTCCTTGCTGTTGAACTTGCGCCGCAAACAAAGTATGTAGCAGTTTGTCGGGTGTTGGTGCGGTAGTTGCATTAATCACTTCCCGTTGCGCCAATTGAGCAGGAGGAATTAATTGTCGATTCGTCTGAGTCCAAGCTAATTCAGAAGTTGCTAGTTGTTCGAGGAAACGACAATAAGCCTCAAACATATCGATAATCAATCCTTCTGGGAAAAGTTCTTCGACCACATCCCAGTTGAAGGTCAATGCTCCCTGATCTTCCCAAACTTGAATATCCATCCAAGCTTGGGAAGCTTGACTGATACCATAGACCAATTCCCCAAAATGACTAAAGGTCAATGTTTCTTGTCCAAGAGAGCTAAAACCCAGAGTGCTAGTGAATACAACTGGCATGGCACTGGGAGCTTTACCCCGTCTGCGAGCCAATTCCCGCGTTACACGCACTCCACTGATATAGCGATGTTCTAAATCTTGCCAGAGTTGTTGTTGTAGCCGACGAGAGCGATCGCTAAATGGCTCTGGAGTAGAATTGTCAACAGCTAATAAGGTTACGGAGGTAAAGTCTCCTAGAATGTCGTTGACCTGGGGATGCAATGGCAGACGATTAAATAAGGCAAGATTAATCGTAAATCGCGGATTCCCCCAAATAGTCAAGATTTCGGCAAATGCAGCTAGCAAAACTCCAGAGGGAGTTAAACCAGCATGAGCAGCTCGTTGCTTTAATTGTTGCCAATCAGCTGGCTCTAATCGTCCTTGATAACGCTGATTTTGGTGTTGTTTGATTTCTTTGGGATTTTTTGCTAGCGGTAAGTCAGGGGCTGGGGGTAAGTCATCTAAACGATTGAACCAATACTCTTGCGATCGCTTGTATAATTCTGTATCTTGCAGTTTTTGCTCTGCTAAGACATAATCCCGAAATGAAAGTTTTAAAGGTGGCAATTCCACATGAGGATTTTGGTAAATTTGATACCATTCGTCAAAAAAACGAAACATACTCCAGGCATCAAATATCTGCAAATCGTAGCTGAAATGCAGACGGATGCGTTGCCCATTTAAACGTGTGGCTCGCAACTCAAACACTGGCCATTGGTCAGCCGACAGCACTTGATGAGACATCCGCTCACGAATATTCGCGATCGCCGAGGCGACAACTGCATCGTCTTGTCCTCTCAAATCTAAAACTTCAATTTCGTAAAAAGGGACTTGTTCAAGAATCACTTGCTGACCGCTGGGTAAGACTATAGCCCGCAACATATCGTGACGCTCAATTAATGCTTGCAAGGCTTGATTCAACCGTTCTAGGTCTAAATCAATACATTCAATTTCGTAATAACCATGATTGGCAACATTGCTAAGCTCTAAGATACCACTACGGCCTACCCAAAAGGCGTGCTGCATATCGGTGAGAGGAAAAGGTTCGTGCCGTTGTGCTAAACATGGCACAACCACTGGCAAATCAGTATTATTAGCTACTATATTATTCTGACGTAATAACAATAGAAGTTCAGCTTTAGACTCAGCTAGTGAGTTACGTAGTTCTGGTGTCAGTGCTTGCTGAGGAGCACGAATGCGTAGTTGGTCGCCCTCAGCCCACAAATTCACCCCTCGCTCAGAGAGTTCAGATAAAAGTTTATATAAGCTCATAGTGAAATTTCCTCCATATTTGCACTGCTATCAGTGGATGAGGGGTTTGATAGGATGAGGTTGGCTAGTGTGATTTGCTCAAGTAATAATTCGGCTAGATGAGCGATGGTGTTTTCGCCAAAGAATTTCTCCATTGGCACTCGCACCTGGAGATCGGCCTCAATTCGCCTTTTAAGTTCAAAAATCATTAGAGAATCAACCAGTGAAGCGAGTGGCTGTTGCGGGTTGAGTTTAGCTAATGGCAGTTGTAGTGAACTGGCCAGCCCTTCTAAAAGATATATCTCTAGCATCTGCTGACGTTTCCCTAGTTCAACAGCCAGGAGTTTTTCTCTAGACAGACTGTTTTTTTTAATTTGCTGGGTGGCGGTTGGATTGAAGCTGGTTTTTTTACCTGCTTCAGTAGCACGTTGGATAATTTCATGACTTACACGCTTTAGTTGTGTATTGACAACTTCTGCTACTAGCTGTCCAGTTTCATCAAATAGGTGGATGTCTGCGGAAACTGTTTCCTGGTAATTTTCTTGCCCGTCACCAAGTCGAACAATAGCTTCACACCACAATCGGTTTCCTGAATAACCATAAAATTGCAAGTTCTCACAACCTGAAAGTAGGTAATTATGAGGTTGGTTAGTCAGATAAGGGATAGCAATTTGGAATAAAGCATCCATACTTGCCAACGGCAGATGATATCGGTTATCAAATAGCTCTGCTGTTTGGGGAAGTTGTATTTCCCCTAGCGCACGTCCATTACCTACCCAAATTCGCTCTAAGGCTTGGCAACTTGTCCCTAAAAATATTCCCCGCTCTGCCATAATCTGGTAAAACTCAGTTCTGGAAATTTCCTTGTCGTATTGTGCCTGAACTTTTTCTAAAGAAATGCATTTTCGACTAGAGGCGGCTATTTTTGTTTTAGCGATCACAACTTTTCCCGCAGCGTGGAGCGTCCAAGCTGTCTGTTCATTTGTAAGACTAAAAATTTGGAAAGAAAGTTTGCCAGAATCTTCAGATAAAATCAACTGCACGGTACGAGCTACTTTTTCAGGTAACAGTAGAGCCTGAAAAATAAATATATCTTCCAAAACACAAGGTTTCGTACCAAAGGCTTCCACTACCCCAGCAAAAACCATCTCCAAATAAATTACAAAATTAACCAGTGGTATCCCATAGGCTTGATGATCGCGCACAAGCGGCAGTGAATCAATGCTGAATAGAGACTCAAACTGAATTTGCTGGAGTGGAGATTGCAGGCGTTTGCCCAAAAAAGGATGAGCTATTTCTGGTAAAGATGGGAGCGATTCTTGAGGCTGTAGCTTAACAGCTTTAGTCCAGTATCGTTGTCGCTCAAAAGGATAGGTAGGAAGCGACAGCCGATAACGTCGATAGTCGCAATCAAATCCAACCCAATCAACCTCTTGACCTTGGGCGTACAACGTGCATAAGCTTTGCAACAACACTTGCCAGTCTTGTTGTCCTTTCCTTAAAGAAGGCAACCAAATGCCGACACCTTGAGGTAAACACTGCTTACCCATACCAATTAAGGTGGTGTTTGGCCCAATCTCTACAAATATTTCACAGTCTTGTTCGTGTAGAGTCTGCATATTTGCAGCAAACCTGACAGTTTGCCGAATATGACAACACCAGTAATCAGCACTAGCAACAATTTCTCCCTCAGCTAGTTGCCCGGTGACATTGGAAACTAAACTAATCTTGGGGTGTGAGTATGTAACCTCAGCTGCTATCCGTTCAAAATCATCCAGCATCGGCTCCATTAAAGAAGAGTGAAAAGCGTGAGATACCTTTAACTGCCGAGTCTCAACTCCTGAAGCTTCCAGTTTAGATACTAAAGATCGGATATCTGCACTCTCCCCGGAAATTACCACATTCCCAGGAGTGTTAACCGCAGCAATGGCAATTTGTTGGCCGGATTCTACTGCGGCTAACACTTGCGCTTCACTGCCAAACACAGCCACCATCTCACCCCCGGACGGTAAAGCTTGCATTAACCGTCCCCGCTCGGCAATCAGTTTCAACCCATCTTCTAAACTAAATACTCCGGCAATACAGGCAGCAACATACTCTCCTACACTATGACCCATGACGATTGTCGGCCGTATTCCCCAAGATTGCCACAATTGAGCTAGGGCATACTCCACCGCAAACAAGGCTGGTTGGGTGTAAGCTGTCTGGTCTAATTTGGCATTTGCCGTTTCACTAGGATAAAGAACATCCAGTAATGATGTTTCTAAGTAGGGACGTAGAATTTGTTCGCACTGATCTATGCAAGCGCGGAATGTCGGTTGAGTCTGGTACAGTTCCCGTGCCATGTTGATGTACTGGGAACCTTGTCCTGTAAAGAGAAATGCGATTTTTCTGTTGTGTGGATGCTCGCTTTTTACTGAGTACTCATCAACTCCTGAGGCTTCTAACTGTTGGTGTAAAGACGATAGCGAATCAGCTACTATGGCTAAACGATGTTCAAAATGCGATCGCCCTGTATTGGCTGTAAAACAGATATCTGCTAGTGACTCTGTGGGGTTGGCTGTTAAGTAATTTGTGATGCGAGTTGTGAGTTCTTTTAATCCTGTCTCGCTTTTAGCTGATAGTGCTAATAGATGGATCGGGCGTTTAACTAGCGATCGCTCCAATTCTCTGACTGGTGCTTCCTCAACTATGACATGGGCATTAGTTCCACTCATACCAAAAGCACTCACCCCAGCTAGGCGACGTTGTCCTGCTGCTACAGACCAGGGAGTTTGTTCGGTAGGAATTTTTAGACAAGTCCCTGTCAAAGAAATATGAGGATTCAGCTGTTTGAAATGTAGGTGTGCTGGAATTTTTTGGTGCTGCATTGCCAACACTACTTTAATTAGACCAGCTATCCCGGCTGCTGGTTCTAGATGACCGATATTCGTCTTTGCTGAACCAATCATTAGAGGTTGTGCTGCTGTACGTTCTTTAGCAAACACGGCTTTTAATGTTTGAATTTCAATCGGGTCGCCCAAAGCTGTGCCTGTACCGTGGACTTCTACATAACTAATTTCAGTCGGCTCTATTTTGGCGTTTTTGAGAGCAGCACGAATCACTTTCTGTTGGGAGAGACTATTGGGAACCGTCAGTCCACTGCTACACCCATCATGGTTAATGGCGGTTCCTGGAATTAGGGCAAGGATGCGATCGCCGTCTGCAACTGCGTCACTAAGGCGTTTGAGAACTATCATCCCACATCCTTCTCCTCGCCCATAACCGTCGGCGGCAGCATCAAAAGTCTTGCAACGGCCATCAGCAGCTAAAGCTTTGACTTTAGACATGGCAATAGTGGTGATGGGTGACAGCATTAAGTTGACTCCACCAGCCAAGGCTAAGTTACACTCTCCCGAACGCAAACTCTGGCAAGCTAGATGAACTGTGACTAAAGACGACGAACAAGATGTATCTACAGTTAATGTCGGCCCGTGCAGTCCTAAAATATAAGCTAAACGACCTGCCCCAACACCAAAGTTAATGCTACCTGTGGCTGTGTAAACATCAATGTTGCTCGGTGCAGAGAAAGCTTCTAGTTGGACATAGTCGTTATTACACATCCCAACAAATACCCCAGTTAAGCTACCGTTGAGCTTTTCTGGTGCTTGAGCTGCGTTTTCTAAAGCTTCCCAACCTACCTCCAGTAATAGCCGTTGCTGTGGATCTAAGCTGATTGCTTCTCTAGGAGAGATACCGAAAAACTCAGCATCAAACTCTTCTACACCATCCAAAAAGCCACCCCGTCGCACATACATCTTGCCCGGAGTTTCTGGATTGGGGTCGTAGAAAGCATCTGTATCCCACCTTGAGGCAGGCACTTCTGTTGTGGCATCTACACCATCACGCAATACCTGCCAAAAAGATTCTATATCTTTGGCACCAGGGAATCGGCAACCCATACCAACGATCGCGATCGGCTCACTCTGTGATTTCTCAATGGCATCAAGTTTAGAGCGCATTTCTTTGAGAGCTAAAGCCGCACGTTGTAATGGAGATAGTTGATTAATGCTTTCTGAAGTGCTGCTCACGTTAATTTCCTATACCTAATGTTTCTAACTCTTTATCAACTAATGCTGCTAATTCTTCTTCAGATAATTCTTGGATTTGTGCCAAGATTTTTGCCTGTTCTTCGGTGTTTTGATCAGATTGTTTCTGAGAATCGGGAAGTGATTCAACTAAAATAATCTCTTTCAGTAAATATTCGGTTAAAGACTCAATATTTGGGTATTCAAAAGTTAAAGTTGAATCTAGATTATGCCCTAAACTCTTTTGCAGAATATTTTTTAAATCAACAGCCATTAAGGAATCCATACCCATCTCAAAAAAGCCAACATTGGGCTTAATTAACTCGGCATCAAGTCTCAAAACAGCAGCGACTTTATTTTGAATATAAGAAATTAAAGCATTTTTCTGTTGATTTGGAGGAGTCTTTTTTAACCTTTGTAAAATTTCCGCCTGTTGATATTGCGTTGTTAATGGAGTTTCGCTAGCTATCTCAGACAGAAATGAAGATGTAAAATTACTAGGAAATAGTTTGAAGTATTTCGACCAATCTACCGCCAGTACGCCAATTTGAGGAAGTTTTTGTTTAAGTAGTTGTCCTAGAACTTGCAAACCTTGCTTTATGGCAATAAAACTTACACCTGCATCTGTCCATCGCTGTTGGTCGCGGCTAGCCATCGTTGCTGCCATTCCGACTTCATCCCAGGAACTCCAGTTGATGCTTAAGGCTGGTAATCCTTGTAATTGCCGATAGTGAGCCAGAGTATCTAAAAAGGCGTTAGCTGCGGCATAAGAACCTTGACCTAGTGAACCGTGTAAGGAAGCCGCCGACGAAAAATTAATCAAAAAGTCTAAAGGCATATCTTGGGTTTGAGTGTGTAGGTTCCACGCTCCTGCTACCTTTGGAGCCATGACTTTCACAAAGCGGTTCCAATCTTGTTTGAGCAGTACGCCATCGTCAAGAACCCCTGCCATATGAATAATGCCTGCTAGAGAGGGGAATTTGCTAATGTCTACAAAAACTCTTTCTACCTCAACCTTTTGAGAGATATCTGCTTGAGCTACTAGGACTTGAACTCCCTGGTTTTGGAGTGAGAGCAACTGCGTTTGGATGTTGGCACAAACAGCACTACGTCCTACTAGTACCAAGTAACGAACACCTTGGTCTACTAGCCACTGAGCTACTTTCAATCCTAAGCCGCCCAGACCACCGGTAATTAAGTAAGTGCGATCGTTTTGAATCCTGAAAGACTTTGTTTGCACTTTCTCGCCTTGGCTGGGGACTAGACGAGCTACAAACCGATGTGTATCGCGGAGTGCTACCTGCATCTCAACCTCTGGATTCCTCAGCTCCTCGAATAGCATTTGGGCTGCTGCTTCTAAGGAAGCACTATTTCCTAAATCTACTAGCCCTGCGAACATTTCAGGGTGTTCTAAGGCTATAACCCGGCCGAGTCCCCAAATTGGTGCTTGCGCTACTGCTAATGAGTCTACCTCTATGGGTTGAGTATTTTGAGTTACTAACCATAGACGAGGCAACTGGGGAAACTTTACTGAGCAAAGAGCTTGTACTAAATGAAGAATGCTGCCACAGTTGCGGTCTTGGTCTGTCTCTAAGGAATCTATTGTCGTTACTTCGGTGGCTGTACTATCTAGGCTCCATAGATGCACTACTCCCCGGCAGGATGGGCGATTATCGCTTGCTAATACTTCCTGCAACAAGCTTTGGAAATCTTCCAGCTGTCTTGGGTCGATCTGCTTGTGTCCTGGCTGGGAAGTTTTATCGGCTTCGCTAGCAAATACAATGAAACAGGTTTCGCCTTGCTTCTCAAACAAAGATGCTAGAGCTAAACCTACACCACCCCGGTCAGCAAAAATTAACCAACTACCGGGTTGTTCTGGTTGCATTCTCTGCCATCCTGCTGCCATGCGAGTTTTTGGCTGCCATTGCACTTCGTAAAGCCAATCTTTATCAGGAGCAAGTGTCGCTGTCTGTGCCGATTTAACCGATTCAATCCAATAGTGCGATCGCTGGAATGGATAGGTTGGTAATTGTAGGCGGTGGCGCGGATAGTTTTTGTCAAATCTGCTCCAATCCAGTTCAACACCACGCAAATACAAATTTTTTACACTACTGAGTAAAGTCTGCCAATTAGAATGTTTTTTGCGTAATGAAGGTAGCCAAACCTGGTTATTCTCTGGTAAACACTGACGACCCATCCCCAGTAGTACGGGACTTGGACCAATTTCGATAAATATTTCATAGCCTTGCTCGTGCAGAGTCTGCATACTGGCTGAAAACCTTACCGTATCTCGAATGTGCCGACTCCAATATCCAGGTTTAGCAATCTCTTTTCCTGTTGTCAACTTGCCAGTGACGTTGGAAATCAGCGCAATCTTGGGAGATGAATATTTAACTTGAGCTGCAATTTGCTCAAAAGTATTTAGGATCGGTTCCATCAAAGGAGAGTGAAAAGCGTGCGACACTTTTAACTGTCGGGTTTCGATTCCTTTTGCTTCTAGTTTAGCTAGTACTGCTTGGACTGCCTCACACCTACCCGAAATTACAATGCTCTCCGGGCCATTAATCGCAGCGATGGAGATTTGTTCAGCATAAGGAGCTACGGCTGTTGTTACTTGCTTCAAGTCGGAAAATACCACTGCCATCTCACCCCCGGACGGCAAAGCTTGCATTAACCGTCCCCGCTCGGCAATCAGTTTCAACCCATCTTCTAAACTAAATACTCCGGCAATACAGGCAGCAACATACTCTCCTACACTATGACCCATGACGATTGTCGGCCGTATTCCCCAAGATTGCCACAATTGAGCTAGGGCATACTCCACCGCAAACAAGGCTGGTTGGGTGTAAGCTGTCTGGTCTAATTTGGCATTTGCCGTTTCACTAGGATAAAGAACATCCAGTAATGATGTTTCTAAGTAGGGACGTAGAATTTGTTCGCACTGATCTATGCAAGCGCGGAATGTCGGTTGAGTCTGGTACAGTTCCCGTGCCATGTTGATGTACTGGGAACCTTGTCCTGTAAAGAGAAATGCGATTTTTCTGTTGTGTGGATGCTCGCTTTTTACTGAGTACTCATCAACTCCTGAGGCTTCTAACTGTTGGTGTAAAGACGATAGCGAATCAGCTACTATGGCTAAACGATGTTCAAAATGCGATCGCCCTGTATTGGCTGTAAAACAGATATCTGCTAGGGATTCTGTGGGGTTGGCTGTTAAGTAATCGCAGTAGCGTTGAGCCAATTCCTGCAAAGCAATTTCATTCTTGGCAGATAAAGTGAGAATATGCTGCGGACGCTCAAACGTTTCAGTCGCCCTACGATGCTGACTCCCCAGTTCTCCTGCTTCCTCTAAGACTATATGGGCGTTGGTGCCACTCATCCCAAAGGAACTGACTCCCGCAATGCGGCGTTGACCATCTATTGAAGGCCAAGGGGTTAGATCAGTGGGAATCGCAACGGGAAGTTCTTCCCAGGCGATCGCAGGATTTAGCTTTTTCAAATGCAGATGCGGCGGGATTTCCCTATGTTGCATTGCTAGTACGACTTTGATTAGACCAGCTATCCCGGCTGCTGCTTCTAAATGACCAATGTTAGGCTTTACAGAACCTAAGACTAGGGGCTGATTTGGCGATCGCCCTTTGCCTAATACGTTTGCTAAAGCTTCAACTTCTATGGGGTCTCCCAATGCTGTGCCTGTGCCGTGGACTTCTACATAACTGATTTGTGCAGGTTCTACCCGACCATTAGCAAGGGCAGTGTTAATCAGTTTTTGCTGGGCTAATCCATTGGGAACTGTCAGTCCACTACTACGACCATCATGGTTAATTGCCGTGCCTCGAATCACAGCTAGGATGTTGTCATTATCCGCTATGGCATCCGTAAGACGTTTAAGGAC
Source organism: Nostoc sp. ChiVER01 (assembly GCF_034531155.1). Lineage (NCBI taxonomy): Bacteria > Bacillati > Cyanobacteriota > Cyanophyceae > Nostocales > Nostocaceae > Nostoc > Nostoc sp. ChiVER01. The sequence continues at coordinate 77,035 of NZ_JAVRBS010000033.1, read as the reverse complement.
TACTATCCCGCAACCCTCTCCCCGTCCATAACCGTTGGCTTCGGCATCAAAAGTTTTACAGTAACCATCAGGGGACAAAGCCTGCATTCTACAGAGAACAATGTTTAAATTCTCTGATAACATCAAATTTACCCCGCCAGCTAAGGCAAGGCGGCATTCTTCGTTACGCAAGCTTTGACAAGCTAGGTGGACTGCTACTAAAGATGACGAACAGGCTGTATCTACGGCTAAGGTAGGCCCTTGTAAACCTAGAAAGTAAGATAAGCGACCTGCTGCGACGCTGGCAGTGTTGCCTGTAAAAGTATAAGCATTTAAGTTAGTAGCATCGCCAGACATCAGCTGAAGTTGTTTGTAGTCATCGCTATTTATCCCTATAAACACGCCACTACTGCTGTTGTGCAGTTTGTCTGGTGCTTGAGATGCATTCTCCAGAGCTTCCCAACTCACCTCCAGTAACAGCCGTTGCTGAGGGTCTAAACTGACAACTTCACGGGGAGCAATTCCAAAAAAGGCAGCATCAAACTCATCTACCCGTTCCAAAAATCCCCCTCGACGGGTATAAATCTTACCAGCACTTGCAGGGTTTGAATCGTAATGGATATTTAAATCCCACCTATTTGATGGTACTTCTTTAATAGCATCTACTCCATCTTTGCATAGTTGCCAGAAAGATTCTAAATCGGCTCCTCCCGGAAATCGGCACGCCATACCAACAATCGCTATTGGCTCATTTTGTCTTCGCTCCATAGCCTCAAGCTTAGATTGCATTTCTTCTAATTTGAGAAATGCTTGTTTCAGTGGAGATAAATGTGAGAAGCGTTCTGAAATCTGATCCATCTCAATTTTACTACTAATTATTAATACATATCAGACTATTCTGCACTTATAGAAATTATATAAATGTCTTGAATTATGGAAAATTATCTTTTTTAAAAAGATTGCAATTTTTTGAGTAATAATGCTTCTATTTCTGCTTCGGAAAAATATTCTATCATAGTAGCATTTGTCTCCAAATAATTTTCATTTTGGCCTAATAAATCATTAGATTTTCCTGAAACAAAAAATATTTCCTTGGCAAAATATCCTGCGAGAGCCTCAATGGTTGGATAATTAAAAGTCACAGTTGCAGAAACAAAATATCCCAGAGTAGTTTTTAATCTATCTCTTAATTGCACAACCATTAAAGAATCCATACCCATTGCGAAAAAGCCAATTTTTATATCTGGTAATTGTCCAGAACGCAAACCCAAAATTTTTGCAGCTTCTGTTTGAATATGGGTAATTAAAAAATCCAAGCGATCGCTCTCTGGAATTAGTTGTAACTGTGGTAATTTGGAGGCTTGTTGCTTTTGGAAAACAGATTCTTGCTCCTTAGGAACAATTTTTTGTGGTGTGGACGGAGGATTGCTTTCCTCAAACCAATATCGTTGTTCTTGCCAAGGGTATGAGGGTGGACTAATAAACCCTCCTGGAGTTGGATAGAGTTGGAGCCAATTAACTGGATGTCCTAATGTATAAAGTTGTCCAAGAGATTTCAGCATCACTGTACGATCGCTTTGGTTAAAGTGCAGGGAGGGAAGTGTAATCACTTGCTTCTCTGGGACGCACTGAATAATTGATTGAGAAAGAACTGGATGAGGTGCAATCTCAACAAAGATGTCATAACCTTCGTTGGCGATCGCGCTGATTGCTTGTGCAAAGCACACTGGTTCTTTGATGTTTTCAATCCAGTAGTTAGCATTAAAGTCGCCAACTTTATAAGCACTTCCTGTCACTGTTGAGAAAATAGGAATTGACGGCTCTTGTGGTTTAATTCTTTGGACAAGAGAGGTTAATTGCTCCTGAAAAACTATTTTCCCCCGACTTGTTGTTTGTTGCATCAATTGGCTGTGGTAAAAAACTATCTGCACAGCATCTGCAAGAGTTAGGATATCGGCTACATAAGCCGCCGCTACTTCTCCCAAACTGTGGCCTACAACTGCTTTGGGAATAATTCCCCAAGAATTCCATAAGGCGGCTAAAGCAACTTGAATGGTAAAAATTGCTGGTTGTGCGTATGCCGTTTCCCCTAAACGAGACTCATCTTCTGGTTTTTGTATCTCCTCCAAGACAGACCAATTGAGATAACGCCGGAACTCGCGATCGCACTCTTGGCAGACAGCTTGGAACACACTTTCACCAAGCAATTCCTGTCCCATAGTCGGCCATTGAGAACCTTGACCGGAAAACACAAAAACTACAGATGTATCTTGTCGCCGACGATTCTCCCAAATAAAGTCGCAAGTGCTATCTAAATTGTCTTGTGCAAACAAATTCAGGTATTGTTTTAACTCCTCAATGGATGCGATCGCTACAGCTAATCTGTGGTTAAGATGACTCCATCGGCGGCTGGCACTGTAACAAAGGTCATTAAGAGATATCTGAGTTTGTTCAGTTAATTGAATATATAGCTTTTTACTTAAATCTTTAAGTGCTGCGGGATTTTGAGCTGAGAGTGAAAAAATCTGAACTTGAGGCTGACTCGTGAGTAAAGAGTTCTGAGAATCTATAATCTTTGTCTCAAAATGTTGATTGTAAACATGATGCCAACGGATAGATTTTCCTAAAGTGTATAACTGACCGAGAGATTGTAAAATCACATATCGGTCTTCTTTGCCTCTGCGTAAGGACTCTAGCACTGTGCCTTCTTGACCATAATGTTGTAAGGTTTGTTGAATCGCTGGCACCAGAATCGGATGTGGACTTACCTCCAAAAAAGTGTTAAAGTCTTTTGTTAACAAATAAGCTATGGCTTGAGAAAATAATACTGGTTTTTTCAGCAAACCTGCCCAGTAAGATGCATTAAACTGATGCCCATCCAATGGAGTACCAGTCAATGTTGAAATCATCAAAGTCTCACCTGGTTGAGGTTTGATATCTTGAAGAATTTCCAACAACGGAACATCTAAAGATTCCATCTGTGGAGTATGAACGGCAATATTCGTCTTAACTAGTCGTCCAAAAATATTATCGCGTTGTAGTTGCGCTAATAATGTTTCTAATACTGCTTGGTTGCCTGAAAGGACAGTTGAAATAGGACTATTGTCAATAGCTGGGTAAACACTGCCTTCATAAGACAAGGTGGCTGCTTTGGCTTTTTCCCAAGGAAGTCCTACAAGTGCCATTGCTCCCGAACCACTCAAAATAGCAGCATTATGGCTAAGATGATAAATAATCCGCACTGCATCAGACAAGTTGAGAATACCAGCTACATGAGCAGCTGCAACTTCTCCTATACTGTGACCAACAACAACATCAGGTTTAATACCCCAGTGTTTCCATAAAGATGCTAGAGCAACTTCAATGGCAAAGAGAATCGGCCACATCACATCAATATCATTCAGCCGAGATTTTTCCTCAAACCAGACGGTAAGTTCTTCTAGCAAAGACCAATCTACATATTGCTGCATTAAGCGATCGCACTGTTCTAGAGTCGCCCGAAATACAGGTTCACTCTCTAACAACTGCTTGCCCATCCCGAACCATTGCGATCCTTGCCCGGAAAACACGAACACAATCGGGCGATCGCGAGTTTCAGTGCCTTTGTATAATCCCGTGGAATTTTTACCTTGCAGAAAATTCTCTAAATATTCTGCGGCTCTAGTGTGGGAATCAACAACCATAGCTAATTTGTGACTTCCATCAAGTTGATCAAAAGCTATGAGTTCTTTTAATGGCAATTTAGGGGTTTGTAATTTAACTTTTAATTCTTGGCAGAGAGACTGAAGTGTTTTTTCACTGTTTGCCGCTAGAGGAATTAGTAAGGGAAAACGAGAAGCCGAGATGTTGAGCAATTCTTGAACTACAACATGGCAGTTAGTTCCTCCAAAACCAAAGGAACTTACTCCAGCCAAAGCTGGCTCCTCTGGATAAGGCCAGTTAGTTAAAGATGTTTGTACTTTTAGATGTAGTTCGTCAAAAGGAATTTCTGGATTGGGTTGGTGAAAATGAAGGTTGGGTGGAATTTGTCGGTGTTTAATGGCTAGAACAACTTTGATCAATCCAGCTATACCTGCCGCAGCTTCGAGGTGTCCGATGTTAGTTTTGACGGAACCTAAAATTAACGGACGTTCTACAGGGCGATCGCGACTCAAAACTGCACCTAAAGCTTTAGCTTCTATTGGGTCTCCCAATTTTGTTCCAGTACCGTGGGTTTCAACATAATGTACTTGGTTGGGGTTAATACCAGCTTGCTCGTATACATCTTGCAATAAACCTTCTTGAGCTTTGGGATTAGGAGCGGTCAAACCATTACTGAAACCATCATTGTTGACTGCACTACCCCTAATGACACAATAGATGGGATCGCCCGCAGCCAATGCTAAGGAAAGAGGTTTTAGGACAACTATCCCTGCGCCCTCACTTCGAACGTAACCATCGGCATTCGCATCAAAAGTTTTACAGCGGCCTTCAGCAGATAAACCCCCAAACTTGGACATGATTGAGGTACTATTAGGGTCAATCGTTAAGTTGACACCACCAGCCAATGCCAGGGTAGATTCTCCTGAACGTAGACTTTGACAAGCTAGGTGAACAGCTACTAAGGAAGATGAACAAGCTGTATTTACCGTTAAACTCGCTCCTTGGAAACCAAAAATATAAGAAATGCGATTGGCAATGATACTTAAATCTTGGCCAGTGGCTGTATGTTGGGCAATTAACCCTGCTTGTTTGATGAGATTTGCATAGTCAGCCCACATTGCTCCCACAAACACACCAGTACGACTTCTTCTGAGGGTTTCAACTGGCAGCCCGGCATCTGCTAATGCTTCCCAAGTTAGTTTCAACATCAAACGCTGTTGAGGATCGATCTGAACGACTTCTTTTGGAGAAATGCCAAAGAAATTGGCATCAAATTTGTCGATGTCGTCTAGAAAGCCACCCCAACGGTTACTGCTCGCGTCATTATTAAAAGTATCTTTGCGCCAAAGTTCAGCAGGCAACGCGCTGATAGTATCTACTTCATCTTTAAGCAATTGCCAAAAAGCAGCAGTGCTTTGAACGCGGGGAAAGCGGCAGGCAATACCAATAATTGCGATTGGTTCAGTGGCTAATTTCTGAGATTTGCGCCTATTATTACTGCCAACTAACTGACGATTTGGAGTCCCAGCAAGATAACCAGCCAAAGTTTTAATATTAGGATATTCCCAGATGAGAGTAGGAGATAACTGACACCCTAACTCAGTAGCTAAGTTTTCAATCAGATTAGTTGCTCTAACTGAATCAAGTCCATAGTCGCTAAAGCTACTTTCAAGATCAATATTTTGGAAAGTAGTTTCTAGTAGAGATGCAAGCTGCGAAACTAACCAACCTTGAATGGATTTTACACTTTTCTCAAACATCATTTTGTAGCTTTAAAATCAAAAGACGCTTGAGAAATGCTACTTTCAACTGTTCATCAGTGAAAATATTTCCTTCACGCTTTTGAGTTATAGATTTCTTAAATTAGTAAATTCTTCAAGCTGTTGCTGAAGTTATTTTCAGTATTTGTTTTCAGCCAATGCTGACTATGTAATACCGAAAGCTAGACATAGGGATATGTTTTGCGGGAAGTGAACTACAAGTTGAGGCTCTGGAAATCGCATCATTCAATAAATCTAGTATTTTCCTCACAGTTCTATACTTGCATAACATACTTGCAATGTCTGATTTTAGTTTGACTGCGATTGCCCAAAACTCTAAGCTTTAATGGGTAATATTCGATTTGACCGCATTGTAGATTTGAGTCAGCGATATATCCTAACTGGTTTCTAGTAGTGTACCAACCCAAAATTGCTACGTGGAGGTAAGCAAGGGAGCAGGGGAGAACAATTGCAGTAAGTCTTTCCCCCCTGCCCCTCTGCCCCTCCGCTCCTCTGCTGACCACAACGCAAAGTTTCCTTGGCGAACTACTAGTTTCATTTTGATTCCTAACTGGTGTTTTGATAGAACAACAGATATCAAACACTTCTTGATCAGCACCTGCTTTTTGTTGATACATAATTAATGCTCAAACTTTAAAGATACATCCTGGGAGCACGCTCTATGAACTTTTGATAGCGGCTGCTTATGGTACATTAGACTCCTCATAAGTCACTGATGACCTAATTAATGCCTTGATTTTATTCAGTACTAGCATTGTTTGATACCAACGATTACAAGGTTAGAGACAAAATTTATATGCATTAATTGCAATTTTTTTCAATTAACCTCAGCCAATATTAATGGGAAATAGTTGCATTTAGCAATAGATTTATTATAATAATTACATATCAATATGTTTATAAAATATTTTTTTTAATTATATTACTAAAACTTGATGACTAAAATGTAACCGTTTTATGATATGTTGTTTGGCTGATTTAATAGAAAAACAAGGTATTATAAAAACCTCAGTATAAAACTTTTATAGTATTGATTTAAAAGAGTTTTTTTACTGTAGCTTTTTTAAAAATGTATTAAAAATAACTTACCTGTAGATTTTATTACTAGTTTTTACTACTCAATAAATTTTTGACGAAATTGACAAAAAGTATAATTTATAAATCTGGCTTGTTTATGAAACTTGTTTGCAATAAAATTATTTAACTTGCAAATTTAACACTAATAAATTTCAATTATTTAAAGTCGTGTCATTAACCAACAATGAATGACGCGATGGAGCATGAGGAAAGTAATGAAACCAGAGCAATTCGTTCACAGCTTTTTGTTCACCGTCTCAGTTGTCATGTTAATTGCAACTCCTGTCCAAGGAGAGCAGATCGCACAGAAAGAGGTAAAATCTTCTTTTTCGTATACTGAAACTGGTGAGAGTGCCAACCAAGCACCACCCAAACTTTCTAAAAGCCAGGCTGTAGAACCAAGTAGAAAAATTCGGCCACTAAGTGAGATAATCCAACCGCTGACCAATGCTCAAATGTTAGAGCAGTCGTCTAAACTTAGCCAAGCAGGTTCATCAGAAGTTATACAAATCACTGGAGTCCGGGTTAATCCTACTGCTCAAGGTGTAGAGGTAATTTTAGAAACTCCTTCAGGAGACAAGTTACAAGTATTACCGAAAAGCGAGGGTAGTGCATATATTGCCGATATTCCCAATACTCAACTGCGGCTAGCTGGGGGTAATGTATTCCGCCAGGAAAAACCAGTTGCAGGAATTACAGAAATCACGGTTAGTAACCAAGATGCGAACGCTATCCGGTTAGCGGTAATAGGAGAGACAGCTTTGCCAAAAGTTGAATTATTTGACAGTGACGAGGGTTTAATTTTTGGCTTTGTAACAACTCCAACTTCTACTACTGCTCCACAGGAACCAGGAACAGCACAAACGCCTGAAGCACAGCCGCAACAAGAGCCAGAAACAGCACAAACGCCTTCATCTCAACAACCATCAGAAGGTGAAACTCCACCACAATCAGAGGGCGAAACTCAACCAGAACAACCAACTGCTGAGACTGATGAGCCAATTGAACTAGTGGTAACTGGCGAGCAAGATGGATATAACGCATCCAACGCTACGACTGGTACTAGAACCGACACTCGTATCTTCGATATTCCTCAATCAGTTCAAGTTGTGCCTGAAAAGGTGATTGAGGATCAACAAATAATTCGGTTGGATGAGGCATTAAACAACGTCAGTAATGTTATTTCTGGTGGTTTTGATACCGGCTCGGAAGCTAGATACACTATTCGAGGTTTTGATAATGCTCCTGTCTTGATTGATGGCTTCAGGCAATACGATTTTCAAGAGGTTCCAGAAACAGCAAATATAGAGCGTATCGAAGTTCTCAAAGGCCCGGCTTCAGTGCTGTATGGAGAAATTCAGCCTGGTGGGATCGTTAATGTTGTTACCAAAAAGCCTTTGACAGAACCTTTTTATGAGGCAGAGTTACAGTTTGGCAACTATGGTTTGATTCGACCCCGGATTGATATTTCTGGGCCGCTGACTACGAACGGACAAGAGTTTTATCGATTGAATCTGGCGTATCTAAATAGTGATGGTTTTCGAGATTTTGACCAGAATTTTGAGCAATTCTTTCTCGCACCTGCTTTAACTTGGAAGTTTAGCGATCGCACAAATCTAACCATTGATTTGCAGTATTCATACCGCAGACGACCACAAGATACCGGTTTGGTTGCCCTTGGGGACAGAGTAATCGATTTGCCTCGCGATCGCGTTCTCAATGAACCAGACGATTACATCGAGCGTAATTTCGTCAATACCGGATATAGCCTAGAACATCGTTTTAGCGATAACTGGACAATCCGCAATGCATTTCGATATGCAACAAGTAGTGTCTTTAGCGATCGATTGACGATTCCAATTGCCTTTGATGAGACCACTGGCGATCTGACTCGTGTATACGCTTATGATGATTTCAATTCGGATGACTATTCTCTACAAACAAATGTAGTTGGTAAATTTGCTACAGGTTCGATAAAACATACTCTGTTGTTTGGTGTTGATTTAAATCGAAACAACTCTACTAGTTTTGCTAGATCGAATTTTTCTAACCCAGTATCAATTAATGTCTTCAATCCAGTTTACGACAGTTCTCCAAGGCCAGAGCTAAACGATTTACTCTTCGATAGTAAATCTACAACAGATAGGTTCGGTATTTATATCCAAGATGAGATTGCCTTTTTTGACAATTTCAAATTACTAGCAGGTTTGCGTTATGAAACTGTAAATCAAAAAGTACAAAACGAGCCAGCATTTTTTAATTCTGGCGATGACACCAGTCAATTCAGCAATGCTTTGACTCCAAGGATAGGAATTGTTTATCAACCGATCAAACAAGTTTCCCTTTACGGGAGCTACTCACAATCATTTAATCCTAACGTTGATGTTTTTAGTGTCGATGGAAGCCCACTGGAACCGGAACGAGGTGAAGGTTATGAAATCGGAATTAAAACTGAATTACTAGAAGGTCGAATTTTTGCCACCTTGGCATATTTTGACATTACTAAAACAAATGTTGCTACAGAAGACCCGAATTTTCCTGGGTTAGGCTTTTCAGTGGCAACAGGTGAGCAGCGAAGTAGAGGATTTGAATTCGATATTAGCGGGCAAATTTTACCAGGATGGAATATTATTGCCTCCTACGCATACACAGATGCCGAAATTACAGATGACACTGATAGATCTATTGTTGGCAATACACTTACAGGTGTTCCCAGAAATAGCGCTAGTTTGTGGACGACCTATGAGTTACAAAGTGGTAGTTTGCAAGGTTTAGGCTTTGGAGTGGGATTTAATTTTATCGGCGAACGTGAAGGAGACTTGGAAAACACTTTTAACCTAGACAGTTACTTTCTCACCAATGCAGCTGTTTTTTATCGCCGAGATAATTGGCGGTTTGCTCTCAACTTCAAGAATGTTTTTGATGTCAATTATATTACTGGTGTGCCTTTCAGCAGAATCAGCGGTATCTACCCAGGGGAGCCTTTTACTGTGATTGGTTCAATTTCAGTGCAGTTCTAGCCAAAACTCTCCCCCAACAAAAGTTGCACTCAACATTACAGGACTTTATCTGTTGTGATTAGCATTAAAAGCTTAAAAAAATTTGTGTTGCTCGGTAGTTTGTATTTATCACAGTTCATGCCATTTTGGTTTTTATACCAGGCTTTACCTGTGTTTATGCGTCAAAAGGGGCTTTCTTTGGAAGCGATTAGTTTACTGCCATTGCTTTCGCTTCCCATCACATTGAAATTTCTTTGGTCGCCCTTGATTGACCGCTATGGTTTTACACGCTGGGGACACTATCGCTTCTGGATTATTTGTTTTCAAATCCTGATTGCTTCCATCACTGCTGTTAGTGCTTGGCTTGATGTGGAACACAACTTTAATGCGTTGCTGGTCTGTATGACAATCATATGTTTATTTAGTGCCAGTCAAGATATTGCTACCGATGCTCTGGCTGTAAGTTTACTAGAGCCGCATGAACGAGGTTTAGGGAATGCAGTGCAAAGTGCGGGTGGATCTCTTGGTGCAGCTATCGGTGGAGGAGGAATGCTAATTTTGCTTAATTATTGGGGGTGGACAGCCAGTCTGCAAATTTTGGCAGTAATAATGTTTGTCGCACTGATACCACTTTTTTGGCATCGAGAGGAGGTAAAGAACAAACAAATTGCATTAGATAATGCCATAAATGAGCGATACACAAATCTCACAGATCGGGTATCTGCTGTATCTTCATCTGTTACCAAGCCTACTATCACCCTTAGTACCAACTTTTTACTTCCTATTTCTTACTTTAAAATATTTATCAATTTTTGCCGTAGTCCAGGTATGAGGAACTGGTTGTTGGTCTTACTGTTGTATTCAGCAAGCAGCAGTATGGCAGGTACTATGTTTCGTCCTTTGCTGGTGGATATTGGGCTTTCTCTAGCAGATATTGGTTGGTTGATGGGAATTGTAAATACTGTTGCTGCGATACTTGGCGGAATTATCGCAGGTTTTCTGATTGCTCCTTGGGGACGAAAGCGTTCACTAACTATATTTAGTTTACTATGGGCAATGAGTATGGCGGCTTATCTAATTCCTGCATTTGGTGTGACTAGTTTATTTATTCTTTATTTTGTGGTAGTTAGCACAGAGTTTGCTGGTGGTATGATTGGCACAACTACGTTCACCATAATGATGGATAAAGCCAGGTCAGAATCGCCCGGCACCGATTATACAATCCAAACATCAGTCGGCATCTTTGGTAGTATTGTTGGAGCTGCAATTAGTGGCTTTCTTGCCCAGGCAACTGGTTATTGGGGAGTCTTCGCAATCAGTTTGGCACTCGCCATAATTAGCGTTTTAATGATTTCCAAATTCGTAAGGATTCAGGTCTAATATTGTGGAAGCAAAGAACAGTAAACCAAAAAGTTTTTAAAAGAAGAGCGATCGCTAAAAGGCTTGTAGCTTATGATACTTATACCAGTTCTCTATGAAGATGCATAGAATAAAGCTTCGTGAAATAGAGCTTTAAGAATGAGCGATCTGAAGTACTCAGATTCAACTGTACTTAAGTTCAGATTTATTTCAACTTAAGTTGAAATAATGAAACTAAAGGCTAGCAATTCCTCGCTTTAAAGCGATAATGGTTGCCTGGGTGCGATCTTTAGCCCCTAACTTGCTTAAAATCCGGTTGATATTTGATTTGACCGTGCTTTCGCTAACATTCAAAGCAGTAGCAATCTCCAGGTTGCTCATACCCTGTGCCACCAATTGAAGCACCTCTAACTCACGCTGGCTCAATTCTGGATGATTCATGCGCTGTACTAATTTGGCAGCAACATGCGGTGGAATATACTGCTGCCCCTCATGAACGGTACGAATAGCGGTTCGCAATTCGCAAGGTCTACAGTCCTTGAGCAGGTATCCCTTTGCCCCTGCCCGTAGCCCTTGATAAATATCCTCATCTCCGTCATAAGTCGTCAATACCATGATGCGAGCTGCTTTAAATTGGGCGCAAATCGTACTAATCGCTTCAACACCTCCCATTTGGGGCATTCGTAAGTCCATGAGGGTGACATCGGGTTGCGTTTGGCAAAATAACGCGATCGCCTCAATCCCGTCCTTGGCTTGACCCACAACAGTCATATCGGATTCTTCATTGATGATGGCTGCTAATCCTTGCTGAACTATGGCATGATCTTCAACAATCAGAACGCGAATGACTAGACTCATGACATTACTCCCGATTCACTATAACAATAATTTCTGTGCCCCAACCAGGCTGACTGTTGACGATTAGTTCACCGCCAATACGCTCTGCCCGTTCGCTCATCCCCAATAAACCAAATCCGTGATTCATCATTATTTGATTAGTGTCAAATCCCTGCCCGTTGTCTTTTATTCGTAAACAGCACTGCATTTGCTCGTAAACTAATTCAACTTGAATCTCTGTGGCATGGGCATATTTAATCGCATTGGTTAGGGCTTCTTGTCCAATGCGTAGTAGATTATTCTCGACATCAGGTGATGCAGAGTAGGCTGTACCGATGACTTCACAGGTAATATGGGTATCGGTAGAAGATTTCATTTGCGTGGTTAGGTGTTTGAGGGCACTTATTAAGTCTCCCGACTCTAACAGGAGAGGTCGCAGCGCCGCCACCGATCGCCGTGCTTCAGTCAGTCCAGTGCGGGCTAATTCATCCACCGTTTCCATGTGTGCCTGAGCTTTCTGTGGTTTCTTTGTCATTAGCTCTATCGCTGTGCCGTTATGCAGCACAATGCCTGTAAAGGCTTGCGCTAACGTATCGTGAATTTCTCGTGCCATCCGGTTGCGTTCTTCCAAAATCGAAGCTTCTTCGGCACGTTTGCGATCGCTAATATCTGTAATCACACCTTCCATATATCCATCGGTTGCATTCAGATGAAAAGAGTTAAGCCCCCAAAACTTTGTGCCGTCTCGTTTTCGCATCTGAATTTCAACGTTTTGCAGATCGCCATGACGCTGTAGCAATTCAACGACTTGTTGGCGCTCGCACAGATTTACATAAAAGTCTGGGAAATATACGATCCCAATTATCTCATCGGGTGAATTAAAGCCAAACAACTCTGCAATGCGTTGATTCGCATCGAGAGCTAATCCATCCGAGAGTCGCGAGCGAAAGATGCCGACCTGTGAGTTTTCAAAGATGTTGCGGAACTTAGTTTCACTGCGCTGTAGGGCTTTTTCTGCTTGTTTGCGCTGGGTGATGTCATTGCCAACCGATAAAATTTCAACTAATTGTCCCTTTTCATCCAAAATGGCTTGATTTGACCAGGCAACCCAAACCCGTCTGCCATCTCTGCACAGGTTTTCATTCTCCATTTGCAGGTAAGAGGTAGGGTCGAGACGATGATAAAATACATTGTGGATGAATTGTTTGAGATTGCGCCCAGAAGTTTCGATTTCTGGAACGATTGTTTCGAGTAAAGTACGCCCTAAAATCTGATGTTCCTCATAGCCAAAGAATCTCAGCCCGTAATCGTTCAGGTATTGAATCCGTCCTTTTGCATCACAGCGAAGAATGATTGAGTTTGCGGTTTGAACTAAGTTGCGATAATTCGTTTCACTTTTCTGTAACGCTGCTGTTCGTTCGACGACCTGTTGCTCTAAAGTCCGGTTATAGTCTGCTAGCAGTTTCTCGGCTTGTTTGCGCTCGGTAATGTCTTGAAAGGTGGCGATCGCATAGGCTACATTGCCCCGTTCGTCATAAACTGGAGTTCCCCAAACCTCGACTGGAATTTTGGCGTTGTCGGAGCGAATTTCTACGTCGTCAACCCTAGTGCGTTCGCCGCTCAATGCCCGCACAAGCGGCATTTTCTCAGTCGGATAGGGTTGCTCTGTTCCCGCTAAATAAATTTGATAAACTTCTGCAAGCCGATCCGATGTCACCTCAGGATCGCTTCCTTTACCCAATAGCTGAATTGCCCGTTGATTGAGGTACGATGGGTGACCGACCGCATCTACGACTCCAATTCCCACTGGGACAGCTTCGAGAAATTGAGTCATCTTGCTTTGGCTAGCGTGCAGCTTTGAGTAGAGTTTAGCATTTTCGATCGCGATCGCTGCCTGAGTTGATAATAAATGCAAAACTTGCGCTCGTTCGGGTGTAAATGCCCCAACTGCTAATTGATTTTCTAAATACAATACGCCAACTAACTTAGCTTGATTGAGTAGCGGCAAACAGAAAATAGATTTAGCTGTATTTTGTTGAATATATGGCTCATTGATAAAAGCACCTTCACAAATTGCGTCGTTTAAGACAACAGTTTCATGAGTCCGAATGACATAATTAATAATTGATTCAGGCAGGCAACTTATAATCGGAACGGATTGCAGCACTTGTGTAGTGTAGACATTCTCATCATCATCATTATCATTTAGTTGACCAGCCGCTTCAATTACCCATTCTCCTGCGTTTTCCAAAATTAGAAATCCAGTTTGAGCACCAGCATTCTCAATTAATATCTGCATTAAGGAACGAAGCAACTGCTCTAATTCAATTTCACGATAAATCGCCTGGGATGCTTTCATCACCGCCGCTAAATCTAAAGCGATGTTTGAGGTATTAGAGGTAGTTTTAGAAGTAGTAGGGGTTGACGCGGGAGCTTCTCTATAAGACTGAGAAAAAAACTGCTCATAGCGATTTTCTAAGTCTTTAACTTTAGCTTTTGCACCCCAGCGTTCGTAGCAATAGTGGGCTTCTTTCATGTATGTCTGTGCAATTTTTTCTCGACCTCGCGCTAAATAATGTTTAGCCGCTAACTCATAAGCTAATGCTTCCTCTTGAAGATACTCATTGTCTTTAGCACCTTGAATCGCTTGTTCATAAAACTCTTCAGCCTCAAAAAATTGCCCTAAGACTCGCGCTTTCTCTGCCTCGACTAAATGATATTTATGCAAATAATTCATTGGAGCATGATCTGCCCATTTCTGCATCTCTTTTTGGTTGGTGCTCACACAATTTAGCCAAGCTTCTTTTTGAGAGTTTGAAGCCTCAACCCATAGGCTTAGAAGCACCAGAGAATGGTAGAAATAGAATAAAGGTACAAACGTTATTGCTGTTAACTCTTCTAAAGACTGCCTTGCTAAAATAGCAGTTTGTGCAGCTTGATGATACTCCCCAAATAGATAACACAATATAACTTTGAATAAATAAAAGAATTGAATTTCATGTCCGTCTTTAACGGCAATAGCGTGCGATAGGGCTTGCTCTTCATCATAGACACAACCCATTAAACGGCTGGGATTCTCAGACTTATCTAACAGATTAAGGATTGTCTGCCATAACAGTGCAGTCCAATTAGAGGGGTTTTCCCGTCTGATTTGTCTGATTGCTTTGCTGTAGGTTGCCGTTTTTTGTTCCAGTTGGATAAGTTCCTTACCAACAAAAAACGAGCGAAAACATGCATGATATGCAGCATAGCTAGCAAATTCAAAGTCTCCAGTTTCTACTCCGTTTTGATAAGCATCAACCAGCATTGGTATTGTGTTCTTAAGATGCACCTTCCAATGCATGACGTGGGCACTAAATAACACTAATGCTTTAGCATTCCCTTTTTTAGTATTCAATCGTTCTGCCAAGCTTAGAGCCAATTTGCCAAATTTATAGCCGAGTTCAATGTCTTGAACAACTGCACATAGAGAATATCCGTAGGTAACATAACTCATTGGTGACCAGGTAGCGTTACCGTAGTTGATTGATAAATTTACCATTTTGCACCCAATCGGCACTATCAGTGCTGGTGACACCATACATGCAGTAGCCGTGATATTCGCCAGGATATACATTGCTGCCAGCGGTTCTGGTGCAGTCATCCTTGGCAAATTAATTAAGTCTTCAATTTCTCGTCCAGCGAGTATTGCAGATGTTTCCTCCAATTCTCTTTCAACGTCTAACTGACTTGGAGTTATTATTAAGTCTACTTCCAGGAGCTTTAACACTTCCAGCCCAGTTTTAAGTGCTTCTTTCAGGTTGCTCTGTGACAAAAATGCTTGAATTCTGCTATCATAAACCTGCACTTTGTCAACCACTGTCTTCGCCTGGTTGAGTACCACTTCTACGAATTGTTCCATCTCATCGAAGCAACCGTGAAGATACGCTGCTTCTGCTGCTTGGGAGTACAGTGCTAAGGTAAGGTCATACTTGCTCTGCCAACTGTCTGTATCTATGAGTTTCAGCCCTGTCTTAAAATACTTAAGAGATGCTTCATAAGCCGTTGCTGCCTTTGCTTTCTGACCTGCGATTAAATTCAATCTGGCAATTTCCGTTCGTTGGGCGTGATCGGTGACAAGCTCAATTCCCCGAGCAAAATGATCGACAATTTCAAACAGTCGTTCGGATCGCTGCTCTTGTGAATTTTTTTCGAGTAAATTGCGACCGATTTGCAAATGAACAACTTGTTTGTGTGACTCATCAATTAAGGCATAAGCAGCTTGCTGTACGCGATCATGCAAAAACTTATAGTCTTGAACTAACAAGTTTTCGTCTAATTCAGATATAGGTTGAATTAATCCAGCTTGGATTGCTGCTAGTAAATCTTGGAAAATCTCTTTAGGTGATTTTTCACAAGCGATCGCTAAAGTTTCTAAATTAAATTCAGAGCCAACACAAGCGGCTAAACTGAGAATTTGCCGTGTTTCTTCTGGCAGTTTCTTCAGCTTGAGTAGCAGCAACTCCACCACATTATCAGCAATATCTTGGGCTTCAATCTGAGGAATGTCCCACTGCCAGCATAAGTGTTGTGCATCAAAAGAAAACAGATTTTCGCTATGAAGCATTCGCAAAAATTCATTGACAAAGAAGGGATTACCCTCGGTCTTACGTAATACTAATTGGGTTAGGGAATGAACGGTGTCAATATTGCAATCTAGCGTCTCGGCAATCAATTGACTCAACGGTTCGGGCGTTAAGGGTGCTAAGGTAATTTTCTGAAGCACTGTTCCTTGTTTTCTGAGTTTCTCCAGCGTCAATGCTAATGGATGCGTTGGAGTCACTTCATTATCTCGGTAAGCTCCAATCAAAAATAGATATTGGGTTTGCTCGTCGAGTAATATTAGCTCGATTAACTTCAGCGTGGCAGAGTCGATCCACTGTAAATCGTCTAAAAAAATTACCAGGGGATGATCCTTTGAACAAAACACCCGCACAAATTTTTGAAACGTTAGATTGAAGCGATTTTGTGCTTCAGTTGCTCCAACTTCCGGTACAGGTGGCTGTTTGCCAATAATTAACTCAACTTCAGGAATGACATCAACGATCAGTTGTCCATTGCTTCCCAATGCCGTCAGCAGGCGATTGCGCCACTGTTGCACTTGCTCATCTGGTTCCCTTACTATTTGCTGTATTAATTGTTGCAGGGCATGGGCGATCGCGCTGTAGGGAATATTACGCCCAAATTGGTCAAACTTACCCCAAACAAAATAGCCCCACTTTGCCGTGATGGGTTTGTAGAGTTCCTGTACCAATGCTGATTTGCCTACTCCAGCGAAACCAGAAACCAGCATCATTTCGACGTTGAGTTGTGAAGAATTGTCTTCGTGTTTCGTTTTAGCTACTCTGTCAAATGCCGCTAATAATGCTTCAATTTCCGCTTCTCGTCCGTACAGTTTTTGGGGAATTTGAAATTGCTGGGAAATATCTTGAAGACCTAGTTGGAAGTAGTCAATTTGACCAATTTCTGCTAATTGTTGGGCGCAGTGTTCTAAATCCGCTTTAATACCCCAAGCACTCTGATAGCGATCTTCCGCATTTTTCGCCATCAGTTTCAAAATTATCTCGGAAACAGGTTTGGGAATCTTTGAATTCAGTTCGTGTGGTGAAACAGGTGTTTTGGCAATATGGCAATGAACTAGTTCTAGGATGTCTGTAGCGGGAAACGGCAACTGTCCGGTCAAAAGTTCGTAGAATGTTGCACCCAGCGAGTAAAAATCGGTGCGGTAGTCGAGCATCCGGTTCATACGTCCGGTTTGCTCTGGAGATAAGTAGGCAAGGGTTCCTTCTAGAAGATAGAGACTTTTAAATCTTGGATTGGTGCGGCTGAATCGGGTGGCAATCCCAAAATCAATCATTTTGACAACGCCAGTATTTGGATTCAGGACGATGTTGCTAGGATTGATATCTTTATGAATAATGTTAGCAGCATGGATTCTGCCCAGAATCTCTGTAATGGCGATCGCCAGCCCAAGAAAATTCGATAAGGGCATGGGGTAGAAGTCCGATTGCTGCTGCCGCAAGCACTCTAAAGACTCTCCACCAAAATCTTCTAGAAGCATGACGAGCGTGCGCTGATAGTCCTGCTGGCTGTATGCCTTAACTACACCTTCAATGTTGAGAGAATGGGTAATTTCATATTCCTGCCTGTAGCGAGTTAATTCTTGAGGAGAGGGGTAATCTTGCTTGAGGACTTTCGCCACAACTGCACAGTTATCTTGCTCTCTAATACCCCGATACACTAGAGTTGCTGGACTTTCATAGATTTTGCTTAAGATGACAACTCCAGGTAGGGTAATCATTCATCTCTCTCCCAATGAGTGTCATTAACAACTCTAATTTTAATAGACTTACTGTTGTTAAAAGTAACTGTTAGTATGTTGTTGAGTTGTTGATATTATGTTGTTTAACACAGTACCATTTTGGGTAGTAACTTGTTTATGTATCCACGGGAATAAATCAAGTTAATTTTTTTAACCCAAGTTGCGGCTTATCGACTGATGTTTGGTTGTTACCAATCAATTCATGCGAGACCTACGGTGGTCACTGAGCTTGTCGAAGTATGGACTATGCCTGCGCGTGCAACAAAGTGGCGTTGGCGGGTAGCGCCAACGCCACTTTGTTGCCTGTCTTCAAATACTTAAAAAGTTTTCTGTGATTTAAATTACATTTTACATAAAAGCTTGTGAAGAGTAAAAGAAAAAATGAATGCTTATAGCTTAAGTAAAAACCTTTTATAAGTGACTGCATGTCATTGGTGACAAGTTAAGGTCATTAACTATTTGTCAATAAGTAATAATGCTTAAATTCTTGCCAAAATTTAAGGTTGGAAACACAAGTTTTTAGCCAGCGATGCCTTCGGCTGGCTGCGCCTACGCGTCAAATTCAAAACCATTGTTCATTCTTACTTCCAAACCTCAGTACAAAGCTTAATTAGATACTCTGTGATAGCATATATGGCAATTATTTCGTTTAGCATGTAGCCCTCCTAATTTTCTTCTTGGAGGGCATTTTATTGCTTAACACACTCATTGCGATCGCCTTCAATGCCTTAATCATCTTTCCACTGCGGTATTGGCTAAAAATCAGGGCAAGCAGCTACGAATGATCTGTACATGATTTCTGTGTTGGCGGCGGCTCACCCAAACTCTTCCCTCTGCTAGAATCCATCTGTCAAGAGGGTTTGAGACACGCTAACCCTGGTAAAGAGCAAACCTTATGCCCTTAGCATAGCTGCCTTCTTCACTCTCATTATTCCAACTTAAGTTGGAATAGATATGAACTTAAGTACAGTTGAATCTGAGTACTTTAGATCGCTCATCGCCAATCTTTTTATCACTTAAAATATGGACTCAGAATTGATGACAGCTTCAAGCTAACTCCATATATTAGGTTGTATAGGACTCAGATTTAATTTTTGAAAACATATTGAGGCTGAAAAGCCCATTTTACCAGGATTTTATCTAAAATCCTGTTCAGAAATCAGACATAAGTCCTATACCAATTAACAATCAGAAGGCAAAGCTAAAAAACCTCTGATTCCCAGCCGTGAATAAACTTATCTCACTGCTACCAATTAACAATCAGAAGTAAGAAAACAAGCTTACCTTCAGTTCAAACACAATCTAAAATTCAGGAGCAAAACAATGTCTAACATCAACAACCACGGAGTAAGTATGAACAATATTGAGCTTAGTCCACATCTTCAAGAACTTACTTGTGAACAAGCTGCTACCATTCAGGGTGGTGCTAAAATTCAATTATTTCTGGGTGCTAACTTTACGGGAAAATCTTTGTTGCTTACTATTAATAAGGCCGGTCTGAGCAAGAAACTTACCGGTCAGTTCAATAATTCAATATCATCAGCTAAGGTTTTATCTGGTATATGGGATTTAAGGACAAACGGTAACGGTAAAGGCGGTTTAGGTATAACACTTAGACCGGGTAAGTATCCAAGATTTACAAAAGCTATAGATAATACCATTTCCTTTGTAAAAGCTACTCTTGCATAATGACCTAGCGCTTAGTACACCTCACCATTAATAGGGGTTGAAAATACTAACTCTTTCTTGGGTTTTGCTTTGCTTAACCCAACAAACGCAGGGATGTTGGGTTTCGTTCCTCAAAGAGGTCGTTTTCGCTCCTACTTTTTCATTCATATCAAGATAGTACAAATAAACGTAAACGGTGTTAACAGTTATCAGGTAGGAAACGGACTTGTCCACCCCTTGTTCGCTGCGGCTGGTACTGTTAACTGCCGTTGGTACTGATTTTTTAAACAATGAAATACCACAGCATATTGCAACACAGTGAAGAAGATTGTGGTGCAGCAAGCCTAGCCACGATCGCCAAATATTACGGACGCACCTTTGCTCTCAATCGCGTGCGAGAAGCAGTGGGCACCGGAATGCGAGGAACTACACTATTAGGTTTAAGGCGGGGAGCAGAAACCCTGGGATTCCATGCCCGTCAAGTTCAAGCTACCCCAGAACTGTTTGAGAAATTAAATGAAATTCCCTTACCAGCGATCGTTCACTGGAAAGGTTACCACTGGGTAGTGTTATACGGGAAAAAGGGGAAAAAATATGTTGTATCTGACCCTGCCGTTGGTATTATGTACCTCACCTCCCAGGAGTTAATCGCGGGTTGGAGTGATGGTGTGATGCTGCTGCTGATGCCAGACGATAGCCGCTTCTATGAGCAACCAGAAGATAAAATTGGCGGTTTTGGGCGCTTTATAGCCCGTGTTATGCCCTATCGCAATCTTTTGGTTCAGGCGATCGCCATCAACTTTGCGATCGGGCTGTTGTCTTTGGCTGCTCCTTTAATGATGCAACTCCTCACCGATGATGTGCTAGTGCGGGGAGATACCCAACTGTTAACAACAGTGGCAATTGGTGTCATTGCCATGAACCTAATTGAAAGTGCCATTGGTTTGGTACAATCTCACCTGATTGGTCATTTTGGTCAACGGTTGCAATACGGGCTAATTCTAGAATACGGTCGAAAACTGTTGCGCTTACCCCTATCATATTTTGAAGCACGTCGCAGTGGGGAAGTCGTTAGCCGGATTGCTGATGTTCATACCATCAATAATCTAGTCTCTCAAATTGTCCTTGGTTTACCCAGTCAATTTTTTGTGGCTCTGGTTTCCTTGGGTTTCATGCTTTTCTATAGTTGGCAACTGACTCTGGCTTCCGTTGCCGCTTTTGCGATCGTCACAGGAGTCAACCTGCTTTTTCTTCCCGCCTTGCGCCAGAAAACCCGCAGCCTCATCGTTAAAGGTACAGAAAATCAAGGCTTTTTAGTCGAAACCTTTCGCGGTGTTCAAGTCCTGAAAACCACCCAAGCTACAGAGCAAGCTTGGCAAGAATATCAGACAAATTTTGGTCGCCTTGCTAACTTAGACTGGACTACGATGAAGTTAGAGCTTTACAGCGGCACAATCACTAGTATTCTTTCCAAATTGACGAGTATTAGCATACTTTGGTTAGGTTCTAGCTTGGTGATTAATCAAACATTATCCATCGGTCAACTGCTGGCGTACAGTGGTATGAGTAGTAGCTTTCTTGAATTTTTAGAATCAGCAGTCGGGCTAATTGATGAATTTATCACTGCTCAAATTGTCGTTCAACGTTTGACAGAAGTGATCGATTCTACCCCAGAAGATGAAAATGACTTTAAAAAACCTTGGGCAGAAATTCCTGGCAATGCAGAGATTAGTTGTTCTCAAATTAACTTTCACCATCCTGGTAGAACTGACCTGTTAGAAAATTTTTCTTTAACTATTCCTGGTGGTAAAGTAATAGCCTTAATCGGTCAATCAGGCTGTGGAAAAAGCTCCCTTGGCAAATTAATTACTGGTTTATATCACGTTCAATCTGGTAATATTCGTTATGGCATATATAACCAGCAAGATTTATCTTTGGAATGTTTGCGGCAGCAAGTCGTATTAGTTCCCCAAGAACCTCATTTTTGGAGTCGTTCAATTGTAGAAAATTTTCACTTTAGTTATCCTAACATGAGTTTTGAGGAGATAGTCCTTGCTTGTCAAATTGCTGGTGCAGATGAATTTATTAGCAAATTACCTGATAAATATCAAACTGTTTTAGGCGAATTTGGTGCAAATATTTCTGGCGGACAAAGGCAGAGATTAGCTATAGCTAGAGCAATTGTGATTGACCCACCTGTATTAATTTTAGATGAATCTACAGGCGCTCTTGACCCAGTAAGTGAAACTCAAGTTTTAGATAGATTACTTAATCACCGTCAAGGTAAAACCACAATTATGATTAGCCACCGTCCTCAAGTTATTAAACGGGCTGATTGGATTGTATTGCTTGAAGATGGGCGCTTAAAAATTCAAGGGACTCCAGAAGAATTACGTCATATCCCTGGAGAGCATTTAAGCTTTCTTGATGAGATTTATTCTTCTAATAATGGTAATGGATTAAAATCTTCTTTAATTTTTCGGAATTAGTTAATGTTTATCAAACAGAATTCAGAAATCAGGAGTCAGAATTCAGCTTGGGAATTTTGTACGACTGGCGGATTAGCGAGTTAGACGCTTCTGGGCCGCTAACGCTGCGCTATCGAGCGTCTTGATTCTGAATTCCGAATTCTGTATTCTGTATTCTTCTTCAAAACTTATGATTAGTAAGTCTCAAACAAATTTTTTACCCTTAGTTCAAGACAACGAATTTCTTCCACCAATTAGTCGTTGGACTACATTTGGCGGACTATTTATCGTGTTTGCCTTGGCGTTAGCTGTTCCTGTGGCTGCGGTTGCTAAATATAAAGTTACGGTGAGTGGACAAGCGGTTGTCCGGACTGCGGGTGAATTGCCAATTGTGCAGGCGGCGACAGAAGGACAGGTAATGCAGATTTATGTTAAAGAAAATCAAACGTTGCAAAAAGGAGATACAATTGCTACTCTTGATGACTCTCGACTGCAAACCAAAAAAAATCAGCTGCAAACTAATATTCAACAAGCTAGGTTACAACTAATTCAAACCGTTCCTCAAATAAATGCAATCGAAAGTCAAATTCGAGCCGAAAGCGATCGCACCAATCGGACTATCGCCTCTGCTAAAGCTGAATTGCAGGGACGCGATCGCGATCATCAAGACAAAAAAATTACCAGTATCACTGAACTTAAAGAAGCATCAGCCAATGTCAAAATGGCTCAAGAAGAATTATATGCAGGGCAAGCACAGTTACAATCAGCATTAGCTAATCTCCACGCAACAGAGGCGGCTTTAGGAGCAGCGACATCAAAACAGAACCGATATGAAAGTGTTGCTAAACAAGGGGCATTATCCCGCGATCAATTAGAAGAAGTACAACTGGCTGTCAAACAGCAACAACAAGCTGTACAGGCACAAAAAGCCACTTATAAAGCCCAAGAAAAAACAAATGAACGGCTAAAACAAGCTGTTAATGGGGCTATTGCGAAACGCGATCGCGCTATTGCAGCTCTCAACCCAAGCAATGCAGAGGTAGCAATGGCGATTGAACGTATTGCTCAAGAAAAAGCCTCTGGAGAAGTAAATAAAGCATCTTTAGAAAGGGAACTTCAAGCACTTATAAAACAGAAAATTGAAACGGAAAAACAATTAGAGCGCGATACTAGCGAATTCAAGCAAGCTGAAATTGACCTGAAGCAAACTACTATTACCGCTACAGCAGACGGGATTATTTCTAAGCTAAATTTGAGAAACCCTGGTCAAACTCTCCGGGCAGGGGAGGAAGTTGTGCAAATTGTTCCTAGTGATGCACCTTTAGTTATTAAAGCAGCTGTTGGTTCTGGAGAAAAAGGTAAGATAAAAGTCGGTCAAAAAGTGCAAATGCGAGTTAGTGCTTGTGCTTATCCTGATTACGGTACTCTTAATGGCGTTGTCAAAGCAATTTCCCCGGATGCTGTTAAGTCGCAAAAAAACGATGCAGATGCTGATACGAACTCTATCCCCAAAGCAACTGCTGTAGGTGCTTTTTACGAAGTCACAATTGAACCAGAGAAACTAGCATTAGGTCGCAGTACAAAGAAATGTCAAATTCAATTGGGTATGGATGGCAGAGTTGATATTATTACCCGCGAAGAAACTGTACTGCAATTTGTACTCCGCAAGGCGAGGTTAATGACAGATTTTTAAGATTGACAAATATGGGTACAAACAAGAGAGAAAAACGAGACTTGTGCTAATCAGGCTTAAATGTACAGTGGAGTTCCATCTTTACTAGAAAAACCACCCTTTAAAATTTTGCCTCCCTGTGCATATAAACGTTGATAAATTTTTCCTAACCAAAGAAGTTGACAAACTCGTATCGCATTTATTTGAATAAATATACCTCCTGCTCCAGAAAGCATTGCATCCAATTGGCGCTTCTCGTATACCTCTACTTCGATATTTGCGTCTAGGCAGGCACGGGCCAAAGTTAACCCGCCAATTCCACCCCCGATCACAATTACCTTCGACACTGAGGACTTGATTCCTTTCCCTAATGTTTGCATCCCTTGTTCCAGATGGGTTGGTATCTTTTTTGAACACTTTTAAAATTATTGCACGTACCTTATCTTGATATCCCTGCTCCCCTTAAGCCTTCATAACTTTCACGAAAACGAGGATACAAGCTCAGTCAGTATGGAATTAATGCTCTGTCCACACCCCCCCATTATTGTCTAAGCCATGACTGAAAATTAGCTGTATCTGGTATGAATGAGAACTTTGGCTCAACCGTGCCAATTGATTTTCATTGTCCCAACTGTATACCCTGTATCACAGCGTACATCCGATCTAAGCCCCAGCGCTCGCCGTTTCTACGTCAATTGAAACAAGTTTATTTAATTTTGAAATGGCTATCTGGGGCAGGTGCAGAAGGAGCGATGCTCCAAAGTTAGATCGGACTTTAATTCTCAGTTACAAAGGTAGATTCTCAATAAAAACTTAGCTGCGGTCGCCCAATTACACCTGATCGTGGTTCAAACCAGGGCATGGGAAAATTCGGAACCTGAAAGCGGATTGAAAATCGTCCCCATGTGTTGCTCAATTTGCCTGACGCATCTTCTCGTGACGTGTCACATTTGACATTGGATTTACCAACCCAATAGCCGTGATAAATTCCACGATTGCTCGTTATTCCAGCTAGCCCTTCAATGAAGATAGTTCCTCCTGGATAAGTCCATATTGCAGTTTTACCACGTTCGCTTTGATAGACCACCCTGCCATAGCTGCTATCCCACACTTCATCTGCAAGCGCAATTTTTGGCACAGATGCCAAAACAAATACTGCACTGACCATTGCTAGTTGCTGAAGCTTCATTAGACCTCCTGAATAAATAGTGAGACGGTGTGCCAGTTGGCGCTCGCAGATAGCACAATGAAGATACTAGTAGCATAGTCATGGAGGAGAAACAATGGCATACAGCGAACTACAAACGCTACTAAAAAAGTAATAGCAATTGCTGTTTGAGAAGTATGAGACAGTTTTGTCATCACTCGATTGAGACTAAATCTTCTTTTACCTTGTCCGAATTTTCCCTCAATACAATTACGAATGCTCTCGGATTGTAAATCTTGTTTCTTTTTTTCTTTACTAACATTGGCTGGTGGTCTTCCCAAAGGAGGGCCACTCATGATAATACCTCTTTCTTTGCACCAAGCTCTATTCTCTCTTGTGCGATAAATTTTATCTACATGAACCGATTCTGGATAATAGCCAGTATAATTTTTATCAAACAGAATTCAGAAGTCAGGAGCCAGAATTCATACTGAATTCTGTGCGACTGGCAGATGAATCAACGGGTCTAAAACCCCCTCCAAATCATAGATTTGGAGGTCTTCAATCAGTCGCGGGTCTGAATCCCCGACTGATTAATTCTGACTGTTGAATTATGACTTCTGAATTCTTCTTCAAATACTTATACTCGTGATTTTAAGTCCCCCGATTCATTAAAATTATCCCAATTAATATGGTCTAAAAATACATATCCATCAAAATAACTGGCTGATAGTTTTGCCCCATATCTCACGGCTTTCCCGGCTTTTCCACGGACAATAGGACGGATATGTGGTTGGTTTAAACTAACGATTCGGTCATCAATACTCTGTTTTTTATTTTCATACAACTATAGTTGTTGACGATAAGCTTCTACAATTATCAGCAACTTTTTATATTGTTTAGTGCTTATTTTTTCTAGAGTTGCTCCCGCTCTGATTAGCTAGTCAATATGAGATAAGCTTCTTTTGATATATTGAAGCTGCTTTTTAATCGCTTTTTTCCTATCTTTTTGGGATACACAACGCTTTTTAGCGACTTATAAGTAGTCTTTTCTCGCTACTTCTCGATAAGTCCTTGGTTTTTTCTCCAATGTACTTTTTATCTGTTCATAAAAAAGGTCTATGATTCGTTATGTCTGTTTTCTGGCTTGATTTAATAGCTCTAAATCTGTTGGATAGCTGATGTCTGCTGGCGCACAAGTCGCATCTAATATTAATTTTCCTCGATTTCTTGGCGTGTTATATTCTTTTTCTAATTCTTCTGTTTTTTTTGAGTTGATTCAGTTGATTCAGTTGCTAAAGTCGAAGATGTTGTCTCTAGCATCCTTTTAACAGTTTCTTGATTCACTCTGTTTACTAAGTCTGCACTAATTCTTAGCTAGACCCTCGCGCAGTAAGTTCACTGCTGCTTTTGCCAAAGCTTTTTGTTCCCGACTAATAACAATTTACATACTTGCAATTAGCGGTGAGAATTGTCACTCAACCCAATCGTGTGGAGTCTCTACGAGTTAACCAAATTTAATTGGCTCAATATTGCTATTTGTTCAATATCTTTTTCAAGTGGGCGAACCTATCGGTAAAATTATGCCTTGGTGTAACTGAAAATATTGTAGAGTATAGAATTGTCCTCAGTATTGCCCGACGCAACTCACCCTATGACTACCGCACCCTTAAGCTGGGAAGAACTAGAAACCCTCACGGACTATCATCAAATAGATACCGTTAATGGTCTTACCAACGCTAGAGCCAGGTTGCGGTTGTTTGGTCAGCGAGAATCTGATGTGCGGGTAACGCTATACCGCGATAACCACGCCTGGTGTCCTTACTGTCAAAAAGTTTGGTTATGGCTAGAGGAAAAACAGATCCCCTACCGGATCGAAAAAGTGACAATGTTCTGCTACGGGGAGAAAGAAAGTTGGTATAAACGTAAGGTACCGTCAGGAATGCTTCCTGCAATCGAGCTAGATGGACGGATTATAAAGGAAAGCGATAACATTTTGATCGCTTTGGAAAAAGTTTTTGCTCCATTAAGCCAAGGGATGGAAGACCCCACGGTGCTTCCACTACGTCAATTAGAACGACTTTTATTTAGAGCCTGGTGTGTTTGGCTGTGTTCTAAAGCCGGTTCCTCTCAACAAGAACAACGCAACCGCGAACAATTTATCGCAGTGGTGGCTAGGGTAGAGTCAGCTCTAGGTCGCACCCCAAGCCCTTATTTTTTAGATAGCTTCGGCATCGTCGATGTCATTTTTACGCCATATCTCGAACGGATGAATGCGAGCCTTTACTACTACAAGGGCTACTCACTGCGTTCGGAAAACTCTCGCTTGAGTGCATGGTTTGCGGCAATGGAAAGCCGACCTACCTACTGCGGAACCCAGAGCGACTTTCACACCCACGTACATGATTTACCGCCCCAGATGGGGGGCTGTTGGGAAAACGGCGAATCCCAGATGCTTCTTAATAAAGCGCGGGTGGATAACGGCCCCTGGTTCGGGCTACCAGATGTGACTTATCCAGAACCCGAAAACTCCCGTATGGAAGCTCTTCAACGAACTATCGACCACCGCATTAATATTATCCGAGTCAACCCTTTAGATGATAAGTTGTTTGATCAAGCCCTACGTTGTGCTTTAACACACATGATGATTGGTGAAGACTGTATACCTCCATCGGGATCTGATGTCGCTCTCCGATATTTACGCGATCGCATTAATGTACCACGAGATATGTCTATCTACGCAGCCAAGCGATTGAGGGAATCCCTGGAAAAAACCGCAGCCCTTGCGGGTGATGGGCAACCAGCCCCCATTCCCACTCAGCATCGACGAGATCAAGACCCGTCTAACTTTGTCATCAAGTAGAATTTAGGCACCCGTATTAACAGATCGCGCAACTCTCCTAGTTAACAGTTATCTTGGTTTCAAGCTTTGACCGATTCACTCCATCCATCTACTGCACCCAATCGGGAGTCTCCGCTACCAATTGAGCAAACATCTGTGGATCGGTCTCCTTTATTTCTACCATTACTCACAATCAACACATTCTAATTATTAATAAGAATTAATTAGCCAAAGCGAATTTATCCCTCTTCTGTCACTTTCCGGGATAAGTAAGTAGTAAATAAGTGAAATCATCTAGAAACATAACAGGGTTTAAATTGATTCATGGCAGCAATTAAATGATTGAATCCGAGTAATAACTGTGAATTAGGCAAAATATCTAACCAGGGATAAATCAACCAAAATAGTAAGAGTGGTTGGACAATTAGACGCAGATTATTTAAAACATTCTTCCATCCAGATTCATGATTCCATTGTTGATGAGTAGAAAAATCAACATGACTAGTTTCTTGCTCCTCAGTCTTAATTTGATTAGCTTTATTTAAGCCTAAAAATGCCGGAGAATTTAAACTAATCATTGTTGTATATACACAAAAAATAATCTCCCACCCTTCGGGTTCGCCAGTCGCTCATGGGGGAAACCCCCAAGACCGCGCTGGCTCACCACCTCTCAATATGTTGAGAATTGGTAAAACGGTAATCAGTCCAGCCAAGTTCCTGCTTATATTGTCGAAAACCATATTCTACCCAAGTTCTTAATCCATACAAATCTCCTAAAGTCTTCTTCAGATTCCCTTGAAGGTTTGTCATTACGAAAGAAGTAGAATTCTCCGGCATGGTTTTTGTGTCGGTAGTTATTTCCCAATAAGTTATCGCTCTTTTTTTACCATAAATTATTTCCCTAATGTATCTAGTTTCTGATTTATTGTTATCACGTTAAATTAATGCGTGTGCGTTCTAATCGACTATTGTATGGTGCAGCGATGGCAGAACTTTTCGAGTTTTTGCTGTTGTGTCCAGATCTGTTGTGGTTGCACAATTAACTCCCCATTGTAATAAGTGGCTCCTTCTAGTTCCCATAGTTCTACTGGTTCGGCGTTGGGATCTTCTCGAAAGTCCAAGCATCTGTCAGCAACTGATCCATTAGGGTGGACGGTACAGACAAGATAAGGATTATGTGAGTATAAGAGACAGCAATCGCACTCTGGAAGTTTTGGCATAGTATCAGTTTACTGTCTGTTCCAAGCGATCGCTTGTTGGTTCAACTGTATGGTTGTTTCGAGCGTCACTGCGAATAGGGAATTGTTGGGTCACTAATCAACTACAGGTAATCCTGCTAGGGCCATTGCCACTTCTTCTACACTATATTCAGTATCAACAAGCCGTCCAGCTTGATAATCGATATAAGCTTGCATATCAAAATGTCCATGACCGCAAAGATTAAACAGTATAGTTTTAGTAACATCTTCTTCTTTGCAGAGCAGAGCCTCGTCAATTGTTGCTTTGACAGCATGATTAGCTTCTGGTGCTGGTAAAATCCCTTCTGCACGGGCAAAAGTTAATCCAGCAGCAAAGCAAGCGAGTTGGGATTCAGCACGCGATTCAACTAGTCCCAAATTCACAATATGGCTAACAAGGGGAGCCATACCGTGATAGCGCAAGCCTCCAGCATGAATTCCTTCAGGAACAAAACTACTACCTAAAGTATGCATTTTGGTAAGTGGGGTTAAGTGGGCAGTATCACCAAAATCGTAAGCATATTTTCCACGAGTCAATGAGGGACAAGCAGCAGGTTCGACAGCTATTACTTGTATATCTCGTTCTCCTCGCAGTTTAGCACCGATAAATGGGAAGGCAATTCCAGCAAAGTTGCTACCGCCACCAGTGCAGCCAATAACAATATCAGGATAATCTCTTGCCATTTCTAATTGAGTCAATGCTTCTTGACCAATCACGGTTTGATGTAGCAGTACATGATTGAGAACACTACCTAAAGTATACTTAGTTTGTTCATCAGCAGCAGCTACTTCTACAGCTTCACTAATAGCAATCCCTAAACTGCCATTACTATTGGGATGTTGTGCAAGAATTTTACGTCCGGCTTGGGTTTGAATACTTGGGCTAGCAACGACCCTCGCACCGTAGGTTTCCATTAAAGCTCGGCGGTAAGGCTTTTGCTGGTAGCTAACCTTTACCATATAAACTAAGACTTCTAAACCGAATAGCGCACCGGCAAAAGCTAGAGATGATCCCCACTGTCCGGCTCCCGTTTCAGTAGTTAGCTTTTTGACTCCAGCTTGTTTATTGTAGTATGCTTGGGCGACCGCAGTATTGGGTTTGTGGCTTCCAGAGGGACTAACACCCTCATATTTGTAGTAAATTTTGGCAGGCGTATCTAAAGCTTGTTCTAAACGACGGGCACGATAAAGAGGAGTTGGTCGCCACTGGCAATAAATAGAGCGGACTGCATCTGGTATTTCAATCCATCTTTGTTGGCTAACTTCTTGCTCAATCAGTGCCAATGGAAACAAAGGTAATAATTCATCTGGTGTAATTGGCTTACCAGTAGCAGGATTTAAAACTGATGGTAAGGCTTGTGGTAAATCAGCTTGGATGTTGTACCAAGCATTTGGCATTTGGTTTTCAGTCAGAACGTATTTAATCATGTCCATATAATTAGGTGATGCACAACAGTAAAATTGTACATTTACGATTCTTCAAGAAAAAAGTTAACTTTTATTGTTATCAAGCTTCATCCCAGCAATAGTAAAATCATTTGGTTGCATATTGGAGTGATAACCCGCATTTCTTACAAGCTTGATGAGGTGCAGGGGAGCGGGGGAGAGTTTCTGTACAAGTGATTTCCTATTTTAAATGGATTTGATGCATGATACTGTGATTGGTTTGTTCATCAATTGGGAAGAGTTTGGGCTTGCTATTTAATACCCAAATTTCCTTGTCTAGAGCGTTCCCCTGCAATGTAGTTAACTTGATGACACTTCAACAACATTTTGGGCAAAGCTCTTATAAGCATCGCCCATTTGTTTAGCTATCGGGTCAGGAAAGACGTGAAAATCTCCAGCTTTGATAGCTTTTATTATCCCCTCTGCCACAAGTGCAGGTGGCTGTGAAACTTCACCTATTCCTGCCGCATCGCCCATATCCGTGGCAATCGGGCCAGGGTGAACACTTAGCACAAGCGTGTCCTGCTGGCTCAATAGTTCTCGTAATGTCTGGGTAATTGAATAGGCCGCAGCTTTTGAGGCACAATAAGTGGCAGAGTCGGGGAAACCCTTGAGCGAAGCAACAGAATTGATTTGGGCAAATACACCACCTCCATTGGCTTTGAGTATCGGGGCAAACGCCTGAGCCATGTAGATCAATCCATATACATTGATGTTCATCTGAAATTCGAGAGCGGCGATCGCATTCTCAGCGAAGGGAGTTCCAGCTTGAAAAACTCCTGCATTATTGACAACTATTTGTACATCTGGGGCAGCTTGAGCAGCAGCAACAATAGATTGGGGATCACCTAAATCAACCTGAATTGGTACTACCCGATCACCGTATTGTTCAACCAACGAGGAGACACTGTTGATCTGACGAACAGCCGCATAGACTTTGGTAGCTCCGTGTTCAATAAACGACTCAACTATCGCCTTACCGATGCCGCGATTTGCGCCCGTAACCAAAATGGTTTTATCTTTAATGTCGTAGTTCATTTGGATTTCTGCTTATGGTTTTCCATAATCTGAAAAACCTTGGACAATCGCTCTAAGTTAGGGTAAAGAAATTTAGCTGCTCTCTTGAAGAAAGAATGCGGCTTCCACCGCTCCTTCTAGCATGGTATCATCAGACATCATGCAAATCTAGCAACATCGATTTTTTAGCCGTCTTTGAAGTTTGTGCTTTTGGACACCTATTTTATATCTCTGCACAACGAGGATTTGGGGGATTGGTCTGAATTAGGCGTACTGAGTGTTCTGTCTTTTTTGCAGCAGGAGTTCCATCGTGCGCGGTTGGTTCAGTCGTTGGCGAATGCAGCGATCGCTAATCAAACTCAGGAGCAGGTAGAACAGGGTAATCCCACTTCGTTGTTGGTTGAAAATTCAGTTTCGGGTGGAGAAGTCAAAGCAGTTGATGAGGGTGAAAGTTCCGCCGTGTCTGTGCCAAATCCTGAAAAATGGCTGCATGAGGCGATTGTTGCTTTTGTCAAATATGCGACCTGTAAAAAGGGAAAAACTGAATCGAGCGGTGAAGCTACGCGGACAATTGATTGAAAGGGAACGGCTACGGAAGATTGCTGTGGAACTGGAGCGAAATCGCCTCGCCCATGCGTGATTTACACGATTTAGTGTCGCAGACTTTGAGTAGTTTCAAAACGTCAACCATTAGAAAAGCTAAAAGATAATTTCCCAAAAATCTGACACTATACTCAAACCACAGTATTAGGGATAACATTGTGTAGAAATTGAAAACTCTTTTTAAATTTTTAATACTGCCTACTGACTGATGCTGGATATTGACGTATGACTGATATCTTCATCTTGTAGTGGTAAATCATAATTATCATAAAGAACTTTCATGTGTCGGCTAAACTGTTCCTCTATAAAATAACTGCTAGAAAATTCACTTGCAAAAGAAACTTGATGAAAATGATAATCTAAATTGAGCAAATTATAGACTAATCTCAATAAATAATCATCTATCCAGAAATCTACATCAAACAGTGAAATACCATATTTTCCTTCCAACCTGCGATTTAAAGTTTTCAACAACCAAGACCATTGCGGTTTGAGGGTCGGGTCGATGCGATTACCAAATACAGGATTAAAGAACTGATTGACTTGAGATTTTCTCACATCAATCACTTTAGTTAATAAGTCTGTCGCCTTAATTGGAGATGAATTAAACCAATAGTTAGCAACTAGTAAATCATGTAAATAAGCAACAACAATTTTGGGATTTTCTTTAATGAACTGCGAACGACAAACAATTCCTCTAATTGATGGAATCCTTAAACTATCTGTTTCAGATGGAGGGAGCTTTCTCACAAAAGCATAAGTCTCTAAAATTGATGCAAAAGTGTGACAACAAACGTAGGCATCTATAGTTTTGTTAGCCAGACTCCTGCTAGCTCTCCGAGGATCTTCATTCACTAATCTGCAATCTTTACTGACATCCATATTATAGAGATCAAAAAGAGTAATGATGAACCTATGAGCATTTGAACCAAATAAAGTAGAAATCCGTTTCTCTTTAAGCTCCTGGACAGTGTTTATAGCAGAATCTTTATGGAGAACAATGTTAACATCCTGACCCAAAATATTATACGAAGCAATCCCAATTAGTTTAGAACCGAAAGTTAAATCATTGAAAAATTGACTACCATTATTCAAGAGAGAAATATCATCTAAAATACAAATATCTAGTTCTTCCCTTTTCATCTGTCGGTTCATTTCTTCTCCAGAAGAAAATGGCAGAACTTTTAACTCAAAATTTCGATTAATTCCAATATTTTTGAAAATAGGCTGTTCAAGTGATGAAGATGATCTTTGTAAATCAAAAATATATTTAGTTCCATAACCAGCAATAAATTGTCCTATGGAATCACTCTGAATACCTATCCTCAGAACATTGTCCTCTTTGGAAGAATAGTTACCTAAAATTAAATTTACGTTAGGCAAACTTGCCAAGTTATTTTGTTCAAGTCTAAAACTTCTGACCAAACCCTCTGCGGATATTAACAACTCACTAAAGCGGGGAACATGAATATAAATACCATATTCATTAACATCTTGTATAGTCAGGGTTACTACTTGATTTTGAGATATTATATCAGCTTGACAAAAGTCAGGTAAAATAGTTAACCTTTGATTCTCTGAAGCATATTTGAGTACATCTTGATAACTGTCTAGTATCTTGATACCACTTAATTTATTCATCAAAAATACATTTTTAGATAGTTCTTGATGGATTTCATGTAAAAGTACAATATCAGCCAAATCAATATCATTTATTTTAATCAAACTATGCTCATTAAAATATTTATATGTCCCAAATGAGAACAACAGCATTTTATGAGTTGTTAATCTAGTGCAGTGGTGTTCGTCCTTATAGCCAGGGAAACTGTTGAGTAAGAGATCCATATCTAAGAGTTGAGACGTTGAAGAAAAACTGCTATTTTGCACCACAATCTCTTTAATATTTCTACCTGGAAAACAAAGCTGGAATCGCTGCAAATATTGTTTGAGCCAGACTTCTAGAATTAAACTTGTAGCCCCCAATATCAAATCTTCGCCCTCAGCGCTAAATGTTGCATGAAATTCTTCTCGCAGATTTTCTACAGTTTCTACGACATTAAGTGTCTGGGAAATCAATTTCTTGCCTTTATTAGTCAAGCATATAGAGCCAGGAGAGCGATTTAGCAAAATTACTCCGAAATAATCCTCTGTTTGCTTTACTTTTTTACTAATTAAGGCTTGACTATACCCTAGTTTTTGTGCTGCTTTGGAGAAGCTACCACAGTCATCTACTGCTTTTAATATTTTGAGGTGATTTAGGGTAATATCTTCGAGTTTAATCTTATTCATGCTGAGTAGGGCAAGATTTTTAATTACAACGAAATTAAGCTATTTTGCTGTGTATATTCGGAAATCACTAGTTGGTTGAAGCGAATAGTGTCTTCTAACATAGATTCAAATTTGAGTACGATTAAGTTAACGCCAACGGCTTCGTATTCTTTCAGACGTTGAATAATAGTATAGCGATCGCCAACCAGTTGAGCAGATAAACCGAGATTGGCTTCAATGGTTTGACTGATATCTAGTTTGTTGTGGGCAACTACGTTAGGATCGATTTGCTCTTGAAAGTATTTGATTTGTTGCTGATCCGCAGAACGATAAATCGCTTCTAATCTAGCTTCGGCTTTGGCGGTATGTTCATGAACGATCGCAAAAGCACTCATTGCTACTTTAATCTGACGACCGTAGCGATCGCTAGCCAATCGTTTTACTTTCTGCACTAATGCTGCCGTTTTTTCAGGAGCATCAGCATTAATAAATAAATAATCTCCCAGACGAGCCGCTAGATTAATTGCACGATCTGATTCACCAGCAATGAAAATGGGTGGTGTTGGTATAGGCTTATCCGCGAGAATACCACCCTTAATAGTGTAGTATTTGCCAACGTAATTAAAGCCTTCGACTGTCCATAGCCCCTTGATTACATCAATGTACTCTTCTAATCGTGCGTAGCGATCGCTGTGAGGTAGCCAGATATCTCCATAGCTTTCTACTTCTAACTTCCACCAACCTGCAATACCACTGAGAGCAAATCTGCCGTTACTAAGCTGATTTTGAATGTTTGCACTCAGCTTGGCAACCACAGCAGGCAGTTTAAAACCAGGCTGTACAGCCGCAACAATCTTGATATTTTTAGTGTTCAAACTTGCTAAAGCTGCTGTAATCCATGCGTCAGCGACATTATAGTTAGGCCCATGAACTGCATTCAAGTAATGTTCAGGAATGTAATAGAAGTGATAACCTAACTCGTCTGCCTGAACTGCCAGTTTTACCAAATCTTGAGTGGATAAATTAGCCTCATGGTTGGCAACTCGCAACCATCCACCACAGACGGGCGACCAAATTCCAAACTGAAGTGGCATAAATCTTCTCCTATAACTTTTTTTACGAGAGATTAAATTAACTATGGTATTTATATAGGTTTGCCGTGGTTTAATAGTTCACACTACCATATTTATTTCTGCTGTGTATAGTTGCAGATGATACATGATAAGCATTTACTTATCACGATATGGAATAGTATCGATACTTTATCGAGTCCTGATTTCTGGTTGCTCTGACTAAATCAGGTTAATAACCAGCAAATATCAAATCATAATTCAACACCCAGCAAAATTGGGCTGTATTCCAAAATGGAATATGAAAATGGAATTTAAGTATATCGAATCACGACATTAGAAAATTTATCGTGATAAAGTCTGATTCATAAAAAACTACG
The DNA here is from genome assembly GCF_034531155.1 of Nostoc sp. ChiVER01. NCBI lineage: Bacteria > Bacillati > Cyanobacteriota > Cyanophyceae > Nostocales > Nostocaceae > Nostoc > Nostoc sp. ChiVER01. The sequence continues at coordinate 41,181 of NZ_JAVRBS010000033.1, read as the reverse complement.
GTAGCACGGTCGGGCTATGGTATATTGTCACAATCAGATCATAAAATTGTCTATTTGTAAACTTAGAGTAGTAGTCTGCCAAGTGAACTTGGCGGGGTAAAGGGTAAGGAGGAAAGCTTTTAAATCCTTTCCCCTTTCCCCAGACCTCACAAGCGGATTTTTGGGTTGGCGGACTAGTAGTTTACAGCCGCTCTCAAGCTTTCGATTTTGACTAAGATTTTGCCGTATCAAGTTTTAGCTGATTTGTTAATGATGAAAAATTAGGCTTTGTTGCTTTACTTGCAAACTTAGATAAATAACCAAGCAGTTTCAATTACAAACGCACAATTATGGTAGATATTAAGTTCGCATACTGGATTCCTAACGTCAGCGGTGGGTTAGTTGTTAGTAAAATTCCCCAACGGACAGATTGGACTTATGATTATAATGCTCAACTAGCTCAAACAGCTGAAGAAGTTGGGTTTGAATATGCTTTAGCACAAGCTAGATTTATCGCCAGCTATGGTGCTGAGTACCAGCTAGAAGCATTAACAACTGTGTCAGCCCTAGCTCCAGTCACCAAGAAATTGAAGCTAATTGCAGCAGTTCACCCTGGATTGTGGCATCCGGGAGTAGTTGCTAAAATTGGTGCTAGCATTGATTTTCTCTCTAATGGTCGGTTTGCTTTAAATGTAGTTAGTGGTTGGTTCAAAGATGAATTCACTATATATGGTGAACATTGGTTAGACCATGACGAACGATATCGTCGTTCAGAAGAATTTATCCGCGTTCTCAAAGGTTTGTGGACTGAGGATGAGTTTCATTTTAAGGGCGACTTTTACCGCATTAACGGCGGTTGGGTGAAGCCTAGACCAGTTAATCAAAATCCCCACCCGGAGATATTCCAAGGTGGTAATTCCAAAGCAGCGCGGCGGATGGCTGGCCGTGTCTCTGATTGGTATTTTATGAATGGTAACACCATAGAAGGTGTGAAAGAGCAGATTGCAGAAGTATCTGAATTAGCGAGTATTGAAGGACGCACAATTAAATTTGGTCTGAATTCCTTTATCATAGTGCGAGATACGGAAGCAGAAGCCCATGAAGTATTGCGTGATATTATTGCCCAAGCTGATGTAGAAGCTGTGAAAGGATTTGGCGAAGCGGTGAAACAGGCAGGATCTTCGACTCGTGAACGTCAAGGAATGTGGGCAAATTCCAATTTTGAAGACTTGGTGCAGTATAACGATGGCTTCCGTTCAGGCTTGATTGGCACTGCTGAACAAGTAGCAAAGAAGATTCGCCAGTTTCATGAAGCGGGAGTTGATCTAATTCTTGGTGGCTTCTTACACTACACAGATGATTTGCCAGCATTTGGTAAAACAGTAATACCCATTGTGCGCGAACTTAAATCTAATCGTCGGACAGCTGATGAGTTAGTTGTAGTGTAGATTAACAGGAACATCCTTTGTAAGAGTGGGTTTTGTTGGGCCAATCTGTTGAGATCATAGCTAAACCCACTTCTACTGCAACAGCGAAACGCTACGCAGATGTCAACATTAACAAAATCGATTCGCCTAACTCAAATCATCTTCATAATTGCATAAATTTCGTAGCAAATTAAATTAGGGTTTGGGATTGCAGATTTACTTTCAGTCTGGACATAGATAATTGGTGTTTTATTGCCCATTTATGTGACGTACAAATATGGACTATCAGGACTGTGGTGGTTTACCGTACCAATGGTTTATCAGTCGTTGCCGTCATTGCATTCGCTCAAAAGGCTAATGCCTCATGGCTACACCATTAGTGAATTTGTATCTGTGCGTTATAGCGGTACAAAGTTGGCGCGGATTGTCGTAGTTGCAGGTATCCTTTTTGGGTTGTGCAAATTGTGACAGTGAATTTGAAAGGTGTTTCCCTGATGGTGGCAGCGATTTTTGGGATGAATGAGGGAGTTGTGGCAGCGAGCGCATCTTTTATAGCTGCAAACTCCTTCAAATTCAATTTGAAGGATGGCCATCTTGCCCATCTAAGTATTAGTGATGGACAAGATGTCCATTCCTCAAATGGGATGTGCTGATCAAATACAGATATTTTGTGTTGTCTCATAGTAGTGGCGATTATGAGTCACTCAATCACAATCAAGGAGTTTTACTATGACATCAGTAATTAATACTGACCAGAAGGCACATATAATTCAGAATGACCAAGAAGCGATCGCGATCGCTCACGAATTAGCAGCTGAGTTTGCCAAGGGAGACTCAGAACGCGACCAAACTCGGCGTTTACCTGCTGAAGAGGTGGAAAAGTTCTCCCAGAGTGGATTATGGGGAATTACAGTCCCTAAAGAGTATGGCGGTGCTTTTGTATCGAACGCCACCCTCGCAGAAGTCATTAAAATCATCTCTGAAGCTGACTCTAGCCTTGGTCAAATTCCCCAAAACCACCTCTACATGGTAGAAGCAGTCCGCTTGGATGGTACAGATGAGCAAAAGAAATTCTTCTTTGATTTGGTTCTACAAGGCAAGCGGTTCGGTAATGCCTTCTCGGAAATTGGCACAAAATCTGTTATTGATGTGCAAACAAAGTTACAGCCAGATGGTTCTGACTTCGTACTCAACGGACGCAAATACTATTCTGCTGGGGCATTACTGGCACATTGGGTTCCCGTCATTGCCAGCAATCCAGATGGTAAAACAGTGGTAGCATTTGTCGAAAGAGATGCGGAAGGACTAACCCTACTTGATGACTGGACGAGCTTCGGACAGCGTACCACAGCCAGTGGTACTACCATTATTGAAAATGTCAAAGTCAAGGCAGAACACGTCATACCGCATTACTTAGCCTTTGAACGGGCAACACCAATGGGTGCGATCGCACAAATCATCCAAGCCGCTGTAGACGTGGGAATTGCTAAAGCCGCAGTCCGTGACACCATCCACTTTGTTCGCAAGCATACCCGTCCTTGGGTTGACAGTAATTTAGAAAAAGGCTACGAAGACCCCCTGACACTGTACAACTTAGGCAATGTACAAATTCAGGTTCACGCTTCAGAAGCATTGCTGCGTCGTGCAGGCGAATTTCTTGATATCGCTAACGAGTCAGGTTTAGAAGAACCCAAGGTAGTTGAAGCATCAATTGCAGTTGCTGAAGCCAAAGCCTTAGCCACGGAAGCAGCATTACTAGCTACCAACAAACTGTTTGAACTAGCAGGTACTAAGTCCACATTGGAGGAATTTAACTATAATCGCCACTGGCGAAATGCCCGCGCTCACACACTCCACGATCCTGTGCGTTGGAAATACTACGCTGTTGGTAACTACTTCCTCAATGGTATTTATCCCCCACGCCATCCTTGGCTGTAATTGCCCCATTCTCTGTTGGGGTGAAGCATTCAGAGGGAATGATTACCAGAATGTTTTGCCCCTAATAAATCCAACATCACTTTAGTTGATTCTATGAGCGTTACGAACTCAACCCAGAGACGGAGCATTTGGCAAAGCCAGCCATTTAAGGCGTTGCTTTCTATTGCTGTCATTGCTGTTCATTAGCTATATTTTTGAACTCATCTTTGGTCAAATTATTCAGCTAAATATGGGTACAAAATTAACTTACATCACTATTATTGTTACCCGATTTTGATAAGCATTTACATAAGTCAAACCAATCCCATAATTTTTCTTGCAGTCTTTGTAAGGTAGTTAAGTTTTTTTTGGTAACTAACTCAGATGTAGCTACTAATTTTGCAATAATAAAGATAGCTTTAAAAACTTATTCTGAATCTATTTATTTTATCAAAATTATATTTACTCCTTAAAAATGTATTCGCAGGAGAAGTTGCAAAATATGCAATTAATCAAAACTAAAGAGTCTCAAAATTATCTTGAGATAGCTAAGTCTTTAGCAAAGGAATTTGCTGCTACTGCTGTAGCACGGGATACAAAAGGGGGAACACCAAAGCATGAACGCGATCGCCTCCGCCAAAGCAACTTGCTGAAACTGATCGTACCTATAGAGTCCGGTGGTTTAGGAGAAAGCTGGATTACTGTTCTACAAATTACCCGCGAGTTTGCCAAGGTTGATAGTTCTATTGCTCACGTCTTTTCTTACCATCATTTAGGTGTAGTAGTTCCTCACATCTTTGGTTCGGCAGAGCAGAAACAGCGATATTATTCAGAAACTATTCACAACAATTGGTTTTGGTGCAATGCTCTCAACCCTTTAGATAAAAGAACTACTTTGACACCGGAAAGTAATTATTTCCGTCTTAACGGCATCAAAAGCTTTTGCTCTGGCTCCCACGATTCGGATATATTACCGATCACTGCCACTGATCAAGAAACTGGTGAATTGAGTATTTTGGTAATTCCTACTCAAAGGCAAGGCATTACTGTTCATCATGATTGGGATAATATGGGGCAACGCCAAACAGACAGTGGTAGTGTGACATTTGAAAATGTGCTGGTGTACCCTGACGAAATTCTTGGTAGTAGAGATAAACCCAGTCATCCCTTCAGTACTATTCGCGCCTGCTTAACTCAATTGAATCTTGCTAATATCTACCTGGGAATTGCACAAGGAGCATTTGAAGCTTCTAAAACGTATACTGGCACTAGCACAAAACCTTGGCTGACATCAGGTGTAGAAAGTGCAACCCAAGATCCATACATTATCCAGCATTACGGCAATATGTGGGTTGATCTTCAGGCAGCCACTTGTCTAGTTGAACAGGCAGGAGAATTACTACAAACAGCTTGGGAGCAGGAATGGTCGCTCACCGCAGAACAACGGGGAGAATGTGCGCTGTTTATCGCTACAGCCAAAGTCGTCGCTACTAAAGTCGGCTTAGACATTACCAACCGCATCTTTGAAGTTATGGGCGCACGCGCTACTAATGCCAAATATGGTTTTGACCGCTATTGGCGTAATCTCCGCACATTCACTCTCCACGATCCAGTAGATTACAAAATCCAAGATATAGGAAATTGGGCGTTAAACGATCAACTGCCAAAACCCAACTTTTACTCTTAAAAGGACAAAACTTGACAGTATGGCGAGCGATCGCTAGTGGTGAATTAGCCAATTTCCAAGGCGACTATCTGAATATAGTTGAGGTTTTATCTGACCCCAACCATAAATATTGATGGTGTGTTATCAGCAGCGCAGATAAGTCTTCTCTATGTTCTTTAAAGTTGTCTACAAAAGTTAAGAAAACTTGATTGAGCAAATTTAAGTTTGACATTTTTTGATCTTAGAAAGATTAATCATGTTATTATAATAAACAATTTAATATAATAATTAAAACTTACAAAAGCTATTGATATTATATGGAATCGTTATAATAAATTTTTCTTTAGACCTTTGATAGATATTGGATGTTTCTTAAAGAGGATGCAGGTATTAATACTTACTAACATAATTGATAGTACTCTATTGAATAAAAAATATCGAAGCCAGATACAAATTTTTAACTAATGTTATTATGCAATAACCTCATAAGGTAATGTCAATTAAGATCGATTATGAAACTAGCCACACAAACTACAGTAAAAACTCTAGGGGACTACGCCTACCAAGCGATTGAAAAACACTTTAAGAAAACCTTGAAGTGGGAAAAATTAGTAAAGAAAGATGAAGATCCAGAAGCGTTGCATCAAATGCGAGTGGGAATGCGCCGCTTACGAACATCTGTAACTAGCTTTGGGCTAGCGGTGGATGTGCCGAAACCAGTCAACGATAAAAATATTGGTAAAATAGCCCGTCGTCTTGGTAGTCTGAGAGATTTAGACGTACTTAAAGAAAGTTTGGAAAACGGTTACAAACCAAACTTACCCTGTAAAGAGCAAGAATCTCTAAAAACAGCTTTCAACGCTTTAGCTAAACAACGTGAAGATGTAGAATCAAGGGTACAGAAAACGTTAAAAGATGAATCTTACAAGTCTCTAAAAGATGCATTAGATAAGTGGTTAGAGAAACCTAGTTATCAACCGTTAGCATCTTTTACCATTCAGCAGGTACTACCAGATTTACTTTTACCAGAAGTAAGTAGTTTTTTACTGCATCCGGCTTGGTTAGTTGGCACTGAATTTGTAGAATCAGAAGTGATAATCCAGAAAAACTGGAAACCAGAAAAGATAGAAAAACAATTGACCACAGAAGGTGAAATTATTCACAGTTTGCGAAAAGAAGCAAAACGTCTACGTTATCAAATGGAGTTATTTACTGACTTATATGGCGAGTCTTACGCAGCTTATCTTACAGAAGTGAAAAATATCCAAGAAATTTTGGGTACGATGCAAGATAGTGCTGTATTAACTGACTGGCTTACAGATGTGTTCAAGTCAGAAATCCAGACTGAACTCCCTACCCTTGCTGCTTTGTTAACTGAAAATCGCTACCAGTCGTGGCAGAAGTGGCAACCCTTACAAGAACGGTATCTGAAAGCTGAAACTAAGCATAGCTTTCATTTAACAATATTGCACCCGCTTTCCGGAGTAATAGCGTGAACTACCCACACTGGCTTGGACTCTATCAGGGTAAAGGTATCTAAATATATTAAATATATATTTAATATATTGACGATTGACGAGCTTGAATAAGAAGCGGATTCTATTTGTCTAATACTTTTAAAACAACTTTTATGGTAAAGGGAGACACAGTAACGTGTCTCCCTAGTCAACAGAAAAAGTAGTCTCCTTCAATCTGCCTTCTAATGTCAGTACCCCTTAAATTGATAAAGTTCTTATTTTGTAAAACCGACTCCTAGCGTATAGGAAAAATCAGGTTCAGAGTTGGTACCAAAGAAAGCTCCATTATTTTGAGGCAAGAAAGAATCTTTACTCACTGAAACTGAGTATACACCTGCACTCACTAAACCAGTGATTGATGACGAATTTTGACTAGTCACTAAAGTCCCATAGTTAAACAGTCCGATATTTGCCTTTCCCGATGTCGCTATGTCGATAGTGACGGTTCCTGAAGTTGGTAAATAAAATGTAAAAAAGTCAACATCGGGATTGCGACTCGATTCAACTGTTGCTAACTGGCCTGAAATATTAATTTTTGAGCCTGATGAGAAAGAACCTAAATTTTCAGCGTTTCCTAGTGTGTTGTTTGTAGCTTGTTCAGCATTTTCCCGCTCATAGAAAAGAAAGTCATCGCTACTAAGTCTGAGATTGTTTTTTCCCTGCACAATACCTATAAGTTCATTTACCTGTCCCGGTTGCTGTGAGAATATTCGTGTGTTGCTTCCAGCAACTTGCAGACGGTAGTCTTGTGGAGTTCCTTTGAGTTGAATTTTATCTTGGCTAGAGTCAAAGTCAGTAATAGTAGCAAAATCCGCAAAACCAGTATTCGTAGAGTTGTTATCGTCGTAGAAAATATTTGCAGCGTCCCCTAAGACAAATGTATCTGCGCCAGTCCCGCCAGTTAAACTATCAGTTTCCCCTACTCCAGGTGGAAGTAGACTACCAGGATAAACACCGATGAGAATATCGTTTCCAGCCCCCCCATTGAGTACGTCATTGCCTGGCCCGCCTTGTAGGCTATCATCGCCGTCCTCACCATTGAGGATATCATCGGCTAAATTACCATCTAGTGTGTCATCGCCCGCTCTTCCATTCAGCGTATTGTTAAAACCATTACCGTTGATAAAGTTGTTAAGACTGTTACCTGTACCGTTGATGGCGTTACTTGAGAATTGCAGTATTAAGTTCTCCAGATTTGCGCCCAGTGTGTAGGTGACAGAAGACCGAACGCTATCTGTGCCTGAATTAATCGCTTCCCGAATAGTGTCACTAACACTGTCAATAATGTAAGTATCGTCGCCTGTTCCCCCATCCAAGATGTCGATACCAGTGCCGCCATTAAGTATGTCATTGCCACTGCCACCAATTAGACTGTCGTTTAGCGTCCCACCGGCGAGAGAATCGTCACCAGCTAAACCATTCAAGGTATCGTTACCGGACAGACTAGTGACATTACCACCATTAGCCCAACCAACTATAGTGTCATTTCCCGAAGTCCCATTTATCTTGTCAGGACTTGTAGTGCCGAAAGTAAAAGCCATATTATCTCTCCTGAATTTCTCACCAATACGTAAGTTGAGCCTCAGTCCAAGAACTATTGAGCACTTAGATACAGATTATTTGCTATTTGCGTAATCTAAGTTAGAAAACATTAATTATTTTGTTAGAAACTTCTCAAGAAAAAATATCCAACTAGTTATTGTAGGCTGACCCAAAAAGCTTGCCTCTGTTTGCGGACAAGTTAAGATGCCTACTCTAAAAAATTAGATAATTTATTCTCTGAAAATCTCTTAAATAAATGGTAAGTAATTAGGTCACGCCGCTTCTATACGAGACGGTGTGTGCTTGCTTAAGAAAGTGGATACGCTCATAAGTCAAAATTTACACATTACAATCCGCATAAATAGATTTAGGAGCTTGTCATTAGGATACCGTATTTTCCTCTATTTTTTTGAATCTATCGGTAAATAAATTTTTAATTAAATATCTATCATGAATGCGCTTAAAAAACATTGCTTTGTCTCAATCAGTCATAGTAGAGGTTACTGCTACTAAATACAAAGGCTGCTCTAATGTGTCGTCAGAGTAACTAAGTTGTATGTAAAATCAACTAGCAGCTAAGATGAAGGTTTACAAGCGTCAAATATGAATGTTTTACTTCTATACCCCCGTTTTCCAAAAAGTTTTTGGTCTTTTGAAAAAACACTGGCTTTATTAGATCGGAAAGCAATGCTACCGCCTTTAGGCTTGGTAACTGTAGCTGCGATATTACCTCAAGAATGGGAGTATAAGTTAGTAGATCGAAATGTTCGCGTTTGTACGGAAGCAGAGTGGGCTTGGGCAGATTTGGTTATTATGTCGGCGATGATTGTGCAAAAAGAGGATTTACTCTTTCAGATATTAGAAGCAAAACGTAGAGGTAAACGGGTAGCCGTGGGTGGCCCTTTCCCGACAGCGCTACCAAATGAAATGACATCCGCCGGAGCAGATTACTTGATATTGGACGAAGGGGAAATTACCCTACCCTTATTTGTAGCAGCGATCGCACGGGGCGATCGCACAGGTATATTTCGCTCTGGTGGTGAAAAACCAGATGTTACCAACACTCCAACTCCTCGCTTTGACTTGCTAGAATTTGAAGCCTACGCGGAGATGTCGGTGCAATTTTCGCGTGGATGTCCCTTCCAGTGTGAATTCTGCGACATTATTGTGCTATATGGTCGCAAACCCCGCACCAAAAACCCAGAGCAACTCTTAGCAGAACTAGATTATCTCTACAAACTGGGTTGGCGACGCAGTATTTTTATGGTGGATGACAACTTTATTGGCAATAAGCGGAATGTCAAATTATTTTTAAAGTCCCTTCTGCCCTGGATGGTAGAACATAACTATCCCTTTTCCTTTGCCACAGAGGCTTCAGTTGATTTAGCCCAAGATCAAGAACTGATGGATTTGATGGTAGCGTGTAATTTTGGTGCTGTTTTTCTGGGAATTGAAACCCCAGACGAAGAAAGTCTTACTTTCACTCAGAAATACCAAAATACCAGAGACTCACTCAGTGAGGCGGTAAATAGAATTACCCGCTCAGGGTTGCGAGTTATGGCAGGCTTTATCATTGGGTTTGATGGCGAGAAGGCGGGAGCCGGGGCGCGAATTGTCAAGTTTGTTGAGCAAACAGCAATACCCACGGCCTTATTTAGTATGTTGCAAGCCCTTCCAGATACAGCGCTTTGGCATAGATTAGAAAAGGAAGGACGACTCCGCAATAAATCAGCCAATATCAATCAAACTACGTTGATGAACTTTGTCCCAACTCGACCGTTAGAAGACATCGCTCGTGAATATGTGCAAGCATTCTGTGATTTGTATGAGCCAGAGCGGTTTTTGGAGCGTACATACAAACACTTCCGGCTTTTGGGCGAAGCAACCTACCCCAAAAAAGGCAAAGCTGCTAAGAAACCATTGAACTGGAAAGTCCTCCGAGCGTTTCTAATCATTTGCTGGCGGCAGGGTGTACGTCGTCAGACGCGCTGGCAATTCTGGCGTAACTTGTGGAACATGTATCAGCATAATCCGGGCGGGGTGAGTAGTTACTTAGCTGTTTGTGCCCAAATTGAGCATTTCTTGGAGTATCGCCAAATTGTCCGGGATGAAATTGAGGCTCAAGTCGCTGAATTTTTGGAAGCAGAAGCTAAGGTAAAACCCAAAGCACAAGTGATGGTTAATTCGTAGCGAATTAAATTTGGCAATGCCTTGCAATGCCAATGCATCCCGATGCAATCTTAATGCGTTCGCCTGCAATGCCAATGCATCTCGATACAATGTTAATGCGTTCGTCTGCAATGCCAATGTATCCCGATACAATGTTAATGCGTCGCCCTGCAATGCCAATGTATCCGTCTGCATTAGAAACGCTACGTTTTTACCAAGCTATCCGCGCCGAGAAAGCCCCTAAATTTATTTATGGGGTTCAAAATTATTAACTTTTGACTTCCCCAAAGGGGCTACTATGCCACCCAATAAATTGGAGATAAATGAAACGACTGCGGCACAATTTGCTCAATTAGTGCTGGATTGTATCGGGCGGGAATATCCCCATAGTGGTCTGTATTGGGCTGATAGCGACGAGGATATAAAACCACCGCGTGAATTGACTCCTGCTTTTTATGGCTGTTTAGATTGGCATTCAGCCGTACATGGTCACTGGTTGCTGGTACGTCTGATGCATCACTTTCCTGAAGCCTCCTTTAATGCAGCGTCAAAGCAAGCACTTGGGCAAAGCTTAACACCTGAGAAGATTCAAGGAGAAATTGCCCATTTCCAACGAGTGCCCTTTTTTGAATTTCCTTATGGTGTGGCATGGCTTCTGCAACTGGCTGCCGAACTTCACGAGTGGAATCATCCTCAAGGGAAACAATGGCGGGTTGTATTGGAACCGCTAGAAAAGTTAATTGCAGGTAATTTACAGCGCTGGATTAACGGACTGAAACTCCCAAATCGCACAGGGATGCATGGCCAAACAGCTTTTGCACTTGGTTTGATGCTAGATTGGGCAAGGATTACCGAAAATACTGAGTTTATTCAGTTAATAGAGAACAAAGCAAAGCAATTTTATCTTAGCGATCGCAACTACTCGTTACAATTCGAGCCGCTTGGTTACGATTTTCTCTCTCCTGGCCTTGCTGAAGCAGACCTAATGCGGCGAGTCCTGCCAACAACAGCTTTCGCTGACTGGCTGACCGATTTTCTTCCCCAAATACCGATTGAGAATTCAGCAAATTGGTTACAATCACCCGGTGTAGATAATCCTAAAGATTATATGCAAGCCCATTTCTACGGTCTTAATCTCAGTCGTGCTTGGATGCTTGAGGGTATCATATCTGGATTGGCAAATAGCGATCGCCGTATCGAAACACTTCGCTCTACTGCCCTTCACCATCGTCAGCATGGATTAGTAGATATTGTAAGTGAACATTATGCAGCTAGTCACTGGGTAGGTACTTTTGCTGTTTACCTCCTAACGAATCGTGGGTTACAAAGGCAAATTGTTTAAACATTTAGCGCAAAAATCATGATTTTGTCAATGAAACTCGTGATTTTGTCAATGAAACTCGTGATTTTGTCAATGAAACTCATGATTTTGTCAATGAAAATCGTGATTTTGTCAATGAAACTCATGATTTTGTCAATGAACCTCTTGCAAAAATCCTTGAATCACCCCCAATACCGTTCGGATAAGCTCTTGAGGCAGGGGAGGCAAGGGGACAAGGTGACTTGTGAGAACTTGCAACAAGTCTTTCCCTTGTCCCCAAGTCCTCTTCCCAATCCCCAATGCCCCAATCATTAAAATATGCCAAGCAAATATGCCTTAGCTGACTGAGACTGTCACGATCATAGAGTAAAGAGTAAAAGGCAATCTATTTTGACTTTTAACTTTCTCCTTTTGTTCAACTTTCCACAAGGGTAGGTTTAATCTTGACTAAATTGAAGGTTGGTATCAATGGCTTCGGTCGAATCGGGCGACTTGTGCTTCGCGCTGGCATCGATAACCCCAACATTGAATTTATAGGTATTAACGATCTAGTACCACCAGATAACCTCGCTTACCTATTAAAGTACGACTCAACCCACGGCAGATTAAAGCATAAGGTTGAAGCCAAGGAAGATGGTATCCTCATCGACGGGCACTTCATTCCTTGCGTGTCGGTGAGGAACCCAGCAGAGTTACCTTGGGGAAAATTAGGTGCAGATTATGTGGTGGAAGCTACCGGACTCTTCACTGACCACGAAGGAGCCGCAAACCACCTGAAGGCAGGTGCAAAGCGAGTGGTAATTTCCGCTCCTACCAAAGATCCAGATCGAGTTACTACCCTGTTAATGGGTGTCAATCATCACTTGTTTGACCCCAGCAAGGATATCATTGTCTCTAATGCTAGCTGCACTACAAACTGTCTAGCTCCCATAGCTAAGGTCATCAATGACAACTTTGGGTTGACTGAAGGGTTAATGACTACAGTTCATGCCATGACCGCCACTCAACCAACTGTAGACGGCCCCAGTAAGAAAGACTGGCGGGGTGGTCGAGGTGCAAGCCAGAATATTATTCCCTCCTCCACAGGCGCAGCTAAAGCTGTAGCGTTAGTTTTACCAGAATTGAAGGGTAAGTTGACTGGTATGGCATTACGAGTTCCGACTCCTGATGTCTCTGTAGTTGATTTAACTTTCAAAACTGCCAAAGCCACCAGTTACAAAGAAATCTGTGCTGCCATGAAGGAGGCTGCCACAGGTTCGTTTGCAGGTATCCTGGGTTACACAGATGAAGAAGTAGTTTCCACAGATTTTCAAGGCGATACCCATTCTAGTATCTTCGACGCAGGTGCTGGGATTGAGTTAAACTCAAACTTCTTTAAGGTAATTGCCTGGTATGACAACGAGTGGGGCTACTCGAATCGCGTAATTGACCTGATGTTGTCTATGTCACAAAAGGAAAAACTTGCACCGACAGCTGCTGTGGTTTGATTGGTCATTAGTCATTAGTCATTAGTCATTAGTCATTAGTCGTTAGCTTTTGACTGCTGACTCTTGACTAGGGACTTTTGGGATTTGGGTCAAATGGTAAATACCGCGAAAACAAAACACAATCTAGTATCTTTATTTAGCAAACCAGTGATATGAAGCACATGTGAATTTGGATGCGAAGTCTCTTAATTACGAATTACGAATTACGAATTACGAATTGGTATAAACCATCCAAATTTGCAGGTTACTCCTCAACCCCTAATCCCTATGCGTCGAACCAAAATCATTTGTACTGTTGGCCCAGCTACATCTGCACCCGAAAAGCTGCAAGCCTTAGTAAAAGCTGGAATGAATGTGGCACGGCTGAATTTTTCCCACGGCGCTTATGAATTCCACGCCCAAACTGCTCACTATCTCAGACAAATTAGTAATGAGCAGCAAAAGCCGATCGCAATTATGCAAGACCTGTGTGGCCCGAAAATTCGTTTGGGAACTTTGCCACCGGAAGGGTTAAATTTAGAAGCTGGTACTGAAGTTACCTTTGTTTTGCAAGAAAAAGGTGAAAGTATCGACGAACTACCTTTACCATTACCGACTTTGTTCGCAATGGTGCGACCAGGCGAACCGATTTTAATTAATGATGGTCGCGTCAAGTTAATTGTTACCGATCGCGATGCCGATCGCATTCGGGCACAAGTGAAAATTGGCGGGTTAATTTCCACACACAAAGGAGTAAACCTACCACAAACTCCTTTACCTGTTAGTTCCATCACCGAAAAAGACTTGCTGGATCTGCGCTTTGGGATTCAGTTGGGTGTAGACTGGGTAGCGGTGTCTTTTGTGCGATCGCCACAAGACTTAGAACCCGCCAAACGAATGATTGAAGCTGCTGGTGCTTCCATTCGCTTAATTGCCAAAATTGAAAGAGCAGAAGCAGTAGAGAATTTTGACTCCATTCTGAATGTTGCCGACGCGATTATGATTGCCCGTGGCGATTTAGGGGTAGAAGTGCCAATTCACGAAGTCCCCCTAATTCAAAAAGATATTATTCGTCGTTGCAATCGTGCTGGCAAGCCGGTGATTACAGCCACCCAAATGCTAGAGTCGATGATTAGCGCCCCTGATCCCACCCGTGCCGAAGCCACCGATGTAGCCAACTCCATCTTAGATGGAACAGATGCAGTAATGCTTTCTGGTGAAACAGCTGTCGGGCAATATCCCATCGCCGCCGTCGAGATGATGCACAATATCGCTGTGCGGACAGAACAGGCTTTAGATGAGGGTAGCAAACATGCCTGGTGTCATGAAGCAGGCAGTCTCAGCGTTACTGAATCTGTAGCAGAATCCGTGTGTCGCATCGCTTATGAAACAGGCTCACGAGCAATTCTCTGTAACACTTCATCAGGAAGTACGGCGAGAATGGTGTCTAAATATCGCCCTACTTCTCCCATTATTGCCCTTACCTCTGACATCACCGCTTATCGCCAACTAGCCCTTTCTTGGGGTGTAGAAGCTTTGCTGATCCCACCAGTCCACAATGCTGAAGAGATGTTTACCAATGTAGTGAACACAGTTGTAGACATGGGTTTAGCCAATAAGGGCGATAAAGTAGTAATTACCTCTGGTGTTCCAATTGGTAAATCAGGAACAACTAGTTTAATTAAAGTGCATTCCATTGGACAGCCAATTTCTGCATAAGGCACTTAGAATAGGGCTGTGGCTGAAGATAGTAAGCAAAATTGGGCAATGATTAAGAAAAATTGCCAGAATCAGAATTGAAGGAAGAGTAAAAAGTGTAAAAAACTGGGGAATAAGTAAATCCTGTAACATTCATCACGGAGTATTTTATGTCTAAGAATTTACTGGAACAATTGCGACAAGTGACTGTTGTGGTCGCAGATACAGGGGATATCCAGGCAATTGAAAAGTTCAAACCCCAAGACGCTACCACCAATCCTTCGCTGATTACTGCTGCGGCGCAGATGCCAGAATATCAGGGAATTGTCGATCAAACTTTACTGCAAGCGAAGAAAGATGCTGGAGCCGGAGCCACTCAAGCACAGATAGTTTCTCTAGCTTTTGACCGTTTGGCAGTTGCCTTTGGATTAAAGATTTTGCAAATTATTCCCGGTCGCGTATCTACGGAAGTGGATGCTCGTTTGTCCTATGATACCGAAGCTACCGTCACTAAGGCACGGGAATTAATTGCTCAGTATAAAGCAGCTGGAATTGGCCGCGATCGCGTTTTAATTAAAATCGCCAGCACTTGGGAAGGTATTCGCGCTGCGGAAATTCTCGAAAAAGAAGGTATTCACTGTAACCTTACCTTGTTGTTTGGTCTTCACCAAGCGATCGCCTGTGCAGAAGCCGGCATTACTCTAATTTCTCCCTTCGTCGGTCGGATTCTCGACTGGTACAAAAAAGATACCGGACGCGATAGCTACCCAGCAGCCGAAGACCCAGGAGTTTTGTCCGTCACCAAAATCTACAACTACTACAAGAAATTCGGCTATAAAACCGAAGTTATGGGAGCTAGCTTCCGTAACATTGGTGAAATTACTGAACTTGCAGGTAGTGATTTGCTGACCATTTCGCCATCACTTTTAGCTGAATTGCAAGCAACCATTGGAGACTTGCCACGCAAACTCGACCCCGCTAAGGCAGCAAACTTGGAAATCGAAAAGATATCCATTGACAAAGCTACTTATGACAAGATGCACGCCGCAGACCGCATGGCAACCGACAAACTAGATGAGGGTATCAAAGGTTTCACCAAGGCACTAGAAGACCTTGAGAAACTTTTAGCAGACCGACTAGTTCGCCTTGAAGGAGAGGTAGTAGCAGCTCATTAGAACATAACAATAATTAGTGGTTAGTGGTTGGTGGTTCAACCACTAACCATTAGTTAGTTGCATAAATTTATTTGCCCTAAAACTCTTGTGGCAGGTCTAATGAGCGTATCTTTCCCCCTGCTCCCCTGCCCCCTGCTCCCCTGCTCCCCTGCTCCCCTGCTCCCCTGCTCCCCTGCTCCCCTGCTCCCCTGCCCCCCTGCCCCCTCTGGCTTCACTTCTAAAACCCATCATTTTTTGGCTCAATTATTCCTATGTTCATCTCAGAATAAAAATTTACGTGGTTTCACGGCAAGAAGCGAAATTATTTGGCTTAATACCTTGTGTTATTTGGTTGAGCCAGCCCACCGACTTTGTTTGCACCTGCTCAAATCCGGCAGTTTTCATCCATACATCTAAATTACCAGCAGCATACAATTTTGAATAAGGTTCTTGAAAAATTTTGATCAACCATTGGAGATGAGAGAGCCTTTTTTGATTCCCATCCAGAAGAATTAATTGTCCTCCTGGTTTAACTAAACGGAAGCATTCTTGTAAAATTAATTGAGCAATTTGAGGTGGTGTTTCGTGTAATAAAAAAGAGGCAGTTACTAAATCAATTGTAGCTGTCTCAAAACCAGTGTCCTCAGATAAACCATGTAGCCAGCGAATATTCAATTGTTGCTGCTGTGCTTTATAGTTAGCTAAAACTAGCATATAAGGGGACAAATCTAAGCCAGTGACAACCGCGCCACGAAAAGCTTGTTTTAATAGTAACGTTGTAGAACCAGTACCACAGCCTAAATCAAGAACAGTTTGTGGCTGACCCAAAATATTAGAAATTAGTTGTTGACGAGTCCAGGCTTCATGAGGTGGAGAAGCCAAAGCTGTTACAAAATCGTAAGTGATAGCAGCCACAGGATTTAAGTAACCGCCTGAAATACCATGAAAGTTTTGGCTGCTGTAATAAAGTGGGTAGTTGAAATCTGTTTTATGGAAGCAAGCACTTGACTGTGACCAATCAATAGTCTCATAAAATCTGAGTTTATCCTTGCCAATTAATAAGCTTAACAGTGATTTTAAGAAAACCTTCTTAATATGATTTGGAATTAATGACATAGCAACAAACAAAGAAATTCCAGCCAATTAGATATACTAGATTAACTTATAACCAGAACTGTCGATAGTCCTCGATATACTGCTGTATGGTCAGAGGTGAACGATTGAGTAATTGCTCTGTCTCAGGTGTGATGTTGCCGGAAAATCCTAAACGGGCGCTAGTGTAGATTGCTACCATTATAAAAATAAAGTCTATTGGCAACTTTTTGGAGCGCATTTGTCGAACAAAGTTTATCACAGAGGGATTATAGCGTACCCGTTTACCTAAAACTGATGTGAAGATGTCTGCAACTTCGTAATAGGTTAAGGCTTCTGCACCCGTAAGGGGATATGCTCTCCCCTCATGCCCATCTTCAATTAAAGTACGAACTGCAACGGCAGCAATATCCCGCACATCAATGAAACTTGTTTTACCATTACCAGCCGGAAGAAGCAATTCACCACGAATTTTGATGTCTTCTTTGTGTATGGTATTAAGATTTTGCATAAAAAAGCTGGGGCGTAAAAAGGTAGCTTTAATACCTAATTGATTGATATAGCGTTCAATTTGGGAGTGTGGCAGAAAACGGTTGTGTTCGGCTCCAAGTATTGAAAGAAACACGATATGCTCAACGCCTGTGAGTTTTGCAGCGTTTAGGGTTGGGACAATTTGAAGAGGAATATTAGCAAGGGCAGGCGGACGCACTAAAAAAAGTTTATTAAGGGACTTCCAACTAAAAAAATATACAATCGCTTTGGTGAGCAGGGGAAGCAGGGGAAGCAGGGGAAGCAGGGGAGGAAGAATCTAACAATCATCTTCGCTCAGAAAATTGAATAATTTAATTTCTGGAAACGAACACACAATTGTAATTGTCTTTTTCGTGCAAATCCCTCAAAGCGTGGGCGCTTTGAGGGATTTTGGGTATTAATATTTGGTATTGGGTTTTTTGACTGTTAGGTTAAATTATTTGCTTTTTCAACTGCTGACTTTAACTCTTCAAAGGTAATACTACCGTCTTCGTCTGAATCATAATTTACTATTAATTCCTGGGGAGTACTGATATTTGTTTCTGATGAAATGACTGTACTTAAGCCAGGACTTAAAAAAAGATCATTAAGGGAGATTTTGCCGTCTTGATCGGTATCTAATTTATTAAAAAGAGATTGAAGCTCTTGCTCGGTTGCCATAAGTTTCTATCTGAAGAACCATTTTCAACTTAATATCTCATTATTTCAGAGATTAATCTCTCAAAATTAAATAAACTTGTTTCAATTGACGTAGAAACGGCTATCGCTAGGGCTTAGATTGAGTGTACTCTGTGGGTTATAGAGTTTACAGTCTAACGATGAAAATAAATCGACATGGACGCGCCTTCTTTCTAACGTAGTTAGACAGGGCAAACGCATCTAAAAGTATAAGAATCTTTTAATAGCAAGGGTTTTGGCGTTTTTTAATTTAGCCTATTTTTTCGTCAAGATCCTTATCCAGTAGGGGTTTCAGAAATGCCGTGCGATCGCCCTGAATCTGGAGGACTGCAAACTGAGATTCGTTCCATTGCTACTTGCACGCGGATTTCTCTTAAGTGGGGGCTTGACATTCTTCAAGAGTGCATTTAACCTAGTAGTTAATTAACCATTAGGTTAAATAAATATGTCTAACGAACAACTGAGCTTTACCTTTGCTGCCCTAGCCGATCCTACACGGCGTGCAATTCTGGCTCACCTTGCCAAGGGTGAGGCATCGGTGAGTGAGTTAGCAAAGCCTTTTAAGATGAGTCTTCCTGCAATCTCCAAACATATAAAGGTACTAGAGCGTGCCGGACTGATTGTGCGGGGTCGCGAAGCTCAATGGCGACCATGCCAGATTCAAGCACAGCCGCTCAGGGAGGCGGCGGATTGGATTGAGCAATATCGTCAATTGTGGGAACAGAGGCTTGAGAGGCTTGATGATTACCTGCACGAATTACAAACTCAGGAGAAACAAAATGAGCAACATTGAGGATGACACTGATGCTCAATCTCAACGTGAGATCGCGATCGTCCGCATCTTGAAAGCGCCGCGCGAAGTTGTGTTCCAGGCATGGACTGATCCAAAACACATAGCGCAGTGGTGGGGGCCCAAAGGTTTCACAACCCGTGTGATTGAGATGGATGTGCGTCCAGGCGGGAAATGGCGCTACGTGATGACTGGCCCAGACGGCAAGGAGTACCCGGCCAAAGGTGTTTTTCGTGAAATCGTACCCTTTGAGAGGATTGTTACCACTGATGAATTTGATGAAGGCTTTGAAAAAGTCGTAAATGCTGATTTACCAAAGGGAATGGTTGTAACAGCCATTTTCGAGGATTTAGATAGCAATACCAAACTCACGCTCCAAATTATGCATGAGTCTATTGAGGATCGGCGTAAGCATGAACAGATGGGTGTGATCGAAGGGTGGAACTCCACTTTTGACTGCCTAGATGAGTTTTTGGCGAAAGCTTGAGTCTCTCTTACTAGTAGTCTGTCAAGGAAACTTTGCGTTGTGGTCAGCAGAGGAGCGGAGGGGCAGAGGGGCAGGGGGGAAAGACTTACTGCAATTGTTCTCCCCTGCTCCCTTGCTTACCTCCACGTAGCAATTTTGGGTTGGTACACTACTAGGGATGAGGTTTGTATGTTTATCTTCATCAAGCCGAGAAAAAGTTGATGCCTTTGAAAGGCGATCGCCACATGTAGAGACGCGATTGATCGCGTCCTCAAAATATTTAATGTCAAGGTGAGCTAAAAAAGCCCACCTCAATTTAGATTAGACCAACAAAGCCTGCTCCTCTTTAGAAATCATTCTTCCTTCATCCTCAAAACCGACGATTTGATCAAAGTTCAAATACCGATATAAATCATCTGCAAAAGGATGAATTCGACTCGCCACAATATCTAAGTATTCCTGCACTGTCGGAAGCCGTCCCAGCAGCGCACAAACTGCGGCTAATTCTGCTGAACCAAGATACACTCGCGCATCTTTACCCATGCGATTATTAAAGTTGCGGGTAGAGGTAGAAAACACTGTTGTGCCATCAGCAACTCGCGCCTGATTACCCATGCACAAACTGCATCCTGGCATTTCTGTTCTAGCACCCGCAGCCCCAAAAACGCTGTATACACCTTCTTCTTTTAATTGGTGTTCATCCATGCGGGTTGGTGGTGCTATCCACAAGCGAGTTTTCACTTCACCAGCGCCTTCCAAAACTTTCGCTGTTGCCCGATAATGACCGATATTTGTCATGCAAGAACCGACGAACACCTCTTGCACTGGATCGTTAGCAACTTCCGATAATAATTTAACATTATCGGGGTCATTGGGAGCAGCAACAATTGGTTCTTTGATTTCGTTTAAATCAATTTCAATTATTTCAGCATACTCTGCATTGGCATCGCCTTCTAATAACACCGGATTTGCTAACCATTCTTCCATTTTTGCCACACGGCGCAGCATGGTACGCGCATCTTGATAGCCCCGTGCTATCATATTTTTCAACAACGCTATGTTAGAACGCAGATATTCAGAAATTGTCTCTACACTCAGCTTAATTGTGCATCCGGCACAAGAACGTTCGGCACTAGCATCGGTGAGTTCAAAGGCTTGTTCAACTTTTAAATCTGGCAAACCTTCTATTTCTAGAATTCGCCCAGAGAAGACGTTTTTCTTGTTCTGCTTCTCTACTGTCAGCAAACCTTTTTGAATTGCTACGTAGGGAATGGCATTCACGACATCGCGCAGGGTGATACCTGGTTGCAATTCACCTTTAAATCTTACCAAAACTGATTCTGGCATATCTAAAGGCATCACACCCAAGGCGGCTGCAAAAGCCACTAATCCAGAACCGGCGGGGAAGGAAATACCCAAGGGGAAGCGGGTGTGAGAGTCGCCGCCAGTTCCCACGGTGTCGGGTAGTAGCATCCGGTTTAACCAAGAGTGGATAATACCATCACCGGGACGGAGGGCGACACCGCCACGAGAAGCAAAGAAATCGGGGAGTTCGTGATGGGTTTGGATGTCTACTGGTTTGGGATAAGCTGCTGTGTGGCAGAAACTTTGGATCACTAAGTCTGCACTGAAACCAAGACAAGCGAGTTCTTTCAATTCGTCGCGGGTCATGGGGCCTGTGGTATCTTGAGAACCAACGGTGGTGATGATGGGTTCGCAGGATGTGCCGGGACGCACACCAGGTAATCCGCAAGCTTTACCTACCATTTTCTGTGCTAGGCTGTAGCTTTTGCCTGTATCAAAGGCTTGTTGAGGACGGATAAAGACTGTGCTGTGTTCTAAACCTAGTGCAAGACGGGTTTTATCGGTGAGGGTACGTCCAATAAGTAAGGGGATGCGTCCACCTGCGCGGACTTCATCAAGGATGGTGTCAGGTTTAAGGGCAAAGGTGGAAATAACTTCGCCTGTTTCGTTGGTGATTTCGCCTTTGTAAGGATGGATGGTAATTACCATGCCAGTTTCGAGTTTGGTGACATCGCACTGAATAGGCAAAGCACCGGCATCTTCTGCTGTGTTAAAGAAGATTGGCGCGATCGCACCACCTAAAACATAACCCCCTGCGCGTTTGTTTGGCACAAAAGGTATATCATTTCCCAAATGCCACAATACTGAGTTGATGGCAGATTTCCGCGAGGAACCTGTACCAACTACATCTCCCACGTAAGCTACAGGATGCCCTTTTTTCTTCAGTTCGGCAATGGTTTGTAAGCTTCCCGGTTGCCGTGACTCTAACATTACTAAGGCGTGTAAGGGAATATCTGGACGAGTTGTGGCGCTTTGGGCGGGGGATAAATCGTCGGTGTTGGTTTCGCCAGGAACTTTAAAAACAGTGACAGTAATCGCTTCTGGAACTGTGGGGCGACTGGTAAACCATTCAGCTTCCGCCCAAGAGTCAACCACCCGCTTGGCGAAAGGATTGGTTTTAGACAATTCTAAAACATCGTGGTAAGCGTCATACACCAAAAGGATTTTGCTTAAAGCGTTGGCGGCGTAAGCGGCGATGGGTTCCTTTCCTTGTCCACCCATTACTAAAGGTGTTTCAGATGAGTCTGAGACGGATACGGTGGGCCATTGCAGCAAATCGATTAAAGCTTGCACATTGTAACCACCTACCATTGTGCCCAGCAATTGCACTGCTTCTATGCGCGAAACCAAAGGGCTGGTGATTTCCTTTTTGGCGATCGCGGTGAGAAATCCAGCTTTGACATAAGCTGCTGGATCAACACCAGGAGAAACGCGATCGCGCAATAAATGTAATAATATCTCCTCTTGACCCTTTGGCGGATTTTTCAGTAATTCACATAATTCTGAGGTTTGCTTCGCATCCAATGGTAAAGGGGGAATACCGAGTGCTGCTCTTTCGGCAACGTGTTTACGATATTGTTCTAGCATTTTTATATTCTCCATTGGGATGTTCTATCTTTAATTATGAAATTTTTGGGCAATCATTGGCTATAAAAGTTTAGCTTACTTTTATGATGAAAGCCTTACTGGTAATCGTTTATTAGCAGGTTTTTTTATACTGAAAGTTTGAAAAGTATGAGGCGAATGAAATTTGCTACTACACAAAAAAAGTCCACCTACGTGGATTAAGAGTAAATCAAGAATTTTTAACCCACGGAGGTGGGTTTTGTCTGTATAGCCGCGACTTCTAGTCGCCAGGTGTAGTAATAATAAATTAGATTGATTGTTGGTTTAACCAAGTTTCTAAATCAGCAACACTAGAAAAATCTAGCAATGCTTCTCCTAAATTCTCTAGTTGTTCAATGGATAAACCTTTAATTCGCTCGATTAATGATGTATCAATCTCACCAATACGGCGATTAAGTTGACGCAGTATTAAGTCTTGTTTTCCTTCTTGCTTTCCCTCTTCTTTGGCTTGTTCTCTGTTTCTTTGATAAAGTGGTTCTAGTCGCATAATTAACTCCCTATCATCTGCTTCTAATTCTTGGTTTACTCTCAAGTTTTCGCGCAAGTTGTAAACTAATTCAAGAGTTGCTTTTTGGTATGGATGATCTAATGGTAACGCTTGCAACTCGATAACTGCTTGTGACTGCACGTTTCCCCTACCTAAAAGCCTCAACCATAATGTCTCTGGTGTTTGTGGTAGTTGGTGTATCGCTACAATTGCTGTTCGTAAGGCATCTGGGAGAAAATGTACTCCCGATAACCAACCTGCTTTTTGTATAGTTCCAAAGCTAGACAATCTAGTTTCAGATATGGTAGGTGTAAGAACCCACAATTTGGGAATTTCTAAATGCTGAAGTTTGGTTTTGTTGGCTTTAGCTTCTCGTCGCAGGAGAGCCTTGATTTATAATAATTTTAAAATACAGTCGCAGATTTCATCGGTAGAAGCTGGATTGCGAAAGGGTTCTATAATGGCAGGATGTTCAGCTAATCTTCCTAACAAACCCAGTATTTGTATATTAGAGCTTTGCTGTTTAGTAGGAGTGAATAAAACATCTATTTCTTTAATCTCTCCTGAGACTTTTTCTGATGCCTTGACTTCACCGTAATCTTTTAGTAGTTCTTCTAAATAGTCTTTGGCAAATTTATCATGGATAAAACGGGTCATTCAATTTTAAGATTTCGGAAGTTCTGGGTTAATGCAAAGTCTTATTATATAGCAGTCTTGAATCATTTGTGATGAAATAGATCCCCGACTTCTTTGAAGAGTCAGGGATCTGCTGGACACCTTTAATTTTCACAGATACTATTCTAAAAAAGTTAAAAGCAGATTCTATAAGCCTTTTGACTTTTGACTTTTGACTTCCCCAAAGGGGCTGACTTCCCGTTAGGACGTGGCAGTTATTGCATTTTCATCTGATGTATCTATGTTAGATTTTAAGCGTGTCAATCTGCTTTTACGGACACGTTCGCTGTCTCTAACGCCGCCTGCAAGTTCATATTCATTGCTGTTTTTGCCGTACTTGAAACCAACCCCCATCAGCATTTTGTCTGAAACCTGACTTAAGTTTTTTTCCATCTCATCCAGCTTTTTTCTAGAAGAGTCAATCATAGCGATCGCAGCGTTATAATCATCAAGCATATTGTGGAAATTGTCTATTAAATGAGTCAGATTTTGCAAGTTGTGAGTATCATCAAAATTGATTTTTGGATCGATTGCTTTTAGCCCAGCAACTCTAAACTCAGCTTTTTCTAAAATCCGGGAACTACGTTTTCTTCGAGCCATAATTTTACACTGTTAAAAGCTTTACAGAGCAATTGTGTCTCAATTAGCCTGGTTTATGGTTCAGGAAAAAGCGCATTTTTTGAATAAAAGTTTTTATTTATGTCCGTGATTTCTCGGAATTTAATCATCAAAGGTTGATTTTCAGTCAAGCATTGCTCATTGGTGTCCAAATAAGCAAAGGTAGCTTAACTGTTAGCTGACTCACCCGCCTAGAAATAAAGTTCTTTGGCTTTTAGCTAAAGTCTACTCAAGTAGACTAAAGATTTTTCGGATTATTTAGTCATCTTTAGATGACTTGAGCTATTAGCAAGGAATTGAAGTTCCTTGCGGGACATGGTTTTTACGTTAAGTTGACACCTATGAGCATGGCTATGTCCCTACAAATGGTCTGTATTCTATGTAAACAGCGATCGCTTTAACTTTAAGCCTTAATGTTGTAATCTTAAGCCTTAATGTTCTAACTCTAAGGCTTAATGTTGTAACCTTAAGCCTTAATGTTATAACCTAAAGCCTTTATGTTGTAACCTTAAGGCTTAATGTTCTAGCTTTAAGCCTTAATGCTGTAACCTTAAGAGTCAACCTTATAACATTGATGACCAAAGTTCGTTGGTGAGTGCAATCATCGCTACATAGTGTATATTGTTGATTTACAGCGATCGCAGAGTTGGAAAAAATTTCACGATGGAAGTTTCACCAAAGGAGATCAAAAGTTATTTAAGTGTTAATGGTATAAATCCTTTCTCTGAGTGGTTTGACTCTTTGCGCGATATAAGAGCAAAAGCTAAAATTAGAGCTAGGCTTGACCGAGTAGAAGCAGGTAATTTAGGTGATTGCAAATCAGTTGGTGATGGAGTTTTTGAACTGAGAATAGACTACGGTTCTGGCTATCGCATATACTTTGGACAGCAAGGCTCAACAGTTATTATTCTTTTGTGTGGTGGTGATAAAAGCACTCAAGATAAAGATATTGCTAAAGCCAAGGAATATTGGGAAGATTACAGGAGTAGAGATGATGCCTAGAAGTACAAGTTATCATGAAAAACTGATTCAAGATTTAAAAAATCCACTAGAAGCAGCAGCTTATATCGAAGTTGTTTTAGAAGAAGGCGACCCGAAAATGTTGAGTAAGGCGCTGAAAAATGTTATAAAAGCGTATGGTGGGGTTGACCGACTTTCTGCACAAGTCAAAGAACTCTACGATAAACTTGACCAGATGCTATCAGATAAAGGCGAAATTGAGTTTTACAGTCTAAATTCTTTGTTGGATGCTTTAGGGCTACATTGACCCTTTGGGTAAGTCAAAAGTCAAAAGTCAAAAGTCAAAAATAATAATTGAGTTTTGATATACTTTTTAGTATGAGTAATTATATCTCAATTCCTGATAGAGCATTTGAATTCGCTGTCAGAATAACTAAAATTTGTTCTCATCTAGATAAACAACCAGGAACACCAAGATTATTAGCTGCTCAGTTATTCAGATCAGGGACATCAATTGGTGCAAATATTGAAGAGTCTCAGTCTGCTGAGAGTGATAGGGATTTTATTAGCAAGCAATCGATAGCACTAAAAGAAGCAAAAGAAACAAGATACTGGTTGAAGCTGTTAATTAAATCAGAAATGATGACTGAGGCACAAGTTAGAAATATTTTAGATGAATGTGAACAATTAATTAAAATTATTGCCAAATCAATTGTAACGACTAAAACAAAGCTAGGAAAATAAACTTTTGACTTTTGACTTTTGACTTTTGACTTCCCGTTAGGGCGGGGTAGTCGGTTTTTGCCTTCTTTGAAGAATAAGGGTAAGAAGAAGTCACTGGGACAGATGAGTTTACCTTGGGATAAGCAGAGGCTAACTGAAAGTACGGAGGTGGATGAGGTAGCAGAAAAATTTATTCAAGCGAATTGCTATAACCCCGCAGTGCCAGGTATCGGAATTCTGAAATGTTGACTATACCGTGCATTAGGGGCTTGTAATAAATCTTTAGAAATTTTGGAAAGCCTTAGATGTTACAGTTTACAAGTCTCGATGCGAGAGAAGAAACCCACCCCACCCCCCACATAAACCACAACCCTCCAACTCCCCCCGGGAGGTGTCCTCTAGGGGAAGAAGTATCAAAAGTAACTTCTGAGTAAGAGATCCAACTACTTTCCACTCTCCATCCCACGCGATCGCCAAACTTTCCATAAGCTTCTTCGTAATACTTGCCGTCAGCTTTACCGCCTACGCTCAAGTAAATTTCCTTCTGGACGCTGAAGCCAAAGTGTCCATTGCTGTATTTTACCCACAACCGGTCAATTGTGCGTAATTCAGTGCAAGGAAAATTTAAGAGTTCATCTGAGGTGAAGTAGTCGCCATCTTTTTTACCTACAGCCTGAATCATCACCCGATAGGTTTCTTCGTCGGCTTCCTTCCAGTTTTTTGCTGCTAGTAGGTCGCGTAGTCTGGTGTAGTCTATGCCTTTTTCTGAGGCTAGGTTATCTGTTTGAGTGGGTTGTGGTTTTGGCAGAATTACATCATTTTCCTGTGGCGCTTGTGTTTCTGTACTCTGTTCTTTAATACTTAAGATTAAGTCATCTAACGCCTCTTCATCATTCGATTTAGTAAATTGAATCCAGCGCCATTGTTTCAAATACCATAGTTCTTGAGGTACATCGCTCACCCCAGGAAGTAGAACAGGAATCACGCGAAAACCTTGTGATTGTCGCTCCAAAAAAGAGTGTATTACTGTATCTAATTCAAGATTTGCCTGAAAGTTCCCTAAACCGCTTTGTCCAATGAAAAAAGCACCTGTTTTAGAAAGGGAAATTCCTTTAAAAACAGCTTGTATAATCTTATCTCCCCCTCGAATTTGCTCCTTATCTAACCACGGGTTCAAACCCTTCTGCTTAAGATGTCGAGCAATTTCTATAATCTGGGGCTTGTCTAAACTATTGTGAGCCAGAAATACATCAAACTGTACCATTCCTTACTCCTCCACGCCAGCAATTACCGCCAACGCCTTAGCGTAATCTTCCAACCCACCGCGCAAAACTTCCAACTCACTTCGCAACTTGGGTTCCTCCGACCAACTCTGCTCATGTTCCTTGGGACTCACCCCAATAGGTCGTCTAGCTTCCCATGCTTGCAACAACGGATGCCATTTAGCCAAAAACGGCCTTAACCCATTATTTAACACAGCGATCGCAATTCCCCCCACTGAATCACGACTAGCACCCACATCTGGCCCGGCGGCTTTGAGAACTTCGCGGGTTGTACCAAATAAACTATAAAGAGAATTCATCGCTTCTCGTACCAAACCCTGGTCAACTGACAAAGGTTGTACAGCAATGCGCGTCACCAATTCCACATACAGCGACCAAGCCGCCTTCTTTTGTGTGGTGTCAACTTTCCAAGACATCGAACCAATGCCAAAAGGCAGACTTACAGATACAGTCTCTAAAGAAACGCGATCGCGCATATTATTTATAGTAAGCAAATTTAACTAATTTATTTGTGTATTGTATAGTAAATAATGTTACTCATCTATAACTTATTCAGAATTAGTTGCTATAATCCTCACTATTTAACCTAAATTTTTATAGTAACATCTGGATATTTTTAACTAATTCAGATAAACTAATACATTTGTCCGTTGCATCACGCTTCTTTTGTATATGCCCAAAACTTACACCGTAGAAATTGATCACCAAGGCAAAATTCATACCTTGCAAGTTCCTGAAAATGAAACGATATTATCAGTTGCCGATGCTGCTGGTTTGGAACTGCCGAGTTCTTGTAATGCAGGTGTTTGCACAACTTGCGCCGGACAAATAAGCAAGGGAACTGTGGATCAAACTGATGGTATGGGCGTTAGTCCAGATTTGCAAAAGCAAGGTTACGTATTGCTTTGTATTGCCAAACCACTTTCTGATTTGAAAATTCAGACAGAAAAAGAAGATGTACTTTATCAGTTACAATTTGGCAAAGGCAAATAATCAGTTATCAGTTATCAATTATCAGGATATTGATTTAATCATTGGTAACTGTTCGCTGGTATTACCAAAACTGAGGAATAACATAAGTATTTCATCGCAACTGATATCAGCTATTCTAGAAACTACAAATCAACAGGATTTACCAAAATGACGACTCATTTTATTACCGCAGAAATTGATTTACAAGAAACTCCCGCAGAGTTATTAGAAGTAATTGAAACAGAGTTAAAGAAACAAGGCGAACCTCTGCGTTGGGCAGTTACTTCTGTGGATACTGACGAACAAAAAGCTACAGTTGAAGCTGTGGTGACTAAAATCGGTAGTTAAGAGTCATTCGATTTTGGATTTTGGATTTTAGATTGAAGGAACAATCTAAAATTCAAAATTGCCACAGTTAGAAGTTTAATTGATTGACCATAAAAGAGGAGGTTTCCTTGCGTTTTTTCCTCTATATTGTGCTGGTGTTGGGCATATTTTTCCGTTTTACTCACCTTGACCATAAAGTATACTGGTATGATGAAGCCATAACATCTCTGCGAGCTTCAGGTTATACTCAAGAAGAAGTTGCTCAACACTTTTTTGAAAAGTCAATAGTTAGTGTAACAGAACTTCAGAAATATCAGCGTCCTGATGGAACAAGAAGCGTTATTGATGTAGCCAAAAGCCTAGCCAAGGAAGATCCGCAGCATCCGCCTTTATACTACAGTTTGGCAAATTTTTGGTTTCAGAGTATTGGTAGTTCAGTAGCCTTAGCTAGGTTGTTACCTGCACTTCTTAGTCTGTTAGTATTCCCATGCACTTATTGGCTGTGTCAAGAGCTATTTGTTGAAACAGGTGTTTTCATTTCAAACTTGCCTACATGGTTAACGATAGCGCTAATTGCTGTCTCGCCATTTCATGTACTTTACTCTCAAGAATCAAGACAATACAGTCTATGGACTGTAACTACTTTACTTTCAACCGCAGCTTTACTATCAGCAATACGACTAAAAACTAGAATTAGCTGGGGTATTTATGCACTTACTGTAATACTAAATCTTTATACATTTCTCCTGGGTGGATTGGTGGCGATCGCTCATGGTCTTTATGTCATGATTATCTATGGGTTCCGCCATCGAAATATTCTTAAAAGTTACCTTGTCGCATCTCTGCTAGGTTTTATCATTTTTCTTCCTTGGGCTTGGGTTGTCATTATTAATCAATCTCAAGCGAAGAATGGTCTGAATTGGGCGGTGATTTACACTCTTAAAAACTCAGAACTAAGGGATATTTGGATTCAGCACCTTGGTCGGCTCTTTTTTTATCTTAATCAAGAACCTTGGGATTTTTGTGTGCATCAAGTGTTGTTACTCTTAATCCTATATGCTTTTTATTGCCTCTGTCGTCAAACACCCATATCAGTTTGGTTATTGATTATCCTTCTGGCTGGCGTTAGCACACTGCCTTTAATAATACCAGATTTGATTTTCGGAGGAATGCGTTCCACACAAGCACGATACATAATTCCTAGTTTATTAGGAGTGCAACTAGCTATTGCCTACTTACTAGGAATAAATTTAGTTAATCCTTCGTTAAAATCTTGGCATCAAAAATTTTGGCAATTATTCTTAGTTACCCTAGTTTCGGGAAGTATCTTGTCCTGTGGTGTCAGTGCTAAAGCAACAGTTTGGTATAACAAAGAGCATAATGGGGAAAATATTGCTATTGCAAAAATTGTTAATCAGACAACTAATCCTCTTTTAATTAGCGATGCAGTAATAGGTCATATTTTATCTTTAAGCTATTCACTTAACCCAAATGTACAAGTTCTCCTTCGACCTTCCAAGACATTTAAAGTTTATCTGCGACCAGCAGAAGAATTAGAACGCTTTAGTGATGTTTTTTTATACCGCTATAATCCTAATAAAGTCTGGCTTAAGGAATTAGCAAAACAGCAAAATTATAAATTTGAACCTCTTGTAGCTGGATTTGCTGAATTCGCAAAAGACCGACCTGTGCTTTGGAGAGTTACTCCTATCTTCAGAAAATTAAAGCAGCAAAGCTAGTACCGCTATGCAAAAGTCAATATGCAACGTCCATACACCGCTATATTAATCGTACCAACTGGGGTTGGGGCTGCTATTGGCGGTTATGCAGGAGATGCTTTACCTGTTGCCAAAGTTATAGCACAGGTTTGCGATCGCCTAATTACTCACCCCAATGTCTTGAATGGCGCAAGTTTATACTGGAATCTTCCAAATGCTTTCTATGTTGAAGGTTACGGGCTTGACAAATTCGCTTCTGGATGTTGGGGTTTGCGTCCAGTTCGCAGCAACAAGGTAGGTTTGCTTTTAGACCAAGCTATTGAGCCAGAGTTACGGCTACGGCATATACAAGCAGCAGATGCAGTCAGAGCTACTCTGGGATTAACTTTAACAGATTATGTAATTACAGATGCACCATTAAATGTAGAATTGCGGACTACAGCATCAGGAGCGAGTTGGGGAACAATTGGCAACCCAGATAGTTTATTACGAGCAGCTGAGATTTTAATAAAAAAAGCAGGGGCAGAAGCGATCGCAGTTGTAGCCCGTTTCCCTGATGATATGGATGAGGAAGCAGTACAAAAATATCGCCAGGGTGAAGGCGTTGATTCTTTAGCGGGTGCAGAAGCCGTAATTAGCCATTTGCTAGTGCGAACCTTTGAAATTCCTTGCGCCCATTCTCCCGCCCTTTTAAGCGAACCTCCGCAACCTGATTTATCTCCCCGTTCCGCCGCCGAAGAATTGGGCTATACCTTTTTGCCGTGCGTCCTTGTAGGATTAAGCCGTGCCCCACAATTTATAATAGAGAGAGGAGCGATCGGATTGCAGCAAGAAGATATTTGGGTAGATGAAGTAGATGTTGCGATCGTACCTGCAAATGCTTGTGGTAGCAGTGCCTTACTAAGTTTAAGCCAAAGACGATGCCAAATAATTACAGTAGAAGAAAATAAAACTCTAATAAAAGTTCCTCCTCAACCGTTGGGGATCAAATTTATACAGGTAAACTCATATTTAGAAGCAGTGGGTGTATTAGTCGCACACAAAGCAGGTATTAATCCCTCCGCTCTCCGTCCCAACTTATTACCTTTGGAGTCAATTAGTCATTAGTCATTTGTCATTAGTTTATTCCCGCCTGCCTCCCTTGCCTCCCCTGCCCAATGCCCAATGCCCCTTAAAAATTAAAAACCCGTGATTGAACAACAAAAGCAAAAGCCAGAAATTCCATACCTGACGCGCATCCAAATACTTGGGGCGATGGGAGCGACTGCAATCATTTTGTTGATAGTCGCCAAACTCTCGTTATACCTTGGCAACTTTTCCATATTTTCTTGGGACTTGAACCAAAGAGAGTTGCTGTTGGGTGTAGGGTTAGGATTGGTCATCACCGCATTAAGTGGCATAGCTTATCGCGTTTGGATTGCTTATCGTAAAAGTGCAGATTATTATCTAGAAATGGTACTAAGACCCTTAACCTTACCAGACTTAATTTGGCTGGGGTTACTACCAGGGTTGAGTGAAGAATTATTATTTAGAGGTGTAATGCTGCCAGCTTTAGGCTTAGATCATCTAGCTGTCATTGTATCTAGTCTTTGCTTTGGCATCTTGCATTTTAGTGGTTCCCAACAATGGCCTTATGTGATTTGGGCAACAATTGTCGGGATGATATTTGCATATAGTGCCCTGCTTACTGGCAACTTATTAGTGCCGATTGTCGCTCACATTATTACCAATTGGATTTCTAGCTATTTCTGGAAAATGTCGCAATTACGGCAATTAAAAAATAAATATTGAGCTTCTAGAAATTACTGCCAAGGCGTAGCCCAAGCCAAGCATTGATAACTACGAAAGAAGTTGTGTTAATTACAGCTTGAGCATTTATAATCGCAGAAGAAGCTGTATTAACTACAGGTTGAGCATTTATAAACAATGCTTAAGTTGTATTAACTCAATTTTCAATTTTACTTATAGCATTATGAGCAATTGTAACTACAGCTTCAATCTTTTATAAGTTATAATTAAGTTATATTAAATATAAATTCAGATTTGATTATATATTATAATTTTTTTGTTAAGCGTGTTTGTGTGTTCGCAGGTACACAGGTTTTTAGTCAAGTAGACTACAATAAATACACTTAAACCCTAACTTCTTTCTGCACATTCTGCCGCTACGCAAATCTAACTAAGGTGAGTAGTAAATTTCTCTCCTATCAAGCGGCTTAAAGGCTTATTATCGCGTTGTTTCTTCTCTTTTTGAGGGGTGAGGCTAACTTATGATAGGTCTGTATAGTTCTTGTTGAAAAAGAAAGATTTTTTGGCTGTTTTGTCAGAAAACTACACACCTAATATAAAAAATGAGACATTAAACAAACCGATATCTACGATGGGCTACGACTACGCCATTTTATTGTTAACAAGCCCGTTAACTAGACCTGATTTTTTGAGGTCAAAAGCAACAAAAGCTTTATGGCGCATGACGTAAAAGCTTAGTGCCGCAAAATACCCCTGAAAGACAATCCTTGTTTAATAAGTTTTGTGTAGAATTTGGTGAAGAGGTTATTTACTTGATTCTCAATTGCAGCAATCCAGGTTTCATTTATGAATCAGTCTTTTTCTCAAAACCAAGCAAGACGAAATCGTGAACAAAGGCTGCGGCAACAGAAATGGAGTTTAAAAACTAAAGCAATTATTTGGGCACTAAGTATTAGTGTCCTTCCTGTGGTTGCAATTGGAACAGCTACTTACAACTACGGCATTAATTTAATTACTAAACAAATTCCGCAAGTAAGACTTGAGAGTGCGGCAAGTTCAACAGAAACTGAACTAGCTCTACAGAGACAATTGTCGCTCTTGTTAACTGGTATGGGAGTAACAGCAATTTTAACAGGTGCGATCGCTGTTTTTGTGACTAATCGAGCTATGAGTCGGGTCAGTAAAGCTGCGGCAATTTCTAATAGTATCAAAAACAAGCTACGCCCAGATAGTGAGTTTACTCAATATTTCATCGCTAACGAAGATGAATTAGTGATGTTAGAGAGAAACATAAACTTATTTACAGAGCTACTTTCAGTTTTGGCAAAGGAAAAAGAAACCGAAGCTGATTACTCCCAACTATTAATGAAAGTTACGCGATGGGTTCGAGAATCGTTCAATGAAGAAGATGTTCTCAAAATTACCACAGAAGAAATTCGTAAAGCTTTAAGCATTGACCGCGTAACCATTTTTTGCTTTAACTCCAACTCTAATGGAACCTTTATCGCTGAGTCAGTAGCACCTGGTTTACCTAGAATATTAGGGATTACAGTCTCTGAGCCTGGATTTGAGGCAGGATATATAGAAAAATACCGGAATGGTTCCATCCGTGCTATTGATAATATCTATCAAGCCGATCTCAGTAATAGTGATATTGAGTTGCTAGAGCAATTTGCTGTCAAATCTAATTTAGTAGCACCTATTCTTAAAGGCAAACAGCTATTCGGTTTATTGATTGCACATCAGTGTTCTAGAATTCGCTTTTGGCAGCAGTCTGAGATTGATTTGTTCACTCAGATAGCTATACAAGTAGGATTCGCTCTTGACTACACCAAGCTTCTAGAACAGGTTGATACGAAGGCGGATACAGCTCAGATATTTATCGACATTACCCGCAGCATTCGCCAATCGCTTAACGAAGAGGATGTCATCAAAACCACCGTGGAGGAGGTTCGTAAAGCACTGAGTACTGACCGAGTGCTAGTTTATAGCTTTAGCGCTGATTGGTCGGGAACAGTAATTGCAGAATCAGTGGTTCCAGGTTATCCCAAAGTTTTGCGGTCTGAAATCCAAGACCCATGTTTTGCTCAAGATTATGTAGAAAAGTATCAGTCTGGTCGCGTTCAAGCCACGAATAACATTTATGAAGCCGGTTTGCTTGATTGTCACATTAACCTGCTCGAATCCTTTGGTGTGAAAGCAAATTTGGTCGCACCCATTCTCAAAGATGAACAGCTGTTTGGCTTATTAATTGCACATCAATGCTCTAGACCCCGTGATTGGCAACAGTCTGAGATTGATTTATGTGCCCAAATAGCTATGGAAGTGGGATTTGCTCTCGACCACGCCAGACTCCTGCAACGAATCGAGGCTGAGAATGTGCAAAGTCAATTGCTGGCGGATACTATCGGCAGCATTCGCCAATCACTCAATGAAGAGGATGTTCTAAAAACCACTGTAGAAGAAGTTCGGAAAGTATTAAGTGCTGACCGAGTGATGGTTTATAGCTTTAATGCTAATTACTCTGGAACTGTGATTGCCGAATCAGTTGTTCTCACCTATCCAAAAGTTCTGCGATCTGAAATCCAAGATTTATATTTTGGTCAAGGCTATGTAGAAGATTATCAGTCTGGTCGCGTTTTAGCAATAAATAACATTTACGAAGCTGGTTTGGCTGATTATCAAATTAACCTACTCGAATCCTTTTCTGTCAAAGCAAATTTGGTAGCCCCCATTCTTAAAGATGAACAGCTATTTGGTTTATTAATTGCACATCAGTGTTCCAAACCTCGTGATTGGCAACAATCTGAGATTGATTTATTTGGTCAAATAGCGATGCAAGTGGGATTTGCTCTCGACCATGCAAGACTCTTGCAACGAATCGAAGCTGAAAGTAGGCGAAGTCAGTTACTGGTGGATATTACCCGCAGCATTCGCCAATCGCTTAACGAAGAGGATGTCATCAAAACCACTGTGGAAGAAGTTCGCAAAGCACTGAGTGTTGACCGAGTATTAGTTTATAGCTTTTACGCTAATTGGTTCGGAATTATAATTGCTGAATCAGTAGTTCCAGGTTATCCCAAAGTTTTGCGGTCTAAAATTTACGACCCTTGTTTTACAGAAAACTATGTAGAAAAGTACCAGTCTGGTCGTGTTGTCGCAACAAACAACATTTACGAGTCCGGTTTGGCTGATTGTCATATTAACCTGCTCGAATCCTTTGGTGTGAAAGCAAATTTAGTAGCACCCATTATTAAAGATGACCAGCTATTCGGCTTGTTAATTGCACATCAGTGTTCTGGCCCGCGTGAGTGGCAACAGCCTGAGATTGATTTATTTACCCAGATAGCGATGCAAGTAGGATTTACTCTCGATCATGCTAGGCTCTTACAAGCGTATCAAGCTACTGAAGCCAACTCTGGTGTATAGCTTTGTAGAAGAAGCAAGGGGCAGGGAGCAGGGGGAAAGTCAAAAGCTTGATGCAGGTTCTTTTCTTTTCCCCTTTTCCCCCTGCCCCGTGCCCCTTGCCCTCTTTCTCCCTGCCCCCTGCCCCTTGTCCTCTTTTAACCCAACTGTATTGGGCTGAGTGTAGTTTTTGACGAAGAAGCTGCTAGAGCGATCGCTAATGGTAAAATTCGATGTTCCTGAATTTGTATCCTGGCGTGGAGTGTTTCTGCTGTATCATCTGGCAATACTGGTACTGCGGCTTGCATTAATATTGGGCCACTATCTACTTCTAAACAAGCTATATGCACTGTACAACCAGTGATTTTTACCCCAGATGCTAAGGCTTGTTCTACAGCATGAATTCCTTTGAAACTAGGTAACAAACTAGGATGGATATTAATAATTTTATTGGGAAAGGCATTTATGAAAACTGATGTTAACAATCGCATCCAACCTGCCAAAATTACCCATTCCACATCATAGTGCTGCAATGTCTGCACAATTTTCTCATCAAACTCTTCTCGATTTTGATAGTTGCGGTGATTCAATAAAACAGCTTCTACACCTCGATTAGCTGCTTTTACGGCTGCTTTCGCCGAGGGGTTATTGTAAATTAAAACTTGAATTTGGGCATTTAGCTGTCCATCTTGGATAGCTTGGGCAACTACATCAAAATTGCTGCCATTCCCAGAAGCCATAATTCCCAGTTTTAAAGGGGCGACTTGTCGGCATATATCGCTAATGCTAGGAGAAACCAAGCTAAGGGTAGAATCAGGGCGGAGGGTCATAACAGCTAAGAGGGTTAATTATAGATGCAAAAAATATACTAAGTCGTGGTTGGATAATGATACAGTAGCTGCCTGGATTTTTCTTGCATAAATAGGTAAAATTTCATCCCTTAATTAAATTTTGCTGTAAAGATTTAGCTCATAACTAGTCCAATTGATATAAGTGATATTCTAAAACTTAGTATGAGCGAAACAACACAGAGATTAAAGCCACATAGGATTTGATCGCAGCATAGGTGAGTTAAATGGCAAAGGTAGCGTTGCTGATTGGGGTCAGTGAGTATGAACCAGGGCTAAACCCTTTGCCCAGTGCAGTTAGAGACGTGAAAGCAGTGTACGAGGTACTGCTGAATCCAGAAATGGGCGGATTTGCTGCCTCAGATATTAAGCTGCTAAAAAATCCTGAACGGCAAGTTGTAGAAATTGCGATCGAAACGCTATTCTCTGGACGGCACAAAGATGATTTGCTGCTGCTGTACTTTTCAGGACACGGCATCAAAGACGATCGCGGTAGGCTGTATCTGGCGACTCGCAACACCAGTAAAACGCCGCAAGGCGAATTGATTCGCTCAACATCGGTGTCTGCTAGTTTTATTCACGATCGCATGAGCGAAAGCCGTTCGCGTCGGCAGGTGGTAATCCTAGATAGCTGCTTTAGTGGCGCGTTTGCTGAGGGAATGTCTGCCAAAGATGACGGCACAATTGACATCCGGGAGCAGTTGGGTGGTGAAGGACGAGCCGTATTGACTTCTTCTACTTCAACTCAATATTCCTTTGAGCAAGAAGGGCAAGATTTATCAATTTACACTCGTTTTTTGGTTGAAGGTATTAAGTCGGGAGAAGCCGATCGCGATCAAGATGAATTTATCTCCATCGATGAACTTCATGAATACGCCAGTCAGAAGGTGCGAGAACTTCAACCTGCGATGAAACCGGAAATCTATGCAATTCGAGAAGGCTTTAAAATTCGACTGGCAAAGGTGGCTCCGGGTGATTCCAAACAGCGATACCGTAAAGAGGTAGCGCGATTTATTCATCGAGGCGAAATTTCTCTTGTTGGTCGTCGCACATTGGATTATCAGAGGACTCGCTTGGGGTTAGAGGTAACTGAGGCGAAAGCGATCGAAGATCAGGTGTTGGAACCGTACCGCAAGCAGTTTGGCGAAAAACTCCAGCAGTATCAGCAGGTGTTCACTGAGTTACTGGAGCGAGACGAGACGATTACCGATAGCGATCGCCACGATTTGCAAAATCTCCAGCAAATTTTGGGGCTGCGGAATGAGGACACGATGCCGATTGAGGCACTAGTGACTGCACGGTTTAAAACGCATCAGCAAAACCTGCAAATATATCAGCAAGCGTTTACAACGGCACTGCGACAAGAGTTTCCCTTGAGTGCAGCAAGCCGCGATCGCTTACGGCAAACCCAGCAGCAATTAGAGCTTGCAAATAGTGATGTTGCGGCGATTGAATCTCAGATTACGGCTGAGGTAGAGGCATATCATCAAAAACTCCGGAACTACCAACGGCTGTTTTTTACTGCCACGCAGCAGGAATATCCCGTGAGTGAGGCAACCCGCAATGATTTACGCCAGCAGCAGCAGCATTTGGGACTGACGGATGTAGATGTTGCACCAATTGAAGCCCAAATCACAACACAGATTGAAAGCTATCATCAAAAACTCCAGCAGTACGAGCAGGCGTTTGTGAAGGCGACGCAGCGCCAGCATTATCCAGATGAAGTGACGCAAAAGCAGTTGCA
Organism: Nostoc sp. ChiVER01; assembly: GCF_034531155.1. Lineage (NCBI taxonomy): Bacteria > Bacillati > Cyanobacteriota > Cyanophyceae > Nostocales > Nostocaceae > Nostoc > Nostoc sp. ChiVER01. The sequence goes on along the minus strand of NZ_JAVRBS010000033.1, from coordinate 3,268 downwards.
GGAAACGTGGCAGACGTTGGGGTTGAGTGAGGGAGATGTGGGTGCGATCGAGAGGCGAATTAATGCGGAGATTGAAACGCATCAAGCAAACTTTCGGCAATATGAGCAGGAGTTTACAGAGGTTATTCAGCAAGAATATCCGCTCAGTGCTTTAAAACGCTCTCAACTAACGCAACGTCATCAAGCGTTGAATCTGACTGCTGAGAATGTGACTGCAATTGAAAATCGAATTGTGGCTGCGATCAAGGAACATCAGCAAAAGTTGCAACAATATGAGCAGGTGTTTAGAGAGTCGATACAGTTTGAATATCCTCTTAGTAATGTTACTCGTGAAGAACTTAAGCGCTTCCAACGAATTTTAGAATTAGATGATGCGGAAATAGCTGCACTTGAAGCAATTATTATTCGACCGTTTTCAGAAGCAGAATACCGGAAACAGCAAGAGAGAATCAGACAGCAACAAGAGGCAGAAAAACAACGGCAGCAAGAGGAAGCAGAAAAACAACAAAAATTACAGCAGTATATTCAACAGCCAAGTCGTACTCAATTCACTCAGCCGACTCAAGAGCGAATAAGCCGACAAAAGTTTTTGAAGTGGGCTGGCTTGGGAGGTGTAAGTTTGGTGACAGCAGTAGTAGGTAGTGAAATTTTTAAGCGTCAATCACCAACACTTGATTCTTTTAAGTTTGAAACGGTAACGGTAGATAAAAAGGGACAGGTAATTAAACGAGATTCTAACAAGCAAGCTAAGTTCTTTAAAGAAGACTTAGGCAATGACATAACTTTAGATATGGTTGAGATTCTTGCTGGTTCATTTAAGATGGGTTCGCCACCTGCTGAAAATGGTCGAACCAACAGTGAAGAACCACAGTACACTGTGAATGTGCCTGCTTTTTTTATGGGCAAGTTTGAAGTGACTCAGGAACAGTACCAGCAAATAATGGGTAGCAATCCGTCCAACTTCAAGGGAGCAAAACGTCCTGTAGAGCTAGTGTCCTGGAATGATGCAGTGGAATTTTGCAAAAAGCTGAGTCAAAAGACTGGGCGTAAATATCGGCTACCTAGTGAAGCAGAGTGGGAATACGCCTGTCGTGCAGGAACAACAACACCATTTCACTTCGGCGAGACGATTACGACTGAGTTAGCCAACTACAATGGGAATTACACCTACGCTTCTGCACCAAAAGGAAAATCTCGTCAAGAAACAACAGAAGTAGGAAGTTTTCCACCTAACGCCTTTGGATTATACGATATGCACGGGAATGTCTCGGAGTGGTGCCATGATACTTGGCATGACACCTATAAAGGAGCGCCTAGTGATGGAAGTGCATGGATAAATAATGATAATCAACGTCAAGTGCTGCGGGGTGGTTCCTGGTTCAGCATTCCTGAATACTGCCGTTCCGCGTCCCGCAACTTCAACGACTCGCGCGTCGTCCGCAACAGCGCTTTTGGTTTTCGTGTTGTGTGCGCGGTTGGAAGGAATCTTTAGCCCTTTATGCTTTAGCTCTCTTGCCCTTTACCCTTCTTTTCTTTATCCTTTTTGAGTGTAGCGAAGCGGAACGATCTAATTTTTTTCAAAAAACAGAGTCGATCAAATTATGAACAAAGAGCTTACCCAAGCGATCGCTTCAGAAGTTCAGCTATTCCACAGCATCGATTTACTGACTATCGATGAGCTTCCATATACGCTCGCAGTAAGGTATTGATTTGCGTTTGATAACCCCGTCCTTGCGACTTAAACCACTCTAATACATCACTGTCAATGCGTAATGTAACCTGTGCTTTATTTTCTGCCGCAGGTAAACCCCGGCGAACTGTAGCCTTAGCAAACAGTTCTGGTGGAATTTCCGGGCAATCTGATAAATCAATGTCTTCATCGCTCATCGCATCAAGCCTTTGCCAATCAGTCTGAGAATTGCTCGAAATAGACTCGTTGCTCATATTTGGTTGCCTTTCTTGCAGAAATAATGCGCGTTAAATCATTACTATCTGTATGCCTTTTAGGTTAATAATTATTCACAAACTACAGTCGTGCAAGCAATTGAACGGCTTTCTGGTTTAGGCTTAATTGTAATTTCTACATCATTACCTAAAATGTTTATAAATCTGATCAATCTATCTATTGAAAAATCTTTTAGTTTCCCTCTAGTTAAAGCAGATATTTTTGGTTGATCTATTCCAAGAACTTCGGCTGCTTGGACTTGATTTAATTGGCGATTAGCAATAATTTCACTAATTTTGCGTGCAAGTTCTGCTTTAATTAAGCGCTCTTCAGGATTAGACAGTCCTAGATCAGCAAAGACATTTCCGTTACTAATATAAACATCATTTTCTTTGCTCATTTTTTACTCCATTGTTTTTGCTATTTCTTGTAAATAATCTTCCTGAGCAACCTTGAGTCTCTTCTTAACTAAATCTATATCTTGTTTTGGTGTAGCAATACCGTGTTTTGATTTCTTTTGAAATGAATGTAATAGGTAAACAAATCCTGCAAATTTAACAGTGTAAATTGCCCTGTATGTATCTCCTTCAAAATCATCTACAATTTCTAAAACCCCAGTGCCTGTAAATCCATACAAAGGTTTTGCGTCAGGATGCTTTTCACCATGTTGTGCTAAATCCAGAGCATAACCCATTACATCTTGCACATCTTCAGGGAAATTTTTTAAATCATCAAGAGCGCTTGCAATCCATTTGAGGGGTTTTTCTTGTTTTTTACTCATCTATTGCTAATTATGCTAATAATAGCATATTAAGTCAACAAGTAAGATAATGGTATCAAAATAAGTCCATCACCAATTACGTTACTTAAAGTATAAGCGATGCCTACGGCTGTAAACTACGCACCTGCTGGGCTTTGATGCAAAACTTAGTTTAAAGACTCCAAGTAGAGATAATTATGAACCAAGAGCAAACCCCAAGCGATCGCCTCAGAAGTTTAGCTATTCCACAGCATACAGATAAGTAGGGCGGCGTAAATAATTATTGTTGGCATAAGGCAGGGGGCAAGGAGCAGGGGGCAGGGGTAGAAAGAGTTTCAGCCTTATTTACTTATCTTTACACAGTGTGGTTTTTTCACGTCGTTCTACTTACCTCGAAGTCATGTTGAGGTACTTCAAAGTCGTATTGAGGTACTTCAAAGTCGTGTTGAGGTACTTCAAAGTCATGTTGAGGTACTTCAAAGTCATGTTGAGGTACTTCAAAGTCATGTTGAGGTACTTCAAAGTCGTATTGAGGTACTTCAAAGTCGTATTGAGGTACTTCA
>NZ_JAVRBS010000032.1:0-91220 GCF_034531155.1 Nostoc sp. ChiVER01 | reverse complement strand
ATGCCAAATTGGTATCTTCTAGCAGTATTGGTGCTGTGACAGATTTGGATTTGTTTTAATTAATCTGACGTAATAGACATCTCCGAAAAAGAATGTAGAGACGTAGCACTGCTGCGTCTCTCTGAATATCTAGTAATTTTTACTTAAATTTGATAAGTTTTTGCAAAAATCTTCATGAAATTTCAGGAAATTTACATAGCGGATATGATGTCAATAGAGAAATCACGGCAATATAGGTGAGAGTCAGCTGCTTAAAACTGAAAAGGGTACAAAATGAGTTCTGAATCTAACATCAAGTTAACGATCGCTCTTTCTAATCCCAGCTTAGATGCAGAAGAGCAAGAACGCGAAACACGGAATCTGCTGCGAGAAATCAAAGATTTAGATGTAGAAAGTGCTGAACTCGTTACAGTTACAGAAACTCCCGAAGGAGCCAAGTCTGTTAGCGGTTTTCTGATAGGAGTATTACAGACAGAGGTGAGCCTTGCCAATTTTAAGAAATTGTTGGGATTTTTAAGCGATCGCTTGGGTAACAAAACCATTGAATTGGAAGTTGAGGCTAACGGCAAAAAACTGAAGGTGAAAGCTAGCAGTCAGGAAGAGTTAAACGCCGCCATTGAACAAGCTCAAAAGTTTGTTGCAGGTAATTAAGAAATTCCAGCAGTAAGGAAGAATAGTGAGATGGCGAAAGTAGCACTCCTAATTGGAGTCAGTGAATATGAGCCTGGTCTTACTCCATTGCCAGCAGCGACAAAAGATGTCGAGGAAATGCAGCGAGTTTTGGAAAACCCAGAGATTGGTGGTTTTGATGACGTAACATTGCTGATAAATCCTCAACAACATGAGATGGCAGTCGCAATCGAGACTTTGTTTGCCGATCGTCAAAAAGATGACCTCGTGCTGCTTTTTTTCTCTGGTCATGGAATCAAAGATGAGAATGGTAAGCTTTACTTTGCTGCTTGCAACACCAAAAAAAGTGACAAAGGAGAACTAGTTAAGGCGACAACAGTACCAGCTAACTCTGTACATGATGTCATGAGCAATAGCCGCTCCAAACGCGAGGTAGTAATTCTTGATTGTTGTTTTAGTGGCGCGTTTGCTGAGGGTTGGTCTGCTAAATCTTCTAAAGATGATGGTTTTGTGGATGTGAGGAACCAATTAGGTGGTGAAGGACGAGCGGTTCTTACATCTTCGACATCAACGCAATATTCTTTTGCACAACCAGGAACAGATGTTTCAACTTACACCTGCTATATAGTTGAGGGGCTAGAGACTGGTGCAGCAGACCGAGATCAAGATAGCTTCATTTCTGTTGATGAATTACATGAATACGCTAAAAGGAAAGTACAAGAAGCTGCTCCAGCCATGAAACCAGAAATATATGCTATTAGAGAAGGCTATAAAATCAAGCTTGCCAAAGCACCCATTGATGAGCCAAAACTTCAATATGGTCGAGAAGTTGAATATTGGGTAAGAGACGGTGAAATTTCTGATATTGGTCGTACTGCTTTAAATAAGCGACAAAAGAACTTAGGGCTAACACCTGACGAAGCTGCTGCTAAAGAAGCTGAGGTTTTAAAACCTTATCAAGACTACAAAGAAAATTTACAGGAATATCAAAAGGTATTCTTCCGAACAACTAAAGGTAAATTTCCTGTTAAGGAAAATACTCGTGCTGATTTGAAACGTCTTCAGCAAAATTTAGGACTTAGGGATGAAGATACAGCCTTAATTGAAGCTTCTCAAAAAAGGAAACTCAATCTAGCTCCTCAATCTATAGGAATGTTGAGTCTAGGAGTTATTATTGGTGCTGTGGTGGTATGGCTTATTAAGCCTGAGATGAAAGTTCAATGTCCCGTTATCTCATCTCAACAACTAGAATGTGACAATCAAATTGTTAATAAAATAGATAAATTTACAGAAGTTAAAAATATCCCTTCAGGAGCTTTTAAGTATGGAGGTAGTACTTCTTGGGCACCTATCTATCCAAAGCTAGAGTCAGAAATTAAAAATATCTATCGCCAATTTGATATAAAAAACGTGTTAATCAGGGGTTCTGGAATAGGCATTCAGAAGTTAATAGATGGTGGACAGGATGGACTAGATTTTGCTCTGTCCTCCCGTGACGTTCTCCCTAAAGAGAAAAACTTAGCTAAAACAAAGGGTTTTACTATTCAAGGAATTAGAGTTGCCCAAAGTGGTTTAGCAGTAGCCGTTAATCCCAAATTAGATATCCAAAATATAACCAAAGAACAATTAAAGAAAATTTTTAGTGGTCAGATTGACAATTGGAAAGATGCAGGCGTTCTCGCAGATATCCCAATTAAATTTTATGTGCGTAGTAATAATTCAGGCAGCACTGAAGAGTTTAGAAAAAGTTTAGGAATTGAAAAGTTTGGTGATAATATTAACTATATTAACACAACTAGTGAAGGACTCCAAAAAATCGCTAGAGAACCGGGAGGAATCTTTACAGGCCCCATCTCAGATGTAGTACCACAGTGTGGAGTTAAGACTTTACCTATTATTAACGATAAGGGTAAAACTATTTCTCCATACCAACAAGAAAACTTTGTATTACCAACTCGATGTCGCCCTGGCAAGCGTAATCGAGTTAATATACAAGCGATTTACAGTGGTGAATATCCATTACCTGTTAGTTTATATGTAGTGATTAAGCAAAATGCTCAAAGAGAACAGCAAGCTGGTCAAGCCTACGCTAATTTACTTTTGACAAAACAGGGTCAAGATATGATAAAAAGTCTTCAAGAAACTGGAAATATTGACGAAAATTAATAAGGGTTAAAATTTCGCTGTTTCCCGAGTTTTTTAACTTTACTTAATAGTGATGCCTACGGCGGTAAACTACGCACTTACTAATTATGAATATTTCAAAATAGCGATCGCACCCAGTTTTTAATTTATAACAACTCGATAAACTTATCAACACTTAACCCAACCTAATACTTGTCGGGTTTTAAGGAAAAGGGGGAAAGGGAAAGAAAAACCTTTAACCATATACAAACATTAACAATCCTTAATAGAAAATATTATTAAGGATTGTTAAGAGGAGCAAAAACTGCTCACAAACGCGATTGTTTCTTAAAAATCATCGAGAAACTGACTAAGGCGGCTGATTACGGGGTCAACCTCTTGAGGAGGGGTAGCAACAGAATAAGAAGTATTATTTACTACTTCTAATTGAGTTGGAGACTGAATGAGCGATCGCTCATTGACTATAAGCGCCAGTTGTGCAACTTGTTGAGAAAGTTGCAGTAGATGGTGTTCCATTGCCTCCAAACGATTAGATCCCTTGGCCAAAAAACGTTCCTCAAGTCCAGCCACTTGACGTTGCAGTTCACCGATTTGCTGTTCAATCGGTGTTTTTGCTGCTGTTTGTGGAGCAGGTTGTACAGGTTCCGGTACACATAAAGATTGCCATAAGGCTTCTTTACAGAGGTCGCTGAAAGTCTTGTCTGGTTGTTTGTCCAAATAACTTTCTACTTGCGCTAACAAGCTTTCATCAGCAAGCTCTGGGTTGAACGTGACGGATTTAACTACCTTTTTTGACCATTGGAACATCAGCTTTATGCCCTAGCAGCGCGATTGGAGGATAATTGTGCCTCTCCATAAATATACTGCCCCAAAGCATTCGCCTGTCGTGAAGGTGCTGCTAAATGAGCATTAATCTTTGCTTCTTTGAGCAGACGTTGAACGTCGTCCCAGAAGAACTCACCACCCCCGCCAGTCAGAATCACATCGGTGACACGTTCTGGCAACCAGGCTAGCACACGGCTACAGATTTCGCGCGAAAACATCTCCGTAAGGTTGGGAAGAAAATCGTCTAGGTTGGTGGGCTTGCTAGCGCCTTTAGGACGGTAATAACGTTCACCTCTGGGTTTGTTCACGGCGGAAATCAGAGCTAGAGATTGACTATCTGCTCCCTCGATTTCGGCGGACACCAATTCATAAAACTTGTTCATACCGAAGTCTTCGCTCTTAGAAGCACCTCTGGCAAAACGGAAGTTATCTACCATCAAAAGATCGACGGTTTGATGTCCAATATCAACGATCGCCACCGATATTTTTGTAAAATCGGGACTACCAGGACTTTTCTTCGGTTGAGCTTCAGACCACAGCAGACTACCGTAGCCTTCTGGCATTACCCATACCTTACTGACATTCAGCGAAATAGATTCACCTCGGAAGTTCAACACATGAGGGCCGCCTACTTGGCTAATCAACTGGGCTTTTTCCTTTTCAAATTGCTCTAAGGAAAGAAAAGGCAGACCTAGTACAACTGAGATATCGTCTCTGAGTTTGAAGTACCCAGCACTTGCTAACACTTTTACCAGTGCAGCCTCTACCTTAGATTGGCCGACTCCTAGATTAGCCCCAAAATCGGCTGCTAGTTGACCAACAGCATATCCATTTCCTTGATACTCCAGCCACAAATCCATTAAGGGGTCAGTAGCCCTGGCTTCAAAAACACCACCGCGTACTTGTTCAATTGACATCTGCTTGACATTGGCAGGTACGAACACCACATTACCGGGTTCACGACTCACACAAGTCTTTGTGGAAGTTCTGCCTAAATCAACGCTGAGAATAGTTTTTCCCGGAACACCCCCTGTCTTGGGAGGAGTATTATTAACGGCATTGATGGGAGTCGATGCTGACACTCTATTCATGGGTATAGCAGCAGCATTGATGGGGGTAGCGGCGGAAGGTTGGTCTGTCATGAAAGCTCCTAGTTCAAACTTAACTGTAAAAAGTTGTCATGCTCATCTTACAAAAATGCGAGCAACCATAAATTCTAGGTTGCGTCAAGTGTAGCTAGAAATACGCCAAAATTAATTTTGGTGATACCTCCGATAAGCTCATGCCTTCTCACATCTAGTATTATTTGGCATAGTGTAGGCGAATTTTGGCCAGATGTAACCCCTGCTTTCACTACTTTCAAACCAAAAGCGTCCCTGTTTCATCTTTTAGCACGTCTTGACTGGCGCTTGAATATCCAGAAAATAAATACTAGAACCAAACCCCCAAGTACGATTTTGGATACAGGAGCAAGGTACTTGTCCACAAGTTCATACTGACTACCCAATATGTATCCTGAGTATGTTAACAAACCCACCCAAGCCGCGCTACCTAGTGTTGTGTAAAACAAGAATGGTAGCAATGGCATATTGCTGATACCTGCGGGAACGGAAATCAAGGTGCGGATTCCTGGTACAAGGCGACCAATTAATACTGCTTTTCTACCTTGTCGGTCAAACCACTCTTTGGCCTTGGCGATATCTTTACTGGATATAGCCAGCCATTTGCCATACTTGTCAGCCCAAGCTTTCAAACGAGTTTCGCCCAAAAACTTACCTGGATAATACCAAATAAGTGCGCCCAATACAGAACCCAAAAGTCCTGCGAAAAACACACCAATGATATTCAGCTTTGCTCCCCCTGGTTGATATGGACTTGCTGTAAATCCAGCCAGTGGCATAATCAATTCTGAAGGAATCGGGGGAAAAAGGTTTTCTAGGAACATTAGTAGGGCGATTCCCCAATAGCCAAAATAGTTGATAGTATTAGTTATCCATTCAAGCATTGAGTCAATTCCTAAAATTGCGGTACTATTCTTGTGACTAAGATTCCGCTTTAACTTTTAAAAAAGCTAATTATTCAGCTTGCTAAATTCAAGGTAATTCGGCTACACAAAAACTTGGCATCGCAATGAAGAGACAAAGTAAAACAAGTGGAAGTTAGGGCGCTGTTTCATTAATTGCGAAGTTTATATAAATTCAGAAGTAGCTTTAGTACAGGGCGGTAGAAATCAAGCTACCATTTTTAAACTTGCAAAAGCCTTGATATATAGGACTTTTGACTTCCGCTTTGCGGTACTAGCCCTTGAAATTGAGCGATCTCTCGCTCAATACGAATCTGACAAAACTAACGAAATTAGCCATCATAATCTTTATTTTCTAATTTTTTAGATCCTCCTTAGTCGGTTTTTAAAAGGAACCAAGGAGGATCTAAAGAGTAGATGGCAAATTTAAAAACATACTAAGGGGGTTTTCTTCTGAGGTTGTGCCTGTGGGAGAGCAGGGAGAAAATTTTACCTTGTCCCCCTCACCCCCCTCATCCCTGCTTCTAGGCTGTCGGCGTTAACGATTGTACTCTTGGTTCCGATTGCCAGTCTAATGGATTCAAAACTCGATCTTCCAGCGCCATCTGCTCAATCAAACTTGCCAGTCTCAGAGCTTTGAGAGCTTGTTCACCACCTACTGAGGGTTGATTGCCCCCATGTACACAGTTGACAAAATGCTCTAATTCTGCACTCAAAGGTTGAATATTGCTGGTGTACACTTTTTCAATTACACCATCTTGCCTATAAAGTACTTGTCGATGGTCGGTGAGAGAATTGGCAGTAGTTTGTCGGTGAATCAAAATTTCATTCTTGAGAAAATCTGCCTCAGTGAATGAATTTTTGCAATGGGCGACAATCCGACGAATTTTTCGGTGGGTAACTTTACTGGCGGTCAGAGTAGCAACTATACCATTGGCAAACCCCAAGGTGGCAGTTACGTAATCTAAATAACCTGAGTCTAGGGCGCGAGTACCGCTAGCAGTCAATTTCGTGACTGGGGAAGCAGCTAATTCCAAAAGTAAATCGATGTCATGGATCATTAAATCCAGCACAACCGAGACATCGTTTGCCCGATCTGAGTAAGGACTCATTCTGTGGGCTTCTAGCGCCAGCAATTCTTCAGTTTTAAGCACTTGGCTTAGTTCTTTAAAAGCCGGGTTAAAACGCTCAATATGACCCACTTGTAGAATACACCCAGACTCAGCTGCGGCGTTTACTAGTGACTCTGCCTCAGAAATACTGGCTGCGATCGGTTTTTCAATCAAAACATGAATTCCCGCTAACAGACAGTTGATGCCTACGGCATAGTGCAGACGGGTGGGAACAGCTACACAAACTGCATCTACAAGGGGTAGCAGGTCACAGTAATCTTCAAAAAAACGCACCTTGTATTTGCTGGCAGTTTCTAGCCCTCGCTCAACATTAATATCTGCTACTCCGACTAGTTCAACATCTTTCATTGAACTCAGCACGCGAGCGTGATGTTGTCCCATGTTACCCACTCCAATCACGCCTATGCGGATCGGTCGTGGCTGGTTACGCTGTGTATATAGATTCGGTTCTGCCACTGACATGCTATCTTGCACTATTATTCTCTCCTCAACCACCAAATTTAGAGACGCTACGGCCGTTGGCGTTTATACTCGAAGGCCAGTTACGATCCGTCTAAAACCATCCAGATGGTAACATAGAGCCTATGTTTATGAAGAATTTCAAAGTTTCTCATCGGTTCCCGTAATCCAAATATCTTTTGTATAGATAGTTCGGGTTTGTTTTGGATTTTGCACTTTTTACAATAAATATATGTTTTTTATGTGTCTTTTTATTAACTTTAAAACATTCAGTAAGACTTAAGTGGAAATTCTTCAAATTTCTAAGTAGCGGCTTCCTCTGCTCTGACTTAACTTGATTGTTGCATTTAGACCATTAATTACCGGGATCAGTATTTAATTGATACTACTAAAATTACAAAGTCATGAAAAAGTAACACGTATGCTTTTTGAAAAAAATGCTATTGAAAATTATCACTACTGATTTATTGAAAAGATTTTTGTATGATTATTTGCAGCATTCGTCTTAGACATATACTCCTGCAAAGAAGCAAGCTACGCGTAGCGTCTGGTAAAAAACCACTAGACTGCTTTTTGAGAAAAACTAGTATCTTAAGGCGGAAGTCACGCATTCACGCATAATTGTATTGCGAGCTTCTTGCACCATTTGAAATGGTGAACCAGCGCTGCGGGAGGGTTTCCCTCCGCAGGCGACTGGTGTTAGCGTAGCGGTAGCGACGTAGGAGCGTCACCCGAAGGGTATGTTTATTTACGCCGTACTGCACTAATGTAGATTGTTTCTTTAAAATATTAGTGCGGCGTTGTTTGCCATCACTCACAGGGTTGAGAAGTGGCTTTGGCATTACTTTCTGACCAGAAATGTTGAGGTATAATTTGGCGATTAAAATCCAAAATTTGCAACTGAGATGAAAGCTGTAATTTTATTATCTGGGGGATTAGACTCTTCCACAATTTTATACAAGGCTAAGGCTGATGGCTGTGAATGTCATGCGATTTCCTTTGATTACCAGCAGCGACACCGGCGAGAGTTACAGTCAGCCCTGACTGTTGCTCGAAAAGCTGCGATCGCACAACATCAGGTGGTTAATTTTGATTTACGCCAATGGGGTGGTTCAGCACTTACCGATGATGCCATTGATTTACCCCAAGAGCGATCGCAGGGTGAAATGTCTCAAAATATTCCTGTAACTTATGTTCCGGCTCGTAATACCATCTTTTTAAGCTTTGCTCTTGGTTTTGCCGAAGCGATCGCAGCTGAACGTGTCTATATCGGCATCAATGCTTTAGATTACTCAGGATATCCTGACTGTCGCCCCGACTATATCCAGGCAATGCAGGAAGTTTTTCGTCTGGGAACCAAACAAGGGCGTGAAGGAAAACCAATAAATATTGTTGCACCCCTGATCAACCTGAAAAAAACTGAAATCATCCAACTAGGAAACCAATTGGGAGTTCCTTGGGAACTAACTTGGTCTTGCTATGCCGGTGAAGATGTCGCCTGTGGTGTATGTGATTCTTGTCGCTTGCGGCTAGCAGCTTTTGCCGAATTGGGACTCGTTGATCCAGTAGTGTATGCTTCTTGAGTGAGGAGTCATAAGTCTTAATTTCTAACTCCTAACTCTCAACTCCTAACTCTTCTAACCGTTGCAGTTGAATTTGATGCAGGCGTGGGCCAACAATTGATACCACAGTGAATTCGAGATTATGATACCGGAAGGTTTCGCCTTTGACAGGCATTTTCTGTAACTGGTACAGCAAAAAGCCGCCTAGTGTTTGGTATTCTCTTGTCAGGGGCAAATTGAGATGCAAAACTTCGTTGAGGTCTTCGAGGTTGATCTGGGCTTGTACTAAAAATTTATCCTTATCTAACATCTGAATCATCAAGTCATCACTGCTTTCAGATTCGCTGGCGTCGCCAATGATTTCGGCAATGACATCTTTGATTGTCACTAGTCCCACAGTAGAGCCGAATTCATTCACTACCATGACCATAGCTGGTTTCTCTTGCTGCATCATTGGCAAAAGCTCACTCAGGGACGTGTGTTCAGGAACAAAGCGAGCGGGACGCATCCAAGGTTGGATTTGTGTCTCTAAACTGAGCCTTCCTACAGCTAAAGGTTGTGCCAAATCTTTAAAATAAACAATGCCGCGAACATCGTCTAATGATTCACCAATCACGGGATAGCGAGAGTAACCAGTAGCAGCCATTTCCTTGAGTAATGTCTGGAAGGTAGCATCTTTTGGCAGCGTGATAATACTGGTGCGCGGTATCATCACATCTTGGGCCATGACATCCCCAAACTCAAAGACATTATTGAGCAATTCTCGCTCCGCACGCTCTAAACCAGTAGACCCCCATTCTGTAGAGATAATTAGTTGTAATTCTTCGGGAGTTACAGGTGGCCTCCAGCCTTGACCTGTGTATTGGATACCAAAAATCCGCAATAAAAAACGAGTTGATTGGTTGAGAATCCAAATGAAGGGGCCAAAAAAACGCACGATCGCTTTTACCGAAGGCCCCAAAAACCTAGCTAACTGTTCTGAGTACAGCATGGCTAAGGATTTGGGACATAATTCTCCGATCACAATTTGCAAATAGGCAATCAAGAAAAAGGCAATAGGAATTGATAGAGAATGCGCCAGGAAGGTAGTCATGCTACTTGGTAAAGGCCAGGATTTTAACCATGCATTAACCAGCACAACAATCGTACTTTCGCCAATCCATCCCAATGCCAAGCTGGAGAGGGTAATACCTAACTGAGTGGTAGATAGTAGTCGATCAATACTACGTTGTAGCATTTCGACTGCGATCGCTGGAACATCCCCAGCCTTAACTAGCTGGTGAATCCGCGATCTCCGCACGCTCACCATCGAAAATTCCGCCGTCACAAAAAAGGCATTTATGGCAATCAGCAGTAGCACTGACAATAACCGTAGCGCCACGTCTGTCCAAATTAAATTAGGAAAACCAATCACCACCAAAGCTCGTGTAAAACTCACGCCCTCCATTTAGGGGGATTGAGGATAATTCAGTCCCCAGATCCCAGTCCCCAGTCCCTAGTCCCAATCTACCTTTCTACAGGAATATTCAATGCCTCTAGCTTCAATTCTTGAGCGGGATAATCAGTAAGAGCAAGTGATATTTTCTTGACATCATCAAGTAAAGCTGTGGGAATACTCACTGTACCTGTAAATGCTGGCCCATTTGCAGGCAATTCTGTTGGTAAACCTTCTGTACTAGCACTCAGGGTTCGTCCTTTATCATCGGTAACATCTAAAAAACTATACAGGAAGCGGACAGAATCTTTACCTTTGTTCTGCATTTTCACTTTCAGTAGCAAATCACCACCAGAGTAGCGGACAGATTGTACAGACATGGTTACGCCCTCACTCAAGGCAGTAACTGGAAAACCTGGCTGGAGTTTTTCTTCAACCACTGCTGGGGGTTTTTCCTCTGGCTTCTGCTTGCTGCTATTGGTTTCTTCATCATCGTCCTCTAGCTTTTCCGATTTAGCAGCCTTGGTCTTACCCTCAATTCGCGCCTTAACAATTTTCAGAATTTCGTCCTCTTTTAATAGCACTAGCCCTCCCTGTTGGGAGCTATTTGCCTTATTACTGGCAAATTTAGTTGTAGGACGCCCATCTGGTGTATTAACGCCTTTAAGTGCTGAACTACCTAGTTCAAACCCCAAAAGGGCACTCACAGACCCTGCTCCCATCATTAGGATTAACAAAACCAAAGTAAGAAGTACAGTAGAATTTATTTTCATTGCTGACAAGCTATCACAATAGAATGCTGGTCTATTTAAGAATAGTGAAGCTTTTGACCTCAATCCTTAAAGGAACTTAATCAATATTAGTCTGCACTATTTTATGATTAAATTATGTAGTATAAAAATCTGATAAGCTATTGTCGAGTATTCACAGGTGTAAATTTGTGTTATAATTAGAAAATTGGCTAAACTTAGCGATTGAGATATTTTTCTCAGTCTAAAATTAACAAATCACGTTGACCTAAGAGTTAAAGTAATTAACTCTTATAAACACGAAACCCAACAAAACAAGCGCCTTTGGCCGATTGGGGAGGCAACGAACTCATAATTCGTCTTCAGGCTGGTTCGATTCCAGCAGGGCGCACTGAACGATCAACAAGCAGTAATAGAATGATAAAGGGCATGGGGCATTGGGCATTAATTATTTTTTCCCTACTCCCCACTCCCTAATATTACCGAGGTGGTAAAGTTTCAAACCTGAATTCAGTTCCCACTTTGAGTTTGTTGCTATTGAAACGCGGAGACATCATTAGTGATGTGTCATAAGGATTTGGTAAATCAGGAGTCCGAATATATGGATCGTTGCCAACTTGCTGAGTCAGGACATCATGATATAAAGTGTTAAGCAACTGAGCATCGCGGGCAATTTCATTTTCTGGGAAGGAACCACCGAAACTGGAACCAGATCCTAGAAATGAGTCTAGTTGGCGCTTGAGGCTGTTACTATTTTCGTAGAAATTGCGATCGTGACGAAAATAAGCTCGTTCAAATACATCATTTGTAGTTTCAGTTTTGGGGGTTTCCGTTTGGGCAGATGCAATAGAGGGAAAAGCAATACCAGCAGCAAGCAGTACCAATAAACCACCAAAGGTTTTAAATTTTATACCCACGTTTCTAACTCCTCAATTTTTGGGCAATCTTAATTTATGCTTAATTTCAGAACTCTGATGAGTTCAACCTTTGGTGTAGCACAACTTTTAATGTTTTGTAATGACGTATCCTACTGAAACTCTTACCCACTCAGATATTTGGGCCAGCACTGCTGATTTGACTATTTTGCGCCATAAGCTACTAGATTTATTTTCTCAACTTGCTTATCAAGAGGGTGATTTTGTTCTCGCTTCTGGACTACGTAGTTCTTATTATGTCAATAAGATGCAGGTAACACTCCACCCGCAAGGAGCTTTAGCTGTTGGACGATTGCTGTTTCCTTTATTACCTGTAGATACCCAGGCTGTAGCAGGTTTAACAATGGGCGCTGACCCAATGGTGACAGCAGTGAGTATAGTTTCTGTTTATGAAAATCGCCCGATACCAGCCTTGATTATTCGCAAGGAAGCCAAGGGTTATGGAACGAAAGCTTATATAGAAGGCCCCACTTTACCTGAAGGTGCAAAAGTAGTAGTTTTGGAAGATGTCGTTACAACTGGGCAATCTGCTTTAAAAGCAGTTGAGCGTCTTAAAGATGCAGGTTATACAGTAAATCAAATAATTTCACTGGTAGACCGACAACAAGGCGGAGGTGAGTTGTACCAGTCAGCTGGGTTGAAGTTTGAAACTTTATTTTCGATTCAGGAAGTTCAGGAACGTTACCGACAACTTGCGAAATCATAAGTGTCGCTTGCCAAATTATTTGACAATTTGACAGATTTGTGTAGTCCAAAATATTACTCTTAAAGCCCTAATAAGGGTTTTATTAATTTAGGCTCAAAATAGCCTTTACTGCACTGGCGATCGCAAAAAATGCTTTTTCGATTTCTTCTTTAGTTGTAAATTTCCCAATCCCAATTCTTAACGCTCCCTCAATTATATTTTCTGCAAGATTCATCGCTTGCAGAACGTGAGACGGCGCGACAATACCTGATGAACAAGCCGCACCTGTAAAAATAGCTAATTGTCCCCACTTCATTATTAGCAGCCATCACACAGATTAGGAAGCACCGCCAGAGCAGACTTTTTCTAGATGTTCTAAATCAATTTGGGCATTTGGCTTTAGAGGACAAGGGATTTGGTAGGACGGGCGATAACGGCGGCGCTGATTTTGAGTGTATTGAATCCAGTTGTTAAAACGCCGTAGTTACATAAAAATTACGGAGAAGTCAAGTCATCAGAAAAAGTCTCAGGAGAGATAAAAGAAATAGATGTTTTCTTCACTCCTGAGAAACAGCAAAGCTCTAATTTACAAAGACTGGGTTTACTAGGAAGATTTGCTGAAAATCCGGCATTCATAGAACCCTTCCGCAATCCAGCTTCTACTGATGAAATATGCAACTGTATTCTAAAATTATTAGAAGTCAAAGCTCTTTTACGACGAGAAGCTAAAGCCAAGAAAATCAAATTTCAAGACTCAGAAATTCCCAAATTGTGGGTTCTTACTCCAACGGTATCTGAAACTAGATTGTCTAGCTTTGGAACTATGCAAAAAGAAGGCTGGTTATCAGGAGTACATTTTCTGGCAGATGCCTTGCGGACAGCAATTGTAGCGATACATCAATTACCACAGATATCGGAAACGTTATGGTTGAGGCTTTTGGGTAGGGGAAGCGTGCAGTCGCAAGCGATTATCGAATTGCAAGCGTTACCATTAAATCATCCATACCAAAAAGCAACCCTGGAATTAGTTTACAACTTGCGCGAAAACTTGAGAGTAAATCAAGAATTAGAAGCAGATGATAGGGAGTTAATTATGCGATTAGAACCACTTTATCAAAGAGATAGAGAACAAGCCAAACAAGAGGGAAGACAGGAAGGAAGGCAGGCAGGAAGACAAGAAGGAGAACAACATTTAATTATACGTCTGCTCAATCGCCGTGTTGGGGAAATTAATGAATCATTAATCGAGCAAATTAAAGGTTTATCGATTGAACAATTAGAAACTCTAGGAGAAGCATTACTAGACTTTTTTAATGTTGCTGATTTAGAAGCTTGGTTTAACCAACAACAAGGATAAAAATTGTGAGGATTTGGTGCGATCGCGCCAATTCTTTATCATTTAAATAGCACGCACAGAGACTTCATTGATATACGATCTGTATCTAACAGCCAAAGGATCATAAAGTGCTATTTGTACTAACTTGCGCTCAGTACGCAGCTCCTGAGCCAGATCCGCAAACTCTTCATCTCCCTAAATCTGCTAATTTCATCTCAAATGCAGTGGCATCATCATCCGTCCATGATTCAGCAGGGTTTGTTCGCAACAATCACCACCAAAGCTTCCAACCACTGAGAATCACTTGCGGTTTCATCCAATGCTGCTCGAATAAAGCGTTTTAGTGAAGATTCAATACATTTTCCGGCTAAATAATTCGCCCTTACCCGCAAATCTTTTCTGAGTTTTATTTCCTTACTTCTGACCCCAAAGTCTTCATAAATCAATTTTTTTAATGGATAAAGATTAGGTTAATTTTGCATAATTAGGTTAATTTTGCATAACTTAAACATATTCTGAAGCATGCTCGTTCAATGAGTCCTTTCGTTTCCTTCCAGAAGTTTTAAGACATGATGCACTCCAGTAGATCGCTAATTGGCTGAATTACTGTACATAATCGACAACTCAAATACTTATCTATACTTAAAGCCAGCAGCGGGATTTGAACTCGCGACCTTCCGATTACAAGTCGGATGCACTACCACTGTGCTATGCTGGCAATTTTTTGATTACTCTCAAGTAGTAACCACAATTTATTATTGTACCATAATCGATTTATTTGTCTAGCTACAATTGCGAAAAAATATCTTCCTGTTCCTAAATTAGGCTAGAAAACGAGAGATTTTAGGAATATCGCTGCTTTTGTGTGCCTAGATGGTTGAGTTGGCGTTGCAATTGTAGTGATTGCGATCGCTCATAAAGTTGGTAAATTAATACGCATGGCAAAAACTAACTCCAATCCTGCGTTGGGCGCAAAAATTTTGGGTGCAGTTGTAAAACTGTATTTTCTTGGCACAGCTGAATAAAGGAGCAGAAATATATAATTATTTTTTACAGATTACAAGCATGGCAGCATTGCTCGGACGAGATTTACTAAGTCTAGCGGACATCAGTCCGACGGAAATTCAAGAACTCCTGCAATTGGCAACTCAACTTAAATCACAACAGTTGAAGTTGCAGTGTAATAAAGTTTTGGGGTTGTTGTTCTCCAAAGCTTCAACTCGCACACGGGTAAGTTTTACGGTGGCAATGTACCAATTGGGTGGACAGGTAATCGATCTCAACCCTAACGTCACTCAAGTTAGTCGCGGGGAACCGTTACAGGATACGGCGCGGGTGTTAGATCGATATTTGGATATTTTGGCAATTCGTACTTTTGCACAGCAGGATTTGGAAACTTTTGCTCATTATGCCAAGATTCCGGTGATTAATGCGCTTACTGATGCAGAACATCCTTGTCAGGTATTAGCGGATTTATTGACGGTTCAAGAAAGCTTTAACACCCTTGCTCGATTAACTTTGACCTACGTGGGTGATGGAAATAATATGGCTAATTCTCTGATGTTGGGCTGTGCTTTGGTGGGGATGAATGTTAGAATTGCTACCCCTAGCGGATATGAGCCAGATTCTAAGATTGTAGAACAAGCAAGAGCGATCGCTAATAACAAAACGGAAGTCTTCGTCACTCACGATCCAGAGTTAGCAGCTAAGGATTCTAATGTACTTTATACTGATGTTTGGGCAAGTATGGGGCAAGAGGCAGAAGCAGACAACCGAATGCCAATTTTCCAGCCTTATCAAATTTCAGAGCAGCTATTGAGCCTTGCAGAACCAGAGGCAATTGTTTTACACTGCTTACCAGCCCATCGTGGTGAAGAAATTACCGAAGCTGTTATTGAAGGTTCTCAATCACGAGTTTGGGAACAAGCGGAAAATCGCTTGCACGCTCAAAAAGCTTTACTTGCAAGTATCTTAGGAGCAGAATGAAAAGAGTTAGGAGACGCGATTAATCGCGTCTGTACAAAAGTTAAGAGTCAGAATAGCAAGAGGGTAACTGGCTCTTAACTACTTAAAATTTGTAAAGATTAAGAATAAATTTGGTAAAAGAAAAGAAAATATTTTTGCTTTTGATTTTCATATTTTTATTTTTCTCTTGTTATGGGGAGTTTTTTGTAGTACTAATGTTCTAGAGACATTTATAATTACTTCCCACAAATTTATGGAACGTTTAACTGAAGCTCAACAAGAACTTTACGAATGGTTGGCAGAATACATCCGATCGCACCAGCATTCGCCTTCTATTAGGCAAATGATGCAAGCAATGAACTTGAAGTCACCAGCCCCAATTCAAAGCCGCTTAGAACATTTACGCACAAAAGGATATATAGAATGGACTGAAGGACAAGCGCGAACGATTCGGATTTTGCGTCCTGTTAAGCAAGGTGTACCAATTTTGGGCACGATCGCTGCTGGTGGTTTAATAGAACCGTTTACTGATGCTGTAGATCATTTAGACTTTTCTAATTTCGATTTACCTCCCCAAACCTATGCTTTGCGGGTAGCTGGCGATAGCATGATTGAAGATTTAATTACTGATGGCGATGTGGTATTTCTGCGTCCAGTAGCAGAACCAAATCATTTAAAAAATGGTACTATCGTCGCCGCCAGAGTCGATGGATTTGGTACAACATTAAAACGTTTTTATCGCCAAGGCGATCGCGTTACCCTCAAACCAGCAAATCCTAAGTACAATCCCATCGAAGTCATGGCTCAACAAGTACAGGTACAAGGTTCTCTCATTGGTGTTTGGCGCGGTTACAACTGAGTAATCGGGATTGGGAACTGAGAAAAATAAATACTAATGCCTAATGCCCAATTATTAGGGTTCACGATCACCTTTGTGCTTAATATATGTACCTGACGAAAAATCTAGTGCAGCAACTGCCCACTTTCCGGTTGAAATTACCGTTTGCAAGGGAAAGTAAGGGCAGTTATTACACTTTGCAACCATTACCAGGATGCCCAAGAATGCCTGTGTCTCTGCAATTGCGGCAATATCAGCGACAAGCGATCGCTAGCTGGTTTACCAACAATGGCAGAGGAACGCTGAAAATGGCTACTGGTAGTGGTAAAACTATTACCGCACTAGCGATCGCTTGCGAATTATATCAGCAAATAAATTTACAAGTTTTGGTGGTGGTATGTCCCTACCGCCATCTCGTCACCCAATGGGCGCGAGAGTGTGAAAAATTTAATTTGCAACCTATTTTAGCCTTTGAGAATTTACGCACTTGGCAAAGTCAACTTTCTACCCAAATTTATAATCTGCGTTCTGGTTCTCAACGGTTTGTGACTGTCATTACTACGAACTCCACATTAATTGGAGATGGGTTTCAGTCTCAACTCAAATATTTTCCTGCCAAAACTTTAATTATTGGGGATGAGGCGCATAATTTAGGCGCACCTAAGTTAGAAGAAAGTTTGCCGCGTAGTGTCGGGTTGAGACTGGCTTTATCTGCCACACCGGAGAGATATTTTGATGATTTTGGGACGCAATCTCTATTTGACTATTTTGGCCCGGTTCTGCAACCAGAGTTTACTTTGAGGGATGCGATCGCTCAAGGTGCTTTAGTGCATTATTTATATTATCCGGTGCTGGTGGAGTTAACTGAAGCAGAGAGTATTGCTTATTTAAAGCTAACTAAAAGAATTGGGCGATCGCTACTTTACCGAGATAGAGAAAATGGACAGGCGGGAAGTTTTGAAGACAATGAAGATTTAAAGCCGTTATTGATGCAAAGAGCAAGATTAATTGGTGCGGCAGAAAATAAATTAAATGCTTTACGGGATTTAATGGCAACTCGCCGCGAAACTACTCATACTCTTTTTTATTGTAGTGATGGTTCCCAAGATACAGGACAACGTTCATCTCTACGCCAACTCAAAGCTGTTGCTAAAATTCTGGGGGTGGATTTGGAGTATAAGGTAAGCACTTATACAGCCCAGACAACTTTACAAGAACGAGAAATCTTACGGCATCAATTTGAAAGTGGAGAGTTGCAAGGTTTAGTGGCAATTCGTTGTTTAGATGAAGGTGTTGATATTCCAGCAATTCAAACTGCGGTGATTTTATCAAGTTCTGGTAATCCTCGCCAATTCATTCAGCGACGGGGGCGAGTTTTACGTCCTCATCCTGGTAAAGAACGCGCGACAATATTTGACATGATTGTTTTGCCACCAGATTTAGATAGAGAAACTATAGAAGTTGAACGTAATTTGTTGAAAAAGGAATTGCGTCGCTTTGTAGAGTTTGCTGATTTGGCTGATAATGCAGGTGTTGCAAGAATGAAGTTACTTGATTTACAAAAACGATATGGTTTATTAGATATTTGATGATGAACCAGAAAATAGTTGTATTTTTTTATAAAATTTTTCGAGTTTTGAAAAAAGAAGCATTAAGTATGAAATAATAAAAGTATGGATTAGATCATAATGGGATGTAAGTTGCTTTAAAAATTTTACTTATATCCCATTATGATCTAATCTAATTAAGATATATAATAACAGAAAATAATTAAAGAATAAAGTATTTTTTCAAAGAAAATTAGGATTTTAAAGATAACGCTAATAGTGAGTTTACGGAGGCTATTCTAGCACTAGAGAAAGTTAAAATGTAGAAAAACAAAAACTATATTTTAAAATCCGATATGTCACAAGAGGCGAATATCGATGATGTGCAGGAGCCAATAAACAGCGCTCCGCCGGAGGTACGGCGAATTATTGAACGGGTATGGAAGCTGGAAAAAGGCAGGCTAGATAAGAAGATTAACAGCCATATAAATGATAATATTTTGGACATTATTAAGGAAGAGGTGCGATGAAGCTGACTTCAATCAAGCTATGCAACTTTCGCTCCTTTTATGGTACGACACCAGAGATGCTCCTGGCTAGTGGAGATGCTCAGAACACGACGATTATTCATGGCAATAACGGCTCTGGAAAAACTAGTTTACTGAATGCTTTTACTTGGGTATTATATGATAAATTTAGTGCAGCGTTTGCGTCGATAGAACAGTTAGTAAATAAGCGTGCGATCGCAGAAACTCAAAAAGGTCAAGCTGTAGAATGTTGGGTAGAAATTGGCTGGGAACATGAAGGTAAACGCTATCGAGTTAAACGCGCTTGTCGGGGTTATAAAAACGAGGGTGATTTTGACGCTGGCAAAACTCAATTAACCATGTGGGTTGGTGCGGATGATGGCAAATGGAATATACCAAATCAGCAACCAGACGATATAATTAATCAAATTTTACCCGCTACTTTACATCAATATTTTTTCTTTGACGGCGAACGAATTGAAGAAATAGTCCGTTCTGATAAAAAAGCTGAAATTGCTGAAGCTACAAAAATTTTCTTGGGTGTAGAAGTAATCAATCGTTCTATCAGACATTTGGGAGATGCTAAAAAAGCTCTAGAAAATGAATTAAAAGCGATTGGTGATTCTGAAACAAAACAACTTTTACGACAGCAAGAAAAAATAGAACGCGAACGCGAACGCATTACTAAAAGGCAAACAGAAATTAAAGAAGAGTTAGAATATCAACAAACTTTTAAAAAAGAGACAAGTAACCGTTTGCGAGAACTGAGTGCAGCTAAAGAATTGCAAGAAAGATGGCAAGATTTAGAATCGCAGAAGACGGCGAATCAAGAAGAATATAAAAAAACAAAGGAAGTGCTAAAAAAAGTTATCTCTGCGCGGGGCTATACAGTTTTATTGTCGGAAACTACATCCCATTTCAGAGGGATTATCAATGATTTGAAGCAGCGCGGCGAGTTAACATCAGGAATTTCACGGGAATTTGTGAATGATTTACTTAATTCTCAGCGCTGTATTTGTGGCGCAGAATTATACGAGGGTAATCATTCTCATACTCATGTGACTACTTGGTTAAATAAAGCAGGTTCTTCGGCGGTGGAAGAAACTGCAATTCGGATGATAGCTCAAGTAGACGAAATTGATAAGCAAGCCATAGGATTTTGGGAAGAAGTTGATAGAGAACAAAGTAGAATTAATCAGTTAAGGCAAAGCATATCTCAAATTGAAGGTGATTTAGACAATATTCAAGAACGGTTGCGGAAAGATGCTAATGAAGAAATTAGCAGTTTGCAAAAACGCTTAGATGAAATTGAAAGTAAAATTGATGAGTTGAATCGAGAACAGGGTGCAAATCAGCAGCAAATTACTCAACTTACAACTGAGATTGAAGGTTTAAATAAACAAATTACCAAACAAAAGCTGAATGAAGACAAGCAAACTCTAGCACAGCGACGAATTAACGCTACTCAAGATGCAATTGAACGGTTAACGGAAGTTAGAAATCGTCAAGAACAACAATTTCGCCTGCAACTAGAAAAGCGAGTACAAGAAATATTTATGGATATTTCTGTAACTCCATACATTCCTAAAATTAGTGAAAAATATGAACTGACATTAGTAGAAAATACCACAGGTATAGAAGCACTAGTTGCAGCATCCACCGGGGAAAATCAAATTCTCAGTTTATCCTTTATTGCCAGCATCATTGACAAAGTGCGGGAATGGAGTGAGAAACGAAAAATGATGATGATTCCCGATAGTAGCACTTTCCCAATTGTGATGGATTCACCCTTCGGTAGTTTGGATGAGAATTCGCGGCGACACATTGCGAAGACAATTCCCCAATTAGCGAATCAGTTGATAGTTTTAGTTACTAAGACTCAGTGGCGGGGTGAAGTTGAAGCAGAGATGACAGAAAGAATTGGTAGAGAATATGTGCTTACGTATTATTCTTCTAAGCCAGATTGCGAACAAGATTATATTGAGTTGGGTAAAGAAAGATATCCTTTGGTGAAACAAAGTCCGAATGAATTTGAATATACAGAAATTATCGCAGTTGAACGGAATGGGTAATTACTCACGGAGAGACGCAGAGGCGCAAAGGTTTTTTCTTGGTTACATTTGAGAAAAAGAGAGGAATAAAGTTATGGTTGCGAGTCCAGACAGAAATTATATGTCTCCCCACGAATACCTGGAATGGGAACAAGTCCAAGAAATTAAATATGAATATATTGATGGTGAAGTTTTCGCCATGACTGGGGGTACTCTTCCCCATAATGATATTGCTTTAAACTTAGCTTCAGCGTTAAAAAGTCACCTGAGAGGAAGTGGTTGTCGTGTGAATATGGCGGATGGGAAAGTAGGTGTATCTGAAAACGGGCCTTTTCATTATCCCGATGTTGTGGTGAGTTGCGATGAACGGGATAAACAAGCTATTCAATTTCTCCAATATCCTTGTTTAATTGTTGAAGTTCTGTCCCCCAGTACAGAAGCTTACGATAGAGGTACAAAATTTACGCGGTATCGTCGCATTCAGACTTTGCAAGAATACGTCCTTATCGATGCTGAAAAAATTGGCTTAGATTGCTTCCGGTTAAATGATAGAGGACTCTGGGAGTTACACCCTTATGAAGAAGGGGATGAAGTTCATTTAACCAGCGTTAATTTCCGCTTTCCGATATCTTTGGTGTATGAAAATGTTCAGTTTCCTATTTAAATTAGGATTATTCTAGATTCATTATTAGGGGTTTTATGAGTATTAAAACTGAAGCAACTATTGAAGATTTGTACCACTTACCCGACAATTGTAAAGCAGAAATTGTCAATGGAAAATTGGTACTGATGTCTCCAACTGGATTTTTACCAGGACGTGCAGGTGGTGAAATTTATGCAAGTCTACGGGATTATGAACGTCTAACAAAAAGTGGTTACGCTTTGCCTGATAATGTCGGTTTTATTGTCAATCTCCCTAATCGCCGTTCTTTAAGCCCTGATGCTGCGTTTTATACTGGCAAACCTACAGGTGGAAAGTTTCTTAATGGTGCGCCTGTATTTGCTGTTGAGGTGCGAAGTGAAAATGATTACGGTGATAAAGCTGAGAAAGATATGGTTCGTAAACGCCGCGATTATTTTGCGGCTGGTACGTTGGTAGTTTGGGATGTAGACGTACTCAAAGAGGAAGTTATTAGAGTATATCGTGCTAGTAATCCTGAAGAACCGCAAGTTTATCGCCGTGGTGAGGTAGCCGAAGCTGAACCGGCAGTGCCAGGATGGACTATGTTAGTGGATAATTTGTTTGTTTAGCGATCGCCTACATACTAGTATAAAATAACGTGGCTATTAAGTGCGTAGGCGTAGCCAACCGTAGGCATCGCTTTTAACTTTCGGTTAAAATAGTTACACGTTAGATATTAAAACAATGGCTGCAAACAGAATCAGGGTTGCTAAAGATAAGGCTGAGTTAGTGAAATCTTTAGTCGCATCAAAAGACACAACTGGGCCTTTTCAAACTTATGTAGAAGTTATGGTGTTTGCAGCAGCATTGGGCGTTAAATATAAAAAGCGGGTTCCTTTAGGAGAAACTACAAAAAGAGAACCATCTCCAATTCCACAAGAAAATTTTGCTTCATTGGGATATGACCTAATCATTAAATTATTAGGAATCAATGAAACTAAAGATATCAACATACTTTCATCTAGAGAAGAACAAGATGAAGATAAACGTACTCAAATATTTGAAGAGTATGCTAACGCAGGACTGGAAATTTTACAAAGTGAGTTGCGCGGTTCTGTTGATTACTCAGAGCGACTTCTATTAGTTCTTATTTCTGAAAAAGGAACAAAAGAACAGCTAGAAGAAGAATTTGATCTCAGTAAATTCTTAACTTGATTTTTTCGCTTGCTTATTTAACTTATTAAATATGAAAAATATAGCATATTATTGTAAACGCTTTGCTGAATTAAATGTGAGTAGTAGCCGGAAGCGTGGTAATGCTCAATATAAACCAATATTACTTTTATCTGTAATTGATTTAATTGCACGAGGTGTTATTATTACTAACGATATTCCGGTTTCAGACGAATTAGTTCAAACATTTGAGAGGTATTGGAATGTAATCGGTTCTCCATCTTACAAAGGTGGTTTACACTATCCTTTCTTTCATCTGCAAAATGAAGGCTTTTGGTACTTGAAATTTAAGCCTGAATTTAATGGGTTACAGCCAAAAACTATTAAAAAACTAAAAGAGGCTGTTGAATACGCATATCTAGACATTGAATTGTTCAACTTTTTGCAAGATGAGTTTTGTAGAAAAGAACTAATTGATGCACTTGTGGCAGCTTTCTTTTCTGATAATGAAAATGATATAGAAGCTATTTTACAAATAAATCAAACTTTTCAAGATGATGCGGTAGAGATAGAAAATTTAATTGAAACAGAAAATTTAGAGCCTAACCCAAGGTGGAGTTTGAAACGAGCAGTTATTAGAAATGCTTTTTTTAGGAAAGCAATTGTACACGTTTATGATTACAGATGTGCCTTTTGTGGACTAAAAGTAACTAAAAAAATAAATCAAAATATTGTGGATGGCGCACACATCAAGCCATTTTCACAGTTTTATGATAATAAAATTCATAATGGAATAGCACTTTGCAAAAATCATCATTGGGCATTTGATAGAGGTTGGTTTGCTATAAATGAGCAATACAAAATTATAGTTAGCAATGATTTGGAAGAAGCATCTCCTCATGCTAAACCTATGAAAGATTTTCATGGTGAAACAATACTTTTACCAAATACAGAGCAACACTTTCCAGAACTGGAAGCGTTGCAATGGCATCGCCAAAATATATTTCAAGCATAATTACAAGATAGGTGGAAGTCCTACCGCTTTCGGTTCAACAAGCTTGCCATCGAAACTTATAGTTTTATCTTCAACAGTCCTAGCATCTGCTAAAGCCTTACGAAGTTCAGCAGATTCCATGTGATCCTGAATTCCACCCAGGATGTAAACCAGTAACTTCGCCGCTAAATCTCGTCCAGCAACCTGCACCCGCTTTTTATTTGGGTCATACAAAACCCCATACCAGAGAGATTGGGGATATTCCATACCGCTAAAGCCGCCTTGCTGGTCAAACTTCCGCAGCTTCTTAAAAATATCTGCTAGGGAAAAACCTTTTTTAAATACCAAAATTCCCAAAGCTTGGGCTAATGCAACTTGAGCAACCGGACGGAAAAGCATATTTCCTTCACCTCCATCCTTCTCAAAGCTGAAGCGCCGTAAAGCTGGTGTATCCTCATGTTCTAAAATTTTATAACTGGAAAGACTAGCCAAATTATCAAATAGCTTGCTAAATTCTTGAATCCCCTGCTCAAGTTCTTCATCCTCTGGACGCATGGGAATTAGACCTTTCTCCAAAGGTTTCCAGTGGGGGAACTTTTGAGCCAAATATCGCTCAGACATATCTTGCAGAGCTTGCAAAGTTGTCAAAACTGTAGAATTGGAAGCCACTGTTGCACTATTCCAATTGACGCGGGGATTACGCTCTTGTCGTTGTTCTAATAATGGATGTGTAACTGCAATTTTTCTAGCAACGATTGCAAAACCATCATCTTCATTCAACTGTGTTAGCTGACCTTTAGTCAAGGGTGCAGCCATCAGGTTGACATGAACAAAAATCGATCTTACCCTCCGCCTCGCCTGGGTGCGAGTTTCCCCAGCCGCTACCGCACAGATAAACTCAATACCAATTTTTTCCTTGGGTAAATTTTGCAAATAAGCAAGGTCTACTTGGTACTTTTCTATCAAATCATTGACTGTAATAAAACTGTCATCAGCACCTTTATCCTTTTTATAACGCTGGAGTTTACGAGTTTTAATTAACTCCATCAACCCCTGAACCCCCATTAATCGGTGTTGTCCATCTAGTGCATAAATGGTTACATCATCCTCAGAAATATTGAGCAGACCTACCTTAGCATCTTTATCTAGAGGTATAAAATCAGTCGTAGACTTTGTGGCGCGTCCTTCGCTATCCCATTCAGCAGCTTTAGGATTATCCACCCACGGTTGATTAATCACTACCAACACCGGCGGAAACTTATGATTGTCTCTAGCCGCTAAATACTGGACTAGCGGTGCTTGACGTGACCAATCAAGGGGACGTTGCTGAATTTCATCAATACTATCTGCGTCAATCTCGACATTATCAGTTTCAGGATTGTACTTTTTCTGAAAGAGAGGTAAGCCAGAGGCGAAGTGAACCCGACCTGCGAACCATTCCAGTGTAACAGAGCTAACATAAGCCTCAGTACCACCCATCTCGGTTTTTTGAACGAGAATCTGATCTTTTCTCCCTAAAAACTTCTCCAAAAGTAAAGCTAGTACCTGTTTTTCCTTGTTTTCCCGTTCCAGGTATTCTCTAGCGATGTCAGCAGTTGGGTCAGATGCACTATCTTTCATGTTAAATTTTAAAAACAGAATAGGATTATGTCGTTTAATTATCCAAAAAATTAGATATTAGTAGTAAAGTTTTTAAAAACTTTTTTCAAGGTACAACGTATTTTGTAGATTTTGTCTGTATAGCCCGAATATTAGGCCAGCGTTTCCAGAGAGAAGGAGAAATGACTACAGCACAACAAGCAGAAAATAAAAACCAGCAAACACGTACTGTAGCAGAGTTAGTGGAGTATATCCAAGCTCTCACCACTGAAATTCAAGAATTGTATTGTTTAGACCAGATACCTTGGGTGGTAGGCTATTCCGGTGGTAAAGATAGTACTGCCACTTTACAGCTTATCTGGAATGCGATCGCAGCACTACCAGTTGAAAAGCGAAAAAAGACTATTCATATTATTACAACTGACACACTGGTAGAAAACCCTGTAGTCTCTGTTTGGGTACGCAAATCCTTAGAAAGGATGAAAGTTGCTGCTCAAGAACAGAAAATGCCCATTGAGCCACATTTATTACACCCAGAAATCAAAGAGACATTCTGGGTAAGCTTGATTGGTAAAGGTTATCCAACGCCGCGAGGAAAATTTCGCTGGTGTACAGACCGTTTAAAAATTCATCCTTCTAACCACTTTATCCGTGATGTAGTTAGAGTAAATGGGGAAGTTATTCTTGTTTTAGGTACACGCAAGGCTGAAAGTATCAAACGTGCTATCTCAATGGAGAAACATCAAGCAGGTAGCTTAAAAGACCGCCTCGTTTCTGATACAAGTTCACCGACATCTCTGCTTTACCATAGTGCAAGCTTGCCTAATTCTTTAATTTATAGTCCCATCGAAGATTGGCGTACAGATGAAGTTTGGATTTACCTAAATCAGTGGCAAAATCCTTGGGGATATAGCAATAAAGACTTGTTCACCATGTATCGAGGTGCTACAGCAGATAATGAATGTCCTCTAGTTGTTGATACTTCTACTGCTAGCTGTGGCGATTCTCGATTTGGCTGTTGGGTTTGCACAATTGTTAGTAAGGATAAATCAATGGAGGCAATGATTCAAAATGATGAAGAAAAAGAATGGATGCAGCCTCTATTGGATATTCGTAATGAATTAGATAATAGAGATGACCGCGATAAAAGAGACTTCCGTCGCATCTGGGGAGAAGTCCAACTTTTTGAACGTCATGTCGATGGTGAAGTATCTATTGAGCCAATTCATGGCCCATATACAAAATATTGGCGGGAACATTGGCTTAGACGATTATTAGAAGCGCAAACAAAAATTCGTCGTACAGCGCCAGAAAATATGCGCGACATCAGCCTAATTACTCTAGAAGAAATGAGCGAAATACGCCGCATTTGGCTAGAAGATAAACACGAATTTGATGATAGTTTACCCCGGATTTATCAAGAAGTGACTGGCGAAGAATTTCAAGATCCCCGTCCTGGTGCAGATTATAGCCTACTAGGCCGTGATGAATGGATAGTATTAGAAGAAATCTGTGAAGGTGACGCGATGCACTTGGAACTCATGGCGAAATTGTTAGACACAGAACGCCAGTATCGCAAAAAAACTCGTCGCGTAGGGATATACGAAACTCTAGAAAAATGTTTTAATACGAGTTCACGTTCCCCTGAAGATGCGATTAAAAATGCTCGTTTGAAACGCGAATTAAGCGAAGCCGTTAGTCAAGGTGATGTTGCCAAAGTAAAACAGATGACTTTGGGCGATGTTGCAGCAATCAATGAAGTAGACGAAGGTGAAAGCGAAAGTGATGAAGAGGTAACTTGGGCAAGTATGAAATTTAAAAAGAAAGATTTAGAAGAATCATAGAATATCGGGCGATTGGAAATCGCGGCTACACAGACGAAACCCACCTTCGTGGGTTAAAGAAAAATGAGATCAAGTTTTACACAATTGTATGTGCATTATGTTTGGGCTACGTGGGATAGATTGCCTATAATTACGCCTGATATTCAGAAGGAAGTTTACGGGGCAATTATTCGGGAATCTGAACAGTTAAAGTGTACCGTAATTGCAATTGGTGGTATTGAATATCATGTCCATGTGCTAACGGGTTTTCCGCCAACCATCAGTATCTCTGAATTGGTTAAACAAATCAAGGGAAGTTCGTCCCATTTCATCACCCACGAAATCAAGCCAGGTGAGTTTTTTAAATGGCAAGGTAGCTATGGAGCTTTTACAGTTAGTGATGATGCTATTGATAATATAGCCAATTACATTAGAAAGCAAGCTACCCACCATAGCCAAAAATCACTTATTCCCACCTGGGAACTAACTCCTAAATAATCCAAGAACTATGAATTTAATTAGTCCGCAAAGGCGGACTTTGCCTGTGTAGCCGCGAATTCCATTCGCCCGATATCTTATCTTTGCCTGCATAACCACGAATTCTATTCGCCCAGTATCTTAATAAACCCACAATCAGATAAATGATATTTCTTGAACTCGTTTTACAAAACTTTGGCCCCTACAGTGGGAAACAGGTAATCAATCTTAACCCAAAAATTGATGAGGAAAGCTCACACTCAATTATCTTATTAGGTGGTATGAATGGTGGCGGAAAAACTACCCTTATGGATGCCATTCGCCTCGCCCTTTATGGCCCCCGTGCCCAATGTTCTACCCGTGGTAATTTAAGTTATAGTGATTTTCTCAATCAATGTGTTAACAACAAAATAGATCCAGTTGCAGACACCCGAATTGAGTTGCTTTTTGAACATATTGAAAACGATAAACCAATAAAATACCGTGTTGTCCGTAGTTGGACAAAAAATCCTAAAGATGGTAAGGATACATTAGGGATCTTAGGTGATAGTGATACCTGGCCTGATGCTTTAGTTAATATTTGGGATGAATATATTGAAAATCTTTTGCCATTAGGTATTTCTAACTTATTTCTCTTTGATGGTGAACAAGTTAAAGAACTCGCAGAACAAGAAACACCACCACCTGTTGTAGTAGATGCGATACGTGGACTTTTAGGTTTAGAGTTGGCAGATCGTTTAGCAGTTGATTTAGATATTTTAGTTAACCGTAAACTTAAAGAAGTTGGTAATAGTAAGGATTTAGCAAACCTAGAGGAAATTGAAACTAGGTTAACCCAACAACAAGAAGATTATCAAACCACAGAAGAGAAAGTAGAAATTCTCAAAAATCAGGTAGAAGAATTAGAAAAAAAGCAGCAAGAAGCTTTTGATAAATTCATTTCTGAAGGTGGGAAGATTGCAGCAGAACGCAATCAACTAGAACTACAGCAAAATATAAAAACTGCGGAAATTGAACAAGTACGTCAGTCAATGTGTGAATTAGCGGCTGATGTTTTACCTCTAGCATTAATTCCCAATTTGCTTAATCAGGCGCAAGCACAGGGTGAAAAGGAATTTCGTCATCAACAGTTACAAATTTCTAAAGATTTATTAATTGAACGAGATCAGCGCTTACTCACCTGGCTAAATCAAGTAGAAATTTCTCCGATACAAGTTGAAAAAATCCAATCATTTTTAATCCAAGATGTAGATAGTTTATATGCAAAGACTCTCCAGACGGAAGTACCTTGGTTATTAGCTGATGATGAAACTTTAAGTCAACTAGATAATCTTATATATCACTTACAAAATTCTAAAGTTTCTGCAAAAGAGAAATTAGCTATTCTCAAAAATAAAGAAGAAGAAATTCATACTCTAGAAAGGCAAGTGCAAACAGCAGCAGCACCAGAAGATTATACAAAGCTGCGTCAAGCACTAGAATCGGCACAAAATCAAGTCATTGAAGCTAAAGCAAATTACGAAATAATCCGCCGCCGTTTAGCTGAATTAGAAACTATTATTGCTAAGTCAAAGAGAGAATTAAGTGATTATACCGTAGAAAATATTAAACATAAAAATAGCGAACATATTATTACTTCTGCGGCTAAGGTCCAAAATACACTCAAGATTTTTCGTGAAAAATTAACCTTGAGAAAACTCAATAAATTAGAGGAGGAAGTTAAAAATTGCTTTCTTTATCTCCTCCATAAATCAGACTTAGTGCATCGCATCACTATTGATACCAAGACTTTTAGCCTTTTGCTTTACGATTTAAAGGGTAAACCTGTTCCTAAACATCGCCTCTCGGCTGGCGAAAAACAACTACTTGCGATCGCATTCCTCTGGGGTTTAGCCAAAGTCTCTGGACACCGCCTACCAGTAGCAATCGATACGCCACTAGGTAGACTAGACTCGTCTCACCGCAGCAACTTAGTTGAACGTTACTTTCCATCCGCCAGTCACCAAGTAATTTTGTTATCTACTGATACTGAGATTGGAAAGAAAGAAGTAGAAACATTGCGAGAAAACGAAGCGATCGCCCGCGAATATCTCCTAAAATACAACTCCTCCACCCGCCAAACAACCATACAACCTGGCTATTTTTGGTAAATTCCCTTCTCTTCTCTCTGCTTCCTCTGTGCCTCTGCGGTTCGTTAATCAAAAACTTATGGAATCCCCAATCGAAAGAATAAAACTCTCCCAAACAGCTAAAGACCAACTTACTAAACTTAAACGCAGCACTAAAATCGACCAATGGAATATTCTATGTCGTTGGGCGTTTTGTCGTTCTCTTGCAGAAGCAACCACACCTTCCCCCGTCCCAATTCCCCAAGATAGCAACGTCGAAATGAGTTGGCGCGTTTTTGGTGGCGAAATGTCTGATATTCTCCTCCTTGCCCTCAAACAACGCTGTCACAATGACGGCTATCCCACCGACAAAGAAACCCTCGCCACTCAATTCCGCTTACATTTGCATCGCGGTATTGGTTACTTAGCAGGCGATCCAAATATCAAGAAAATTGAAGATTTAATTGAACTAGCGGTTAAAAATTGAAAGGATATTAGTTGACTGTTAACTGTTCACTGTTAACTGACAACTAATATTATGCCTGAAGTTGTAGAAATTGAGCGTCATAGAGCTGCGATCGCTCGCACTGACATATCTCGCCCTGTACGATTGGCTATAGAAGGGTCAATCCTCAATCAAGACACTACTTTTTTTGACTACGGCTGCGGCTACGGTGGTGATGTCCAGCGAGTAAAAAACTTAGGTTACACCAGTACAGGCTGGGACCCTTACTACTATCCCGATGTCCCACGCATCCCCGCCGATGTGGTTAACTTGGGCTATGTCCTCAACGTTATTGAAGACGCAGAAGAACGCCGTCAAAGCCTGATCCAAGCCTGGGAACTCACTGGGAAAGTTTTAATTGTCGCTGCTCAAATACTAATTAACGCTCCCAGCAAAACCCAACTTGCTTACAATGATGGCATTGTGACGCGCCGGAATACTTTTCAGAAATATTACGAACAAGAAGAACTCAAAACCTATATTGATGAAGTCTTAAATGTAGATGCAGTACCGATCGCACTAGGCGTTTACTTTGTTTTTCGAGATGAAGCCAAAAAAGAAAGTTACAAAGCTATCCGCTTTTTTTCTAGCACTTCTACACCGCGAGTCCGCATCCCTACAAAGCGGTTTGAAGACTATCAAGAACAGCTGCAACCACTCATGGCTTTTTTTACCAAGCGCGGTAGACTACCTGTTAAAGGCGAATTGGAAAATGAACAGGAATTACTGAGCGAATTTGGTAACTTTCGCCGCGCCTTTGGTGTAGTTTTGCAAGCCACCGACGAAGCAGAATGGGATGCGATCGCTTATCGTCGTTCTCTAGATATCCAAGTTTATCTCGCCCTCACCCACTTTGATAAACGTCCTGCATGGCAAAAGTTAGCGCCAGAAATGCGTCACGATATCAAAGCCTTTTTTAGTAGCTATGAAGAAGCTTGTCAAGTCGCCGACCAAAAGCTTTTCAGCTTAGGTAAACTTAGGGTGATTCAAACTGCTTGCGAAAAAAGTAAAATTGGTAAACACACGCGCGGTGCGCTTTACGTCCATGTTTCCGCACTAGCAGCACTTGACCCTGTACTACGAATTTGTGAGGGTTGCGCTAGCCGTACAATTGGCCGTATCGATGAAGCTACATTAATCAAATATCACACTGATAAACCGCAAATCTCCTATCTGTCTTACCCCGAATTCGACACTGATCCTCATCCTGCCTTAAAAGCCAGCATCGGTATTGATTTAAAAACCCTATCCATCACTCATCGAGACTACGAAACTAGGGCAAATCCGCCAATTCTGCACCGTAAGGAAACATTTGTTACTAGCAACTACCCACGCTACGAAGAATTTGCTAAACTCACCCAACAAGAAGAACAATTAGGATTGCTCAATCACAAAAGCGACATTGGTACGCGCGAAGGTTGGGAAAAATGCCTTGCTGCACATCGGGTAGAAATCAGGGGACATCAGGTTTATTCCATTAAGGAAAATTAAGCAATAATCACAGTGTTAGAGTATTGCTGATATGTATCTTAAATAAAGAAAACTTTAGCAGGTTTGTATACTTACACGAAGTTAGGCGGCAGTTATGGCAAGATAACTGCAATTCAATTAAATAAAAGGAATCTTCAAGATTGTGCAAGTAAATAAATCGCTGCTGCGGATTTTTGGCAGCCCGAAGATGGGAGCTTTGTTATTTCTTGGCTTTTCGTCAGGGTTGCCGTTGTATTTAACCAGTCAGACATTACAAGCTTGGTTGACTAAAGAAGGAATTAGCTTGGCAGCGATCGCCGCTTTTAGTTTAGTAAAGCTACCCTATTCTTTAAAATTTCTCTGGTCGCCTTTACTAGATAGATTTGTACCGCCTTTTTTGGGTCGCCGTCGAGGTTGGCTGGTAATTACACAAGTAGCATTACTGTTAAGTATAGCTGCAATGGCTCTACAGCACCCATCCCAAGGGTTACAACCTTTAATAATTGCTGCTGTTACCGTTGCCTTTTTGAGCGCTAGCCAAGACATTTTAGTTGATGCTTACCGCACTGATGTCGTGGAAGTAGAAGAAAGAGGTGCTGGAGCATCTCTTTACTTATTGGGTTATCGTGTTGCCATTCTAGTAACCGGTTATATAACCCTATTTTTGGCAGATAGGATGCCTTGGCAAGCTGTTTACTTGTTGATGTCGCTGTTGATGCTCGTGGGTTTAGTAAGTTCTATTTCTGCACCAGAACCAGTCCTACGCGATCGCCCACCTCAGACTTTATCCGCCGCCGTCAAATTACCGTTCATTGAATTTTTCCAGCGTCATGGCTGGCTACAAGGACTTTTAATCCTGATATTCATTGTGATTTACAAGTTGGGAGATTCTTTACTAAAGAATGTATCCACCCCATTTTTGTTAGATAAAGGCTTACATTTCACTCAAACCGATATTGCATTTCCTGGTGCATTAGGAATTTTCGCCACTATTATTGGTACCTTGGCAGCAGGAGCAATAATGACCAAAATTGGTGTTAATCGCTCACTCTGGATATTCGCCATATTGCAAGCTGTCGGTAACTTGGCTTTCTTTGCGTTAGCAGTAGTAGGTAAAAACTTTTATCTAATGTTAGCTGCCGTTAATATAGAACAATTTTGTGCTGGTTTAGAAACTGCTGCTTTTGTAGCATTTTTGATGAGTCTTTGTAACCAAAGCTTTTCAGCTACACAGTACGCCTTACTTTCGAGTTTGCAAGCTTTTAGTAGAGATATTCTTACAGCTCCAGCAGGTACATGGGCGCAAGCCACCGGCTGGTCTACATTCTTTCTACTGACGGCAATAGCCGCTTTGCCGGGATTACTATTATTACCATTCTTTGCCCCTTGGAATCCAAAGCCAGTGGTAGTATTATCCAGACCAGGATTAGACGACTAACAAGAGGATATATGGGGAATCAAGTAGTTATTGCTATCGGCACATTTATTCTCTTACTCACTGGTTTATTACTTGGGTATGTTCTGTCGCAGTTAGTTCTGGGATTTCTAGCATTTAACCTCCTAACTTTTTTCGGAACACTCAGCCTAATTTTAATTTTTGGTACACTTTATTACGTTTTATTTTGGCAGTTGCGGAGAGATCAGTCCCGGCCATCAACTATAAATCAAGGGATACCAAACCAGGTAGACGATGGTATATCTGATAGCTATCTCAAAAACAGGCTAATCGCTAAATTATCCGGTGACACTGCGGCTGCCGAACGGTTAATTGAACAAGCAAAGGAGACTTATCCTGGGATGCCGGAGAATTGGTATTGTGAGAGAGTCCTTGATGACCTAGAGCGCGATCGCCAGAGGGAGTAACATAGCAGCGGGAAAGAAGTATTGCCCAATGCCCAATTCCCATGCACAGAAAATTGCTAAAATAAATCAAGAATACTTCACAAATCTTCAGCTAGGTTCTCATAAAAGTTCCTAGCTTCTTGCAATTAAAATATGGCTATTTTTCGTCAATACATCGCCCCACTGCTTGCAGTATTAGTATTTTTATTTGCCTTAGTGGCAGTCAGCGCCCGAATATTTTTACCCTCCGATATGGCAGCACCCGCACCAATTGAACAGGTGGGAGTGAGTTATCAACCCACTCCAACTGATTTTCCACCAGCAGTATATAACGTGAGCTAGCTAAGTCAATAAACATCAGAAGTGTCTGAGCAACTACTACCTGGGTATATTATTCGCCGTGGTTCCACTTTGGATCGGGCGCTGCTGCTTAAATTCATGCAGCGAACTTACCAGGATCTCTTTTCCAATGAAGACTTCTCCCACCTAGAGCAAACCGTTAACCAATACTTTTCTAGCGACACGCCCTTGTGGTGGGTAGAACAGGAGGGGAAGCAGGAGGAGCAGGGGGAGATGAGGGAGCAGGGAGCAAGAGAGAATTTTCCCCTCTGCCCCCCGCACCCTGCCCCTCTGCCTCTTTTCAATGCCCCATTCCCAATGAGCAATGCCCATCCACCTATAGCCTGCCTCTGGGTGGGCAATTCCATAGATCAAGTAAATGGGAAGCGTCATGCTCATATCTTTATCCTCTACGTTGTACCAGAACATCGGCGACGGGGTATTGGTAGAGCGTTGATGCGATATGTGGAAAATTGGGCTATTCAAAGAGGCGATCGCCAGATTGGATTGCAAGTTTTTCAATCGAACAAACCCGCATTAAATCTTTACAATCAGTTAGGTTATCAAACCCAATCCCTGTGGATGGTAAAATTCCTGAGTGCAGAAAAATAAATTATAGGATCGCAGTAAAATACTTAAGCGTCTGAGTTAGGGCGTTACTCGTTTGGATAAAACTCGACGAGGAGAAAGGAAAGTGTATAATTACGCAACTAATACTTATAAAGCTTTAACTTATTGGCGCGGGGGATTTGTGTTAATCCCGAAAAGGGATTGAAATGAAATTATGTATGACGAAGACGATCTCAGCCTACTCGATATTGAGGAGGAGCTAGAAAGCCCCCTAGATAAAATAGAGCCGCTAACTGACGAATCAGTTGTGGCAAAACCAGATCCAGAAGTGATGCTAGCACTGCTGGAAAATCCCCAGCCACAGCAAAGAATGTTAGCAGCGCGTGCTTTTTGTGATATAGAAGATGCGCGTGCTACCCCTCATTTGATTCGCCTATTAAGCGATACCTGTCCCTTAGTGCGGGTGAGTGCAGCCTATGGCCTTGGACGCAATCCTAGTTCAGAGGCAGTGAGTCCGTTAATTGCTCAATTAAACAGTGATTGGAACGGCTATGTGCGTAAAGGTGTTGTTTGGGCTTTAGGAAACTGTCGCGATCGCCGTTGTTTACCGCCCCTAGCAGATGCCCTCAGAACTGACATTTCCGCAGTCCGTTTGTGGGCTGCTAGCGCCCTAGCACAAATGGCAGATGTGGGTTATGAAGCTGTTATAGGGGCAATACCACCATTAATTGAAGCCTTAGTCAAAGATCCTGTGGAAGCAGTGCGGAGTAATAGTGCATGGGCAATTGGTCAACTGTGCCGCGAACTGCCTTCTAATGTAGTCTATGCTACAGCCATCGACGCTTTAATTCAAGCCTTTGCCGAAGACCAAGATTTAGGAGTTCGGGCAGATGCTAAAGCCTCATTGTTAGGAGTGGGTGATCCCCGTGGTTTACAGCTGATTGAAACCCTGGAACAAGAAGGATGGTTTTGATTTTAGATTTTGGATTTGAGATTGAGATTTAATCCAAAATCCAAAATTTCAAATTCTTCCTCCCCTCATCTCCAGCCCTTACTGACTATCAGCTACAGGTTTAATCAAATTTAAATCA
The DNA here is from genome assembly GCF_034531155.1 of Nostoc sp. ChiVER01. Classification (NCBI taxonomy): domain Bacteria; kingdom Bacillati; phylum Cyanobacteriota; class Cyanophyceae; order Nostocales; family Nostocaceae; genus Nostoc; species Nostoc sp. ChiVER01. Next base: position 55,762 of record NZ_JAVRBS010000032.1, on the reverse strand, counting down.
TAAGGGCGTTCCGTATCATCTTCGCCCAAATATTCACCATTTTGAATTTCCAAAAGAACTAGCGGAATCTGTCCAGGATTTTCAACCTTATGTAGGGTAGCTGCGGGAACATAAGTTGATTCGTTTCGATTCAGTAATATTTCTTTTTCTCCACAAGTCACCTTTGCTACACCAGAGACTACAACCCAATGTTCATTACGATGATAATGAATTTGTGGTTTAATTCCGTGTCTGGGCTTAATTTCAAGACGACTAATTCTATAAGTTTCTCCCTCCTCAATCACTTCTACTTCACCCCAGTATCGTGTACCTGAATGTGGAGACAATTCGTTGATATTTGACTGAGTATTATTTTCATTAGGAGTCATAATTAATTTCTCAACCAGATGAGTATTAGTATTTTTTAGTAATTTACCCTAAATAGGATAAACCTCGATAGAGGGATGCAGCCACAACATTTTTATTAATGACAACTGCTCTAACTTTACTCTAGGCAACAGATCCTATCCGTGAATTTTTAAATGTTTAAATGCGTGAATTGCCTAACCCCCTTTATACTGAATCCGATAAATTCGATTATTAGCTTCTTCTGTTAGTAGTAAACTACCATCTGGTAACACGAGTAAACCTACAGGTCTTCCCCAAGTGGTTGGTACAGAAGGATTTAGCAAAAATCCTGTAAGAAAGTCTTCGTAGTAGCCAAGCGATCGCCCTTTAGCATCGAAGGGAACAAACACAATTTTATAACCAGTACCGTGATCGCGGTTCCAAGAACCACGAAAAGCTACAAAAGCACCGTTCCGGTATTTTTCTGGAAACGTTTTACCATCATAAAACTGCAAACCCAATGCTGCTGAGTGTGCCTGAAACAGGACATCTGGCGTTTGGGTACGGGCTGCTAAGTCGGGACGTTTACTTTTGTCATCCGTCTTTTGGCGCGGATCTAGGTTATTTGGTGTCAGATAAGCATAAGGCCAGCCGTAAAATGCTCCCTGTTTAACGCGTGTCAGATAATCTGGAACCAAATCATCACCGATTCCATCGCGTTCGTTGACAGTGGCATAAAGTTCCTTAGTTACAGGATGAAAGTCTAAACCAACAGGATTACGTAAGCCGGAAGCAAAAGTTTGCTGCTGCAAACCATCCAAATTCATCACCTGTACTGAAGCCCGTGGTAAGCGTTCTTCATCGACATTGGTTCCTGAACCAACTGAAACATATAATTTATTGCCATCGGGCGAGACAACAACATTGCGCGTCCAATGGTTGTTATAACCTTGAGAAGGCAAGTCGGCAATCTTTTCTCCCTTGTCTGTAATTTTATTTTGACCTTTCTTATAAGGAAAACGTAGTACAGCATCTGTGTTCCCCAGAAAAAAGGAATTACCTGCAAAAGCCATACCAAAAGGTCTATTAAGTCCGTTGTCCCTACTAGCAAAGGTTTCTCGAACATCAGCTACGCCATCACCATTGCTGTCACTTAACAGACGAATGCGGTTTTGCCCGGTTTCAGTCACCAGGACATCACCACTGGGAGTTAAAGCTAGCCAGCGTGGGGCATCTAAACCTTCTGCAAAGACGTTAACTGTGAAGCCTGGTGGTACGCGCAGCACTGGGTTTTCCGGAATGGGCACAACTTCAGGTCGCTTAGAGGCACTTTCTGTTGCGAAGGGTGCTGGTAAATTCTTCAGATTTATGCGGATGCGTGTGGGTGAAAGTGTTTCAGTTCGAACGATATCTTTTGATTGTGTAGAATTCTGTGTCAGTTGAGCAGAAGGTACAGATGTTTGTGGTATGGAATTGTCTGAGGAAGCGCGAGTCTGGTTACAGGCTGCTACTAAGGTCAGCAAAAAAACTGGCAGCAACAAACGCGCAGGGACTTTCATGATGGTAGAGACTATGACACAATTTTTTTACTTTAGACTTGAGACTTAATAATTGTCGCCAGTCTAAAGTCCGATTTTTCTAAATTCAGTTACTGGGTAATGAGAAAATCATTTACTTTACCATTTCTAGTTCCCAATATTCATCTATATATATAATCATTTATTAGCCAATAAAATTTTTTCAAATTCTGGAGCTGGCAATGGACGACTAAATAGAAAGCCTTGCATAGAATCACAATTGTGTTGACGTAAAAAAGCCAGTTCTGCTTCTGTTTCTACACCTTCAGCAACTACATCTAGATTGAGATTGTGAGCCATTTGAATTAATGCTTTAGTAATAGCTGATTTCTGTGGATCATTTGCAACATTATGAATAAAATAACGGTCTATTTTTAATGTATTAATTGGTAAGTTTTTTAGATAAATTAAAGAAGAGTAGCCTGTACCAAAATCATCGATCGCAATTTTTACACCCAACGATTGCAATTTGCTCATAGTTGCGATCGCACTATTTACATCTTGCATAATCATACTTTCAGTAAGTTCTAGTTCTAAATAATGTGGTTTTAAACCATTAACATCTATAAATTTGACTATTTTCTCAATAAAACCTGGCTGATTGAATTCAATTACTGATAAATTTACAGCAAGGACTAAGGGATATATTCCAAAATCACGCCATATTTTTATTTGTTGACAGACCTTTTCTAATACCCATTTTCCAAGTGGAACAATTAAGCCTGTAGACTCTGCTAACGGAATAAATTCTGTCGGGTAAATCAGTCCCACCTCCGGACTTTGCCAGCGCAACAAACTTTCAGCTGCTACTATTTTTCCAGAAGCGATATCGACTATTGGTTGATAATGAATTTCAAACTCTTCAAAATTATGTTGTTTGATAGCGCGGTGTAAACTTATTTCTAATAGCTGCATCTTTGGAGACAAGTTATTAATTACAGCTTTAGGAGATAAATACCTTTTTAAAGTAGCATGCTTTTCCAATCTGTTCATAATGGCACTTAATAACTCAGCCCGAGTAAAAGGTTTAGTTATATAGTCATCAGCGCCCATATTCATACCTTGGCGGAAGTCAGATTTTGCAGATTTTGCAGTGAGAAAAATGAAGGGAATTGTTACCGTTGATGGATCTTGACGTAACGCTGTTAGTACACCATAACCGTCAAGTTGTGGCATCATCATATCACAGAGAATTAAATCGGGAACTTCGGAGATAGCCAAATGTAATCCGATTCTGCCATTAGCCGCAGCAATAGTTTCAAAATTTTCAGCTTTTAACAAATCCAAAATGTTTTCACGAACAGCTTCTTCATCTTCTATTATTAAAATTTTGGGCATAAATTACCTCAATTTATATTTTATTTGTTATGCAAAAATGACAAAAAACTGTACTGCTATCCATATATTTATCGCAATTTAACCTAAATAGGTATATATCCCATTTTTAAAAACTTTATTTCTAATCTGATACCTAATATTAATGGTGCAAGAAAAAAATCTAACAACGAATGAAGTTTACTAGCCCAAAAGTTAGGTTTTTTGAGCATTTCCCGCACTTGATAGCTCCTAGCGACAATATTTTCCCTAATAAATGTGCTACCAACTGCATAAATCTTGCAGGTGTAAATTACTGCTGGGCTGGAGGAGAGTAAATATTGCAGATGTTCTTGGTTGACAAGTAGCGTCCACCATATCTCCCAATATGGACACTCAACTACATCTTGTGGCTGTAGTTCTCCCAAGTGGAGCGCTGTCTGCTTAACTTCAAGCACCATATCCTTTATTATCAGCAACCCGATAAATTGGAAGAAACTGTTGAAGATGGGGCAAAATTGTCTTTCACTCTCACGAAATGAGATTTCTGCCTGTACACAGGAGGTAATATCCACAGAAACTCCAATGAGGCGAGCAGGTTCGCCTGTTGTATGTTTAAGTACTATAACGCTTACTAGTAACCATTTGTACTTCAGTACTTGGCTGTCAACGAGAATTTGACTTTCTACCTTAAAGGAACCAATACTAGTGTTAGCTCTAGTTTTCTCTGTTTTTTCTGCTAGTTCTTGACAGAGACTTTCAGCCATGATGAAAATGATAATGTGACCTTGGTTATTTACAACTGGCAATAGATCCAACTACTATACTATTAGTATTAACACTGATTTCTGTTAAAAAATATTACATATTTAAGGTTATATCAAGGTATACATAACATCAAAAAAAGTGGCTGTTTTCAAGCTAGTTTCTGAAGCTACAATCATTACCATATCATCTTTTGTAGAGCGCTTTGCTATCTGCATAGCTGAATAGCTTAAATATTCTTGCCCTATGTTTCCATCAGTGCGATCGCATCTAATCCTGCTATTTAAGGCACAAGCATCTATAGCGAAGGGTCAATTATTGTCTCTAAGCTTACTAGCCTTAGAAGCTGAGATAACGCTTGTATATATTTATATAATAGCTATTATAAAAAAATAGTTATTTAAAACTTCTTAATTAAGTATTTTCCAATATTTTGACACCAAACAAATAATAATATTTAGGTTATAGATACTACAAAAAGTGTGTTAAGAATTACAAAGTAGCTAATATCTAGCTAGTTGGAAATTGAGTATTGGTATTGGGCAGAGGGGAAAACTCTTCTCCCCTGCTCCCTGCCACCTTCCCCCTTGACTAAAGACGCAAGCGCCGTTCGCCGTAACGTAATAGCCTTTCTATAGTTACAAGCCGATTTTCCCAAACTTTGACTTGATAGGAATTTGACTTAAGCTCTTGGCTCATCAATACCCGAAATTGAGATTGAAACCGAGTTAGAGAGGCTTTCGCCACTAGTAACTTGCTAGGATTTGGGGAAGCGGCAAGCTGATTTAAAGCACTGCGTAGAACTTCTGCCTGGTTGTTAAAATCTGATATTGTCTGAGCCGGTCTTTGTAGTTGGTCATTTTGGAAAACAAATTTCCATTCTCGTTGCAGTGCGGTGTAACGAATGGCGGCAGTTTGAAAAGGCTGGCGGTGAGGAATGGGTTCATTTGTTGTAGATTGAACCCTACCTTGGGTGCTACTAAAGAGTTTTTGGAGATCGTTATTAAAATTCTCTGCGGCAAAGAGGGCATAACCACTAACTGGCAAGTCCCTTACCAACTGGAGTTGATCGAATGCCCCAATTGTTGGCAAAGAAAGTAAGCGAATTCCCGGTACTAACAAGGTAGATCCCAATTGTTTAGAGGCGATCCAGGGTTGGGCCAGTCGTTGGAAGCGAGGAGTATCCAGAGCATAAGTCATGGGAACAATTAAGTCTACATCCCCCTGCCTTGCCCAAGTTTCCCAGTTTTGTTGAATTTTTTGAATCCGCTCTAGTTCTGGCAAAGGAAATACTGCAACCGATAAAATCAAATTCGGTCGTTTTTGTCTCAACTGCTGTGATAATTGAGCAACAAAGCTATCAACCTGCTGGGTGCGAAATGTCGTCCACTTTTGCCATAAGTCTGGTTGACTAGGGGAAATATTTATTGGATCTACACTAGTAAGTTGCTGAAATTGCGCTCTTGCAGCTTTGCCATAGCCATAGGTTCGACCTGCTGATGGGTCTTGGAAAGGATAGCGAATGTAGTCTAGCTGTAGACCATCTACGTTATAGCGAGTGACAATTTCCTCATATAGCTTGAGCAAATACTTACGCACTTCGGGGTTAGCTGGATCGAAGAATGGCTTAGTTTGACCAACGGGAATCATGTTGCCAAGATTATCGTAGTTTGCCCAATCGGGATGAGCCGCCAGCACTGGCCCTGGATAATCACGATTAAGGTTGAGAATTTCATTGTGACGTTGGTTACCGGCAGCAAAAGTCCAAACCCAAGCATGTAATTCCATGTCTCGCTCATGGGCTAATTTCACTGCATCTTCCAGTGGGTTCCACCCACGAATTAGTGGGTTTTGCTCTTTTGCAACTTGGCTCGGATAAATGGTGTAGCCAGCATTAACAGTTTCAAAAAAGACAGTATTAATCCCAGCTTGAGCTAGGCGATCAAAAATCTGGACTAGTCCCGCCTTGCTACCAGCACGAACAATTGTCCCCCGATCTAACCAAACTGCCCGAATTTCTGGTTGAGCTACTCTTTGGTCAACAGGAAACTGCTGCCACAAAGTCGTTTTAGCTTTCAGCCACTGCTGACGAGCTAGAGCATAGTTTTTTTGGGCAATCAATAGGGGTAAGTTTTTGGCAATGACCTTTACCTGTGCCAAGGCTTGCTCTTTACTCATGCCTAGCGCCCCCAGTTTAGTTGAGGCCAATTGCGTAGGTTGCTCTTTGAGAGATTGGGAACTGTAGGTGTCCAGATGCCTAGAGGACTGTTTAGCTTCAGATGTAACTTCACCAACATTAGCCGCATCGGCTGACACTGCTAAATTAGCGCTTTCCACCCGACCGATCAGATTTTCTAGCTCTTGCTGGAGAGCGATCGCTTGGTTGTTGTCAATCGGATCATTGGAGTTGGGTGCAACATCCAGACGCACCGCTTGTTCTAATTGGTCAATAGCCTCTTGAGAACTTGGGGGTTTGACTGTAGGAAGCGGTTTAGGTATGGGAGCAGTGGCAATTTTAGGAGGAGGGAATGAGGGGGATGAGGGGGAGTAATTTTGAATTTTGAATTTTGAATTTTGAATTGTTTCGCCCTGCACCCTCGTCACAGCCGCCACTGTTGCCCTGCAGTTTGGGGAACCTCCTGCTACTTTTTTCATGCGATTCGATGGCGGTGGCGCTGTCAAATAGCGATTGAGAGTAGCTTTCAACCAGGCATTATCTAACGTCGCATCTGTTGCTGTGTCTGTTCCCCAGCGCCAGCCCATAAAGGTGGAACGCTCAGTTGTTACTACTGCGGCTGGATTATCTTTGGAATTCCAAACAGCAGGAGATTCACTGCTCATATCATTAGGAATCACAACGCCGCCATGCACTTTGCCAAAGAGTTCAGTTTGATTTGCCCATTTTGAAATATTGGTTTTTGTGGGTTTGATCTGTTCTGTGTCACTGAGGCTGAATCCCCAATAACCTCCCAACAGCGATCGCAATAATTGGCGCACTCCCGGCGCTGACAGACTACCTACAGGGCCACTGGCAATCAAACGCCCTCCCTTACTCATCCATTCTTCGAGAGCGATCGCTTGGGTTGGTGTTAATGTCTCGACATTCGGCAAAAATAATACCCGGCGATCGCCCCAATCTGCCCCACTCCTGACATCAGCTAAAGGAATTACACAATATTTCACCCCTATTGTCTGTAAGCGGTCAGTTATGCCTCTCCATTGATTTGCATTTTCTTGGCTATGCACTACGCTCAATACAGGTTCTTCAGTTGCCGCCATTACTGGCAAAGAATTAAAACTATTAAAAATTAAAAAATTAAAACTTAAAATGAAGAATCCGGCTTTTTGTATTTGTGAGTTTGCCTTTTTATGATATTTTTCCTGATTCTTCACTATTGGCTCCTAAACGAATTAGTTATAAGGCATTACTTCTTCTTTATCATCTAGCTTGACAATAAATTACCTCCGAAAAACGACTGATCTTTGACAACTAAACTTAAGCAATATCGAAAATGCATGTTTTGATTAAATCTTCAACTCCTGCTACTGGAAAAATTTTTGTATTTAGTTTCTCAGTTAATTCTTCAACACTCATATCATCTAAAAACACTAGCTCCCCATTTTTTAACATGACATTCGGTAGCAAAATACCATCACCTAAATCTTGCCCTTTTAGATTTAAAAGCAAATCATGACCAGTTAATAATCCGGTTACACTGATAGCTTGTCCCCAATAATCACTACATAAAGCACGCATATTCACTTCTAAACCCTCAATAGAATTTAAGCGTTTCAAAATGGGTTGAAATGCTTTTTCTACGGCGTTGCCTACTATCCAAGTTAATTTTCTTTGAGGATATACTTTTGGCGGTAGTAATTCTGCTGCAACGGTGGCAAATTGCTTGATAAATAATTGAATTGAACCAACTCCATTATCAATTTGGGGATATTCTTCATATTCAGATTCGCTGGGTAATTCCTCACCTGCTATCAAAAACCACTCATCGGCCAACCAAACAACGCTAGAACCGAGTTTTTGGCGAAATTGCCGCGAGAGCATTCGCACTTGGGAAATCACTTCTTTTGCTTTTTCCCTAGTTACAGGTATGAGTTCGTCTTCTGGAGGCCGAAACCGTGTCAACCCAACTGGTACAACTGCCACCGATGCCACCGCAGCTACTTCACCAGTATGAAAAGACGCTAAATCTTTGAGAGTTTGTTCTAGATGTTTGCCATCATTTATACCAGGACAAACAACTACTTGAGCATGAATTTGTAGTCGCCTTTCTTGAAACCACTTAAGTTGTTGCAAGATTTGTCCTGCACGCGGATTTTTTAGCAGTCTAATTCTAACTTCCGGCTCGCTAGCATGAACAGAAACATACAACGGAGACAAGCGCATTTGCTCAATCCGTTGCCATTCTCTTTCTGGCAAATTAGTTAGGGTAAGATAAGAACCGTACAAAAAGCTCAGACGGTAATCGTCATCTTTTAGATACAAGCTAGTACGTTTACCTGGTGGCTGTTGGTCGATAAAGCAAAACGGACAGCGATTATTGCATTGAATTAAGCCATCAAATAGGGCAGTTTCAAATTCTAGCCCTAAGTCTTGATCGTAATCTTTTTCTATTTCCAGGCTATGAGTTTTACCAGCAGCGTCTAAAACTTCTAGTTCCAAAACTTCATCAGCACACAAAAACTGATAATCAATTAAATCGCGGGGACGCGTACCATTGATAGCAACGATCGCATCCCCAGCTTCAAAGCCAATCTCTGCGGCTATTGAGTCTGGAAGAACTTTGGTAATTCGAGCAGGATTAATGGTACTCATTGGGTATATGGCATTGATCATGGGGCATTGGACATTAGTCATTTGCTTTAAACTAATGACTAATGACCAACGACTAATGACTATTATGAATTATCCTTTCCATCCTGCTGCGATCGCAGCTAAAATAGCACTGCCGAATGCCAATCTATACCAAACGAAAACTAAAGTGTTTTTGGTCGCTAAGTATTTGATCAAAAATGCAATTGATAGGTAGGAAAAAATCAAGGTTGAAATAATCCCTACAATCAACAGTCCAACAATATTATCTGGCAACTGATGAGCTTCAAATAACTTGAATATTTTCAGACTCTTATACAGCGTTGCAATGGTAAGAGTTGGAAATCCTAATAAAAATGAGAATTTCGCTGCTGTATCGCGTTCTAATCCTAAAAATAAAGCAGTTGTCAACGTTGAGCCAGAACGAGAAACACCAGGGATCAAAGCAAGTGTTTGTCCTAATCCAACTAAAATACCATCCCGAATCTGCAATGAATTAAAATCTCGCTTGCGAGTGCCAATTTTCTCTGCCAAAGCTAATAAAAGTGCCATGATGATTGACATGATGGCAATAATTAATGCACTTTCCGGCAGAATGTCTTTCAAAAGAAAGCCGAAAATTAAGGCAGGCATTGTTCCTACTACAATACCGACAAGAATTTTCCACTCCTCACGTTGCCAGTCTTTATCTTTTAGCGCTTCGATTCCACCTTTGACAATACTATAAATCAGCGACCAAAAATAGCCCACAATTGCTATAACGCTGCCAAACTGAATTGCATCGACAAAATCTTTAGAACCTAGTTCTTTCCAACCAAATATTTTTGTCACAATCAGAAGATGTGCAGTGCTACTGATTGGCAAAAACTCTGTAATACCCTGAACAATACCCAAAATAAAAGCTTGAATAAACTCCATCAATTAATACCTTTTTCCTGTTCTAGACATCATTACTTAGCTAATAGCGATGTTATTTTCTATACTTTTTACTGCACCTGATATTGGAGAAAATTCCACTTTACTAAATCAATAACATCATCTAAGACGCTGGCCATGTTCTTACACCCACATCAATAAGTCAACGAAATTTTGGCAATTCATCAAACTTTAATATTTAGCGGACTGATGCTATTGACTTTTTACCCATTACATGAGCCGAGTAAGATAAGGGGAGTAGACGAGGCATGGGAAGCAAGAGGAGAGAAAAAAGCTTAACTGAACAGTATTGAGGGTTGAATCCCTTTTTGATTTGCTCTTCCTGCCTCTGTGTAGTTTTTTGTAAATGCTAACTACAGAGATGTTCTGTACATCAGGTAACTTGAGTGAATTAGTCTGGCGCAGAATGAATGTTTTGTTTGGTTTGCGGCTGCGCTCCCCGAAATTTCAGTATAATTACAATGCCCCAGGCAATCCCCCAGGGGGGGATTTTAAAATGTGATATCTTAAATAAAATAAAGTTTAGTAACAAATATTAAAAACTTTGATTAATAATACATTGTCCTCCTACACTGCTTCTACCCCTTCTATTGATACAGAGTTAGATTTAACTGTTACTGGGCACAAGGGTATCAGGGAATTGGAATCTACACTTTCCTTTTCTCCTTCTCTTCCCTTATCTATCTCTGCCCGACAAACTTGGTTAGTGTTTGCGGCGGCGGTGTTTTTGGTAACAGTACCAGTATTTGTAGAAGCGCCAATAGTGCGATCGCTACCAAGTCTAAGTTTAGCCCTGACAGCATTTTGGGTTTGGCTAAGTTTTACCTTAATGTCACGTCCTGCAACTTATGTATGGGGAGATTTGCTTTTAGGGTTTAGCTGGAGTTGGTTAGCAGGAGCGATTTACTGGGGTTGGTTACGTTGGGAACCTGCATGGCATCTGCCAGTAGAGTCTATAGGATTACCCTTTGCTTGTTGGTGTTTGGCAAAGAATTGGGGCAAGGTAGGTAACTGGTTTTATTTAGGTTCTTTACTAGGTACAGTTTTAACCGACGTATATTTCTATATAGCAGACTTGATGCCCTATTGGCGGCAAATTATGATAGTAGATGCAGATGTAGTACCGCAAATATTACAAAATGCTCTGATACGAGTACAAACACCTTGGGGACAAAGTTGGGCCATAGTTTTGGCCTTAGTCCTGTTGACAGTCGGGGTTTTGCCTTTAGTCCGAAAGCAAAAACACTGGTATGCCTTTAGCGGCGCAGTTTTAAGCACGATTTTGGTAGACAGTCTATTTTTATTAGCTGCGATCGCAGCCTAGAAAATATTAAAAAATTGTGTAGTATCAAATCCGAGACTTTTTCCAGTCCAGTCTACGGTACATCAAGAATGATGCTGTAGATGATTAGTAGGTTAAGAAATATTACATCACAGTTCATTGCTATCAACTCATCCTGCTAGGGTTTTCGGTATTAGGCATCGAACGATCTCATGTATAGTTGGAAGCTAAAATCAGCCACCCCGAAAAGATTTCGTCTATTTGGGAATGCTCAGGATCATGGATAGAACTGTATTGCAGCTATCAATCACTGTTACCACAATAAAAATTTTTGGCAAAAGTACAGTCAAACCCAGTAACGGTAAATATTGTGGATATTAATACGCTGTATATTAGTTTCTGATGACTGCTGTGTTGATTAAGCTATCAGGTTTTGTCCTTTGTCCTTTGTCTTTTGTCCTTGGCACTCTGGCTAATGACTCATGACTCATGACTCATGACTGCTGCTAGCTTAAAACTTTTATTTCTGTTTGATGGAAAGAGGTAGAAAATCGTGAAAGGATTGGCGCGTTTATTAACAGTGTTTAGCTTGTTACTTAGTTGCTGGGGATGGCTGGGAACAACTCAGATAGCCCAAGCTGCTAGTTTCAACAGTTTTGCATTTCCTCAAGTCCCAATTCTGGCAATTGAGCGGCAGAATCGGGCAGATGCGAAGCTAGGAACGGAATTTGGTAAAAAAATTGATTTGAACAATACCAACGTCCGAGCTTTTCAACAGTATCCAGGGCTTTATCCCACCTTGGCTAAGAAAATCATCACAAATGCTCCCTACAAAAATGTAGAGGATGTATTGGATCTTCCAGGATTGAGCGATCGCCAGAAACAAACCCTGCAAGCCAACTTGGATAAGTTCACCGTGACAGAACTAGAACCTGCCTTTAACGAGGGAGACGATCGCTTTAACAACGGCATCTACAGATAACTGCAATTTGCAGCAGTTAATCTAGCAAAATAGCATCCCACTCCTAATTCTAGAGAGTGGGAATCTTCTATTACATATAAAGGGGGCACAAGGAAGGCAAGGGGTACAAGGAAGACAAAATAAAATTTTTCCTTGCCTCCCCCTGCCCCCTCTCCCCCAATCCACACTCCGTGGGGGTCCCGAGTCCCCCTGCCCTCTACCCCCAGCCCCCATACCTTGTCTCAGATAGATATTCCTAGCCAATTTGATGTCTTAGTAGTCGGCGCTGGTGCTGCTGGACTATACACAGCGTTGTGTCTACCAAATTCCTTGCGAGTCGGCTTGATTACCAAAGAAACTATTGCTTTATCCGCCAGTGATTGGGCGCAAGGCGGTATTGCCGCAGCAGTTGCCCCGGAAGATTCTCCCACGCTACACATTGAAGATACGATCCGGGCGGGTGCAGGTCTATGCGATCGCACTGCTGTAGAATTTCTCGCCCAACTTGCACCTAAATGTATTCAATCCCTAGTTGACTTGGGAGTTGCTTTTGACCGTCATGGTCAAGCCTTGGCTTTAACTTTAGAAGCTGCCCATTCTCGCAACCGCGTTCTCCATGCCGCAGACACCACAGGGAGGGAAGTTACTACCACCCTTGCGGCGCAAGTATTACGTCGCCAAAATATTCAAATCATTCAGCAAGCTTTGGCTTTAAGTTTGTGGATTGAACCGGAAACTGGTCGCACTCAAGGAATCAGTCTGTTTTATCAAGGAAAAATCACATGGGTAAAGGCTAGTGCTGTAGTATTGGCAACTGGTGGTGGCGGTCAGGTATTTGCCCAAACCACTAACCCGGCTGTAAGTACAGGTGATGGAGTAGCGATCGCATATCGGGCTGGGGCGATCCTCCGCGATTTGGAATTTGTACAATTTCATCCCACAGCCCTAACTAAACCTGGTGCCGATCGCTTTCTCATTAGCGAAGCTGTACGCGGCGAGGGCGCACACCTTGTCGATAACGAAGGGCGGCGTTTTGCCTTTGACTACCACCCGGCGGGTGAACTCGCACCTCGAGATGTGGTCAGTAGAGCCATTTTCAGCCATTTACAACGTACTGCCGTTGATTTAGCTACTGCCCATGTCTGGTTGGATATGCGCCCCATACCTGCCGACAAGATTCGTTACCGCTTTCCCAACATCATCAAAGTTTGTCAGCATTGGGGAGTTGATGTCTTCCATGAACCAATTCCTGTGGCCCCTGCTGCCCATTACTGGATGGGTGGTATTGTCGCGGATTTGATGAATCGCACAAATGTTCCCGGTTTGTATGCGGTGGGTGAAACCGCTAGTACCGGGGTGCATGGGGCAAACCGCCTTGCCAGTAATTCCCTACTGGAATGTATTGTGTTTGGGGCCCAAATGGACAAAATTGAGTTGGAAAATATTGGGCTACCGTCAGAAACACCAGTATTACCATTACAGAAATTTAGTGCTGATGCTAATGAGTGGCATATCCAGCAAGCACAGCTAGAAGCACTCAGGGAGAAGTTACCACGTTTAGTTTGGGAAAGTGCTGGTATTTGTCGGGAGCAATCAAAGTTAGAAAGTGCGATCGCTACTATTGAATCTTGGCAGCAAGATTTCGCAATCCTGCCTTTAAGTCAATTCTTGCTTGCTTTACGTCCCACAGAATCAGCTAGTTTTGACATCCCAGATGTTGAACGGCAATTGAGACTTTGGGCAGAAACCCGCAATTTATTAGATGTAGCTGATTTAATTCTTAAAAGTGCTGCTTTTAGAACCGAAAGCCGAGGTGGACACTACCGTTTAGATTATCCTCAGCCAGACCCAAATTGGCAAGTTCACGCACTTGTACAAACAGAGCATTGGTGGAAATCTCCACTATTATCCTGATTGAAGTTTCCCGAACAGCTTTCTAGCAAAGGCTTTTAATCCCGTTTTTTGTAGCAGCAACAGCTTGGACGGGTGACGCTCTTAAGTCATTATCACTAGCTGTTGAAAGGGGAAATTCAGTCTACTTGAGTGGAAAGTAGCTCTTAGCTCATAACTTAATGACAATAGCTCAGGTATGGAGTCAACAAGAGGAAAAGGAGCAGTTCTTTCAGAAGGGGAGACCGGGACAGAGTTTGGATGCTTTTTATAAGCGTCCTTCATGACGGAGCTTGTGCATGTTCGGTTTTTCACTCCACGCAGGGAAAACCGGAGCTTGTTCCCCTGCCTCTTCTGGTCAATCTAAAATCCAAAATTATTAAATTCATATTAGCGAGTGCCGCTACCATGCTGACTGTCGGGGCCACCATAATTTGGTGGAATGTACGTGTCTTGTAAGTTTTCAGAATTGACTTTGCGGGCAATTAAGATGTTATTGCTAGTAGCCTCAAAAGTATTAGCGCTTGCAGTACTGAACATACCTGTAAAGGCTGCAATTTTCGGTATTAGAATGTAAGCACCTATACACAATATCAGAAACTTTTTGATTCGGAAGTTAGTCTTCATGGCTTTCAGTAAATTTACTATTTTTTAAATCAAAAATGTTTTTTCTTTTCTACCGTATATCTACTGGGTTTCGTGAAAAAATAACTTTATAAAATTAATTCAATTATTGTTGGCGGTATACAAGTAACTATGAGCAACGCTTGTAAATTAAGCTTTATTTGCTGTTATTAAATAGTTTATCTACTTAAGTGATATTCTTAAAAATGCTATTTTCACATCAGCCAAAAGTTAGATATGTTAATAAATTGCTGTAAGCTTTTTGTCTAAAACAGTATATATTAATAATATTTTAATTTTTTTAAGTATAAATACTGTTTTTATTGACTGAGGCTTCCGAAATATATTCAGTATTACTGAGGAACGTGTATATTTAAAATTTAATTATATTAAATATATATAAAGCTATTGTAACGCAATTACTGTAATATAAGGATTTTCAAAACTATCAACTATGAAATATTGTAATAAACCGAATAAGTACAGTATCTTTTAGTTTTATAAAAATGGC
This sequence comes from Nostoc sp. ChiVER01, assembly GCF_034531155.1. NCBI lineage: Bacteria > Bacillati > Cyanobacteriota > Cyanophyceae > Nostocales > Nostocaceae > Nostoc > Nostoc sp. ChiVER01. The sequence goes on along the minus strand of NZ_JAVRBS010000032.1, from coordinate 40,747 downwards.
TACAAAATTAATTGGCTAATTACATCTGATAATTGATCCCTGTCTTACCTATATTCTTAGGTTGAGTCTTTAAGGAAAAAACCATTTTGCAGAACATACACTATACTTTTTCAAGATAGTCCTTTAAACGTATCTCCACTTGTCATTCCTAATTTCAAGGTAAAAATTGTGACTAAAACGAAAAAAACTGGAGACCTGACTATTGAGTAATTAAGCAAATTCGTAGCGATTTTTACCCTGGTGCTTGGCACGATACATTGCTGCATCTGCTTGTTTCATTAAAGTTTCACTATCTTGACTATTGTATGGATAAATACTAATACCAATACTGGCAGAGACTCGGATTGGATAGCCGTCCAAGATAATTGGCTTGCTAATACTAGTTAAAATTTTTGTGGCGATTTTAGCAGCTATTTGAACATTAGGAATTGCGCGTAAAATCACAGTAAATTCATCGCCACCCAAACGAGAAACTGTATCACTAGCACGTAAAGAGTTGCTGAGTCGCCCTGCGATAGTCATTAGCAAGCGATCGCCCGCCTCGTGCCCCAGAGTATCATTGATCTGCTTAAAGCCATCTAAATCAACAAACAGCAGCCCTAACACCAAATTGTTGTGTTGCGCCCAACATAACGATTCGCAAAGTTGTTCGGCAAAAAATTTGCGATTAGATAGACCTGTGAGCGGGTCGTGATAAGCTAAATGACGCAAATGGTCTTCTTTGAGTTTTAGTTCCTTGTTAGAGCGAGATAGTTCAGCAGCAGTGAGTTTTAGCTGTTCTTCCATGAGCTTGCGCTGAGTAATATCTCGGATGACCCCAACTAAAAAGAAATTGCCAGCTGAGTCTTTATGGAGCGATCGCTTAGTGGCAATTTTATGAGTCTGGCCATCTGCATTAGTAAATTCTTCTTCATGTTCCTGGGGTTTTTGAGTCCTGAACACAAGCTCATCTTGCTGTCGAAACACATCGGCTTCATGTTTAGGGAAAAAGTCATAATCTGACTTTTCAATTAACAACTTATTCGGATAACCGATAAATCGACAATACGCTTCATTTAAAACAATCCACTGGTGTTGTTCATTTTTTACAAAAATCGGATCGGGAATCGTGTTGATTACATTATGCAAAAATTCTTTAGAACGTTTCCCCTCTTCTTGCATGTGGGCAATATTACTGGTAATCCACATAGCTGAACTACCAAAGCTTAACAGTGAGGGAATGAGCGGTATCCACCAACCATATAAGAAAGCAAGGTACGCACTCACGGTCAATACCAAGCAAGAAAGTAAGATGCTAAGGAGGTTCTTAGTTGCGTGTCGTATCCGCCATGCCGTAACAGTTCCCAGATAAGACCAGATAAAAATCCACAAGTTTTCCAATAAGTCTGGCCAGACCTTAAGTAAGGGTCGTCCTTGCAGAGCAGCTGAGATTAACTCACTAATAAAATAAGCTTGCAGTTGAATACCAGGTAAAGGCTTTGCCGTACCCATTAAACTGCTGGAATAGGGGATAAATACAAAATCCTGGAGACTGGGTGCAGTGGAGCCAATAAGTATAATCCGATCTTTAATGAAGTTTTCTTTAACTTTATCTGCCAGTACATCTCTTATCGATACCTGACGAAAACTACACCATTCTCCAGATGAACTTTGACATTTGGGTTTGGGAAAATTAGTCAAAATTTGGTAGCCTCTAGCATCAGCTCCTACATAGGCACCATCATTAGCCTGAAAACGAGTAAATATTGCTTTGCCCAATTGCAAATACTCAGGGTTGTTTTTTGCTTTGGTGGGAGTAATATTTTCTGACTTTAAATACAATAAAGCTAACTTCAGAGCAAAACTTTCGTGTACCTGATTATTAACGTGCCAATACAATAAACTGCGACGTACTTTACCATCGAGATCATATAGCACATTGTTAAAGCCCACTTGATCCTTATTTAGCCCCAGTGGAGGTAAAACATTAACGTTTTTGTCGTTTGCCAGTAACTGAATACCAATTAAATTGGGCATTAACTTATAAGCATTACGAAGTTCTTGATTACCAGGTTCTACTAGCAAATCTCGGTAGATATCTAAGCCAATAGCACGGGGCTTGTGGACGTTCAATTTTTTTAACAACTGGGCAATATTCGCATCTGGAATCGGCCAGGAACCTACTTCCTTTAAATAGGCTTCATCAATTGCTACGATGGTAATACGCTGTTCTGGCGGTTCATTTGGACGTAAGCGAAAAAATTGATCCAAAGCTGCAAACTCCAAAGATTGTAATAATCCAATGGAATGCAAAAGCAGGACGCAAAATGCAACAATGGCGGCAGTAATCAATTCTCTGTGTTCTCTACTAAGCGATTGTTTCAGTTTAAATATTAACTTTACAAAATGCTTGCCTAGCTGCTGATTCATTCCCATTACACTACTGGGGAGAAATATTCTCTATTTGCTATAGTTATTAACTATTGGATTAATATAATTCAAGGAAGAGCTAAAAAAAGTTTCTAAGATTTTCTAATGGAGTAAAGTTGTTCAAGATATCGTGGTAGTTATAATGTACTGGCTAATTATTTGACCAAACAGCAACTGGGACTTTTGTGGCTATCAGCACAAATTAAATATAAATATTGTTGAAAATGAGTTCAGTTGTGGGGTGGGCAGTGTTTGACTGAGCGATCGCGCTGAATTTTTACCTGTCTTTGGTTACTGGGTGCGCGAGACGTCGACTCTACAATAAATGATCGGATATTTTTTATCTGAAGTCCCTAGCTATTTCTAGCTTAAGTTGACACCAATGGATATTGGACAACACCTATTATCTATTACCAAAAACAAAAAAGCCAACTGGAAACAGACTTTGCTGTATTCATCCAGTTGACTGGGTGTGAACTACACCGTAACACTAGGTCGATTACTTAAAATATTTAAAGTTACGAGGGCCTGTGTAACCAGAAACTTTCGCTAGTTCCTCTAAGTTTTGGACTCCGCTATAGCTTTTGCCATTGATAATCCAAGTGGGGAAGCCTTCAATTTTTGCGGCTTTACACAGTTCTGTTTGAGCTTTAAGTCCACCAGGATCGCACTCTACCTTAACATCCTTGTTGATTACTTCCTCGGCTTGTTTACCAAAAAGCAGCTTTTGTTCATGGCAGTGAGGACACCAGTAAGCAGTGTATTCCTTCGCGCCTACCTTCGCCAGGTGCTGTGCTAAGGCTATTTCTGCCTCACCAGAGGTAGTAGTAACTTCCCAACCAAACGCTGGGTTAGGATCTCCTTTGGAATTAAAGATAATTTTTGTCGGTTGTCCTGGAATTTCAGGTGTAACATCTGATTTATTCACGCCAGAATAAACGCCTAAAGTGCCAATCAGCGTCACCATCCCCACAATCAGGGCAGTAAAGAAGATTTGTCCAATATCTTCCCAAGTTCGACCGATAATCGTTAGTACCAAAAGACTCACAGAGAACAAAGCTGAACCGATACAGTAAGGACAAATGGCTTTGATTTGAGATGCTAACACGTACATTAAGTAGCCGCTAAAGACAGACATTGCGATCGCACCCGCTAGCAGCAGCAACCATGTCCAATTTTCCAATTGTTTGCGGCTATTCTTTTCTCCTGAGTTGAATGCCAAGGGAGCCAAAGCAAATATCATCATACTGATGTATGCCAAAAACCCAAACAAAGCTAATGGCTGACCAAAAACCGTTGCCCAAGGGCTGGAAAGTACATCATTACAGCCCTTGACACCAGCCTGTGCCACACAAGCTGCACTACCTCCTGTTAACTTTTCTATGGTCAGATAACCAGTTATCAAAGCACCACATCCAGCGATCGCGGCAATCAATGGACGTGACCATTTATGAATCCAAGGAGTAGAACGACGGCGAATCATAAATATTGGGGAATGGGGATGGTGGGGTCCCCTCTGGGGATAAGGGGTAATGGGGAATGGGGAATGGGGATAAGGGGTAATGGAGAATGGGGAATAATAATTAATTATTCGCTTGCTCCCCTTACTCCCTACTCCCCACTCCCTAAGAATGTAACTTTACTTGCTCTGTTGATTTGCTTTCATTTTTGGAGTTCCAATTGCGACGTGCAGCTTCAACAAATTGACTGACACGAATTGGGTCAATTGGTTGCTCTATACGTCCGTGACGTTTTAAAGAACTGGAAACTATGACACCATCTGCTGCTTGCATCAATGTATCAATATTTTCCCAATTCGCTCCACTACCGATAAACACTGGTGTGCCAGCTGCTGCACCACAAGCTAGTTCCAAATCTTCTAAGTTAGGTGGACTACCAGTGGCCCAACCAGATAAAATCACTCCGTCTGCTAAACCCCTTTCGATGGTGTCTTTCACGGCGACTGTGAGATTTGGAGAACTCAAAGGACGGGCGTGTTTCACCAACACATCGGCCAGGATTTTAACATCACAGCCTAACTCCCGTCGATACCGGAGTAATTGATGGGCTTCTCCCTCAATTAATCCTTGATCGGTTGCCATCACTCCCGTGAGAACGTTGACGCGGATGAATTGCGCCTGTACACAGCTAGCGATCGCCATTGCACTTTTGGCGTCGTTTCGCAAAACATTTAAGCCTACAGGCAAAGTCACCAAATTTTGTATCCGTTGCACCACAATAGTCATGGCACTTACAACCACCGGATCGACTTGGTTTTTGGTAAACGGCGCGTCGAAAAAATTCTCCACAATCAGCCCGTCAACCCCTCCACTTGCTAGGGCCACAGCTTCTTGTTCGGCACGGTCAATCACTGCTTTTAGGCTACCTCCCCAACGAGGTGAGGCTGGCAGTGGTAGCAGGTGAACCACGCCAATAATCGGTGAGCGAGTTTTAAATAATTGATATAAGTCCACGTCTTTAATCCGCCTCGCGGAGTCCAGAGTCTAGAATTTAGTTTGACTATTGACTGTATGACCCTTGACTCTTGACTTTTCATTAACTAGTCAAATGTGTTTTATGATAGTCGGTTTATTGCCTCCTTCCTAAGATGGAAATTGGCCTCCAACCTCCCATAAGATATGTTAAGATAAAACTTGGCTACAAGAGGAGTTTGCCACTCATTAGACGCAAGGCAGCTTTCCGTGGTTTAGGCGTCTTGTCCGCGCCCAGTCGTAGGACTTGCCAATCGCCAGGCTAGCATTACTGCTTTATAAGCGTAGTCGCTTTCGTCGATTTCCCGGAGGGTAGCGACTTCTCACAACAAGCCCCTTGGGCGGCTTCCCGATGGGTAGATTAACAACGCACACGCTGTGGTAATGTAAAATACCAATAGGCGAATTGTTAAAAAAGATTACAAGTGTCAAATGTACCCAAAGACACTTCAATTTACCCTGGGGAACAGATTGATAGAAATATCATAACATGACCTCTATTTTTATTTATTAATAGGGTTGTGACACGAACAGTTATTGACAGTGGATATTTGCCACTGCGCTGTTTTCACAAGGATGCTGATAGCAAAAAAGCTTAATTTGCGCCAAAGTGTTTGATTACAGGAAGAAAAAAAATGAAGATTTTTTCAAAATATGGGTGACAAGCCAACAATTGCCATTTCTCACCTGGGCTGTGAGAAAAACCGAATTGATACAGAACACATGCTAGGAATGCTCGTAGAAGCAGGCTACGGTGTAGATACAAATGAAGAATTAGCCGATTACGTTATTGTTAATACTTGTAGTTTTATTGAAGCAGCCCGGCAAGAATCTGTCAGAACTTTGGTAGAACTGGCAGAGGCAAACAAAAAAATCGTAATCACTGGTTGTATGGCGCAACATTTCCAAGAACAACTTTTGGAAGAGTTGCCGGAAGCAGTAGCGGTGGTTGGTACAGGTGATTATCACAAAATTGTAAATGTAATTGAGCGTGTTGAACTTGGCGAACGGGTTAAACAGGTTAGTATCGAACCAACCTACATCGCTGACGAAACTACACCGCGCTATCGCACTACAACCGAGGGCGTAGCTTATCTACGCGTTGCGGAAGGATGTGATTATCGCTGTGCATTTTGTATCATTCCTCATCTTCGAGGGAACCAGCGATCGCGTACTATTGAATCAATAGTCGCCGAAGCCGAACAGTTAGTTAGTCAAGGGGTAAAGGAAATTATTTTAATTTCCCAAATCACCACTAATTACGGTCTAGATATTTACGGTAAGCCAAAATTAGCCGAATTACTTCGCGCTTTGGGGAAAGTAGATATACCGTGGATTAGAATGCACTATGCTTATCCCACAGGACTGACCCCAGATGTGATAGCGGCCATCCAAGAAACGCCAAACGTATTGCCTTATCTGGATTTGCCTTTGCAACATTCTCATCCAGATATTCTCCGCGCCATGAACCGTCCTTGGCAAGGACGAGTAAATGATGGGATTATAGATCGCATCAAAACGGCGCTACCAACAGCCGTACTGCGGACAACATTTATTGTTGGTTTCCCAGGAGAAACAAGCGAGCATTTTGAGCATCTACTAGAGTTCGTTCAACGCCATGAATTCGATCATGTTGGTGTCTTTACCTTTTCCTCTGAGGAAGGAACTCCAGCTTACAAGTTGCCAAATCAGTTGCCTCAAGAAGTGATGGATGATCGCCGATACCAACTGATGGAACTCCAGCAACCGATTTCTCAAAAGAAAAATCAACAGGAAGTAGGCAAAATCGTCGATGTCCTGATTGAGCAAGAAAATCCTGAAAGTGGTGAATTAATCGGTCGTTCAGGTAGATTTTCCCCAGAGGTTGATGGTCTGGTGTATGTCAAAGGCCAGGCAAAATTAGGAACCATCGTGCCAATAGCGATTCACCACGCTGATACATACGACCTCTATGGTCAAGTAGTCAATAACTAAATCGTCATTTGTCCTTTGTGCTTTGTTAAATGACCCTTACAAATTCATCCTTATATTAAGGTCAATGCTGCATTAATAGCAGTTTTCATGAGGGTTTACCTGAAACTTTGGCGGACTTAGCCCGCCCTTGGCTCACTCTAATAGCCAATGACTAATGACTAATGACTAATCCAAAATCCTTACATAAAATTTAGGACGAATTAATGACTCTTTCATTTCAAGAATTAGGCATTTCCCAAGAACGTGTCGAACAACTAGAAAAAATTGGTTTTACCGAACCAACCAACATTCAAGTGCAAGCAATTCCCCAATTGCTTGCAGGTCGTGATGTAGTAGGTCAATCTCAAACTGGAACAGGTAAAACGGCAGCATTTTCATTGCCAATTCTAGAGCGGCTGGATGTTAATCAAAAAGCTGTGCAAGCCATAGTTTTAACACCAACTCGTGAATTAGCGATGCAAGTTCACGATGCGATCACGCAATTCATCGGTAATGAAGGATTGCGGGTGTTAGCAATCTACGGTGGTCAATCAATTGACCGCCAAATGTTACAACTCAAACGTGGCGTTCACATGGTTGTGGGCACTCCAGGACGGGTGATCGATTTGCTCGATCGAGGCTGTTTAAAGCTGGATCAAGTGAAATGGTTTGTGTTGGATGAAGCCGATGAAATGTTGAGCATGGGCTTTATTGATGATGTCATAAAAATCCTCTCTCAAGCGCCCGTAGATCGCCAAACAGCTTTATTCTCGGCAACAATGCCACCATCAATTCGGATGTTGGTAAACAAGTTCTTGCGATCGCCTGCAACTGTCACCGTTGAGCAACCGAAAGCTGCTCCCAACAAAATCAATCAAGTAGCTTACTTGATTCCCCGCCATTGGACAAAAGCCAAAGCTTTACAGCCAATTCTGGAAATGGAAGATCCAGAAACAGCTCTAATCTTTGTTCGCACCAGACGCACAGCCGCAGAACTTACCAGTCAATTACAAGGGGCTGGTCATAGTGTCGATGAATACCACGGTGACTTGTCACAACAAGCGCGGGAACGGTTATTGAGCCGATTCCGTAACCGTCAAGTTCGCTGGGTGGTAGCAACTGATATTGCCGCACGAGGCTTAGATGTCGATCAACTCTCCCATGTGATCAACTACGACTTACCCGATAGCGTAGAAACCTACGTCCATCGCATTGGTCGTACTGGTCGTGCTGGTAAAGAAGGAACAGCAATTTCTTTAGTACAACCATTTGAGCGGCGCAAGCAGCAGACATTTGAACGTCATAACCGCCAAAGTTGGCAATTGCTATCAATTCCCACACGCGCCCAGATTGAAGCAAGACATATTATGAAATTGCAAGAACAGGTGCGAGAAGCTTTGACAGGAGAGCGTTTAGCTTCATTCTTGCCGATTGTCAGCGAACTGATTGAAGAGTACGATGCTCAAGCGATTGCCGCAGCTGCACTGCAAATTGCTTATGATCAAACTCGTCCCGCTTGGTTGAGTTCAGACGTGGAAATTCCCCAAGAGGAGTCCTCCGCTCCCAAACCAAGACTTGGTAAGCGTCGTGAATCTTCTAGCGATCGCCCCCGTACTGCGTGGAAATCAGATAGCAGTAATGGTGAAGAAAGACATTCTTCTCCCAAGCCCAAACTACGGACAAGTGGACAGGATTCTTCTGCATCTCCTAGTAAAAAGATAGGTTCACCTACAGCTAGAGAGTCAGCTTCTTAGTCTAGAGTTAATTAATTTTGGATTTTAGATTTTTCCTTTAATCCAAAATCCAAATTTAAAAGTTAGTAAAGTTGAGAGTTGAGAGTTAAGAGTCAAGAGTTAAGATTTTGACTTTAGACTCTTGACTTTTTGGCTTTTTTAGACGATTCAAAAATACTACAGCCAAGGACGACTAACTTGTTCTAATTCTCCAATTTCATCGTCGCTCAATCTCCAGCCCAAAGCACCAGCATTCTGCCGTACTTGTTCAGCTGTCTTCACCCCAGCAATGGGAATAACGTTTCCCTGAGCAATTAACCAGTTGAGAGCAACTTGGGCAGGAGTGCGATCATATTTTTCTCCGAACTTGCGTAGCAAAGATATAACTGGGGAAATTTTTTGCAAACCTTCTTTCTTAAATCGCGGGTCTACTTTCCTCGCACCAGTAAGAGTTTCAGTACTATCAATACTATACTTGCCTGTGAGTAATCCCTGTGCTAGAGGGCTATAAGCTAAAATAGTCACACCCAACTCACGGGCTGTTGCGATAATACCTTTGCTTTCAACTTGACGAGTCAGTAAAGAATAGCGGACTTGGTTCACAGCCAAAGGCACTCCTCGGGCCGCCAATATTTGATGGGCGTCCCGCATTTGCTCTGCTGAGTAATTGCTCACACCGACTGCGGCAATTCTGCCTCGCTTCACTTCATCCGCTAGAGCATTCATCAAAGTTTCTTGACTTAAAAAGAAGGCAAAAGGCCAATGCACTTGATACAGGGCAATTTGTTCAAGTTGTAGCCGTTTGAGACTTTCTGTTAAAGCATCAGAGACGGATTGGGCTGTAAATCGCCACGGTACAGGGCCAAATTTTGTGGCTATTTGCACAGGTTGTTGTGTCTGTTGCAGAAATTGCCCTAAAAATTTCTCGCTCTTTCCCATTCCGTAGATTTCGGCAGTATCAAAGAAGGTAACACCAGCTTCTAAGGCTGCTATAAAGGCTTCTTGTAACTGTTCTGGGCCATAGCGATCGCCATAATTCCAAAACAGTTTATCACCCCAAGCCCAAGTGCCTATGCACAAGGGCGTAACAGATGGGCCATTTTGCCCCAATGTGATGTTTTCCACAGTTGCAAAATTTGATTTATTTACATTTCTTTACTTTTATAGTGTATCGTCATAGACAAGATTGGGTGCGATCGCCACCACTTAGCTGCAAATATTGTGGTGCCGCAGCTATGCCCGTCGTAGACATCGCGTGCATAAAGATTTAAAACCTGAATCAAACGCACATAAACAAGATCCCCGACAACTTTTACGAAGTCGGGTATCTGCGGGCTGCAATTCTCAGAAATCAAATAGGATTGCTATAGTTGAGTGTATTTACTTGTATTTATGAATTAGATGATTTATCCTGCTTGGCTTTTTTGATTAATTCCATGTAGACATTAATCTCACTGATTTCTACGTCATGCTCAACTCTAGTTACTTTCCATCTTTCCTTTTTTAGGTAAACTTCCTCTCCTACTCTGGGAGTAAATTGAAGATCGTAGAATTTTTTGAGAAAATCTTTTTGATTTTCTTCCCATAATATTACTTTGACTGGTTCTTTACTCATTGCCTATGCCTTTTTGATTACTAGATTAAGCTAAGTACTTTGATGACATACATACGGCAAGTTTATCTTACTAATTTGATGGAATAGCGTAGTTAAAACCACATTTTCACATTGATATTTTTATCTGGCTTGATTGTGTCCGATAAAGTTACAGCACAATACCAGAAATTTAATAAAAGTTACGATTAGGTTTACTTCAAAATCTTTTATCAGTCAGGCAGTATTTACTGCTATTTTCAATACAAGTCTATCAACAGTTCAAAAGTGGGAAATTGATCAGAAGTGTCCCAGTGGCAATGCTCTTAAGCTGTTGTATCTAGTTCAATATGTTTGGCTTTGTGGAAAATTGTAGGTTGGGTTAAGCAAACCGCAACCCAACAAAGCCCCGAAATATTGGGTTTCATTCCTCAACCCAACCTCCACATTTCAAGGTTTTTGGCGCTAACCCAAGCGTATTGGTATCTAGTTAAGAAATGCAATACGGTTCAGTTAAGGCTAAAACTGCTTATTGAAGTGAATTTTTTTAACGAATCGCCAAGAACGCCAAGGACGCAGAGAGAAGAAAGAAATTCTTAACTGAACCGTATTGAGTTAAGAAATGGGGATTGAATAGCGTGATTTATTAAGGGGTTAACCCTGGACGATCTGCACTTATAATCAGAGTTTCTCCAAAGCTCAATACTACTAATGATTTACGTTATAAACACAGCGACAGATTACACAGCTACTTGATAAGATGTTTTAGAGTGTCGCACTTCTTCCTTCACAATATTTTGAATAAATATCATTATTGCTACTGATGCGGTTAGTAGTAATAGTTAGTGAAGCTAGAGAAGTGTTTGAAGCTTGGATCACAAAAAATTATGTCTATTCCACAATTTCTTGCTGCTGCTAATAGCATAGCTCAGTTATGGTTTTTTGCTGACGGACAATTTTTAGGATTGCTATCAAGTGACAGATATAAGCCGACGTAGAACAATACATTGATGAAATAATACATAGTTTTAGTATTCCCCAACTCAAGCGAAAATTTAGTTTTCCAGGACGCAGGATAACAATTTTTCAAGGTAGTGAGTGTAGAAGTACTATGTAAACTTTAGAGACTTGAGTCCCATCCTACCAAGTTCCAACTCCGATGAAGTTCTGAACAACTTAATCTGTCATATTTTGACCCGATCCCTTTAGATACCATAAAAAGGCAATTGAGGATTTTAATCAAGCTCTCCTCATTTTGCAAAAATATGACAACAGACATGAAATGTCTATATCTATCTGCTTGACTGTGCGGCAATCTGTTCAAAGAGTAACCCGGGAAAGCGCTTAAAAATTTGATAGTAAATGCAGTCTCGTTTCACTACTTCATCCTAAAATTCTCTCGTTATCCTTAGGCGTAGCCCATCGTAGACATCGCGTATTACAACCAAGCCAAGAAATTAATCCTAACTTGGCTGGAGCATACCCTAATTGAGGTGTATAATCGCTTGCCAAATCGCAACTTTCACTTTTCGTTCGCTGATTTGGAGCAGGTAGGGTTTATCTTTATTTAAAGAGAGAGAGATTAAATCCCATAAACTATACGAAGAAGTAGCTATGGCAAGCGGTGAAGTATTTGATACCAAAACAAAATCCCTATCTGTGCCAAGGGTAAACCTGCTAACTATGTTCCGGTTGGGTTTATTTCAGATGGGGTTGAGCATGATGTCTATTTTGACTCTGGGGGTACTCAACAGAGTCATGATTCAAGAAATAGCAATTCCGGCGACGCTGGTTTCAGTAGTTCTAGCACTGCCTTTATTTGTTGCTCCTTCCCGTGTCTGGTTCGGACAGATTTCCGATGCCAAACCGTTATGGGGTTCCCACCGCACAGCTTATGTTTGGGTGGGCGCGGCAATATTTGCGATCGCAGCATTTTTAGCTGTACAAGTAATGTGGCAGATGAATGTTGCTGGAAATAGTGCAGGTGCTTGGGTATGGACAACCCAAACAATCGGCTGGACAGCACTTTTGGCTTTAGTTTTCGCTGTATACGGTCTAGGAATTTGTGCTAGCGGTACTGCCTTTGCTGCTTTGTTAGTAGATATATCTGAAGAAGATAACCGTTCTAAAGTAGTCGGTGTGGTTTGGTCGATGCTAATGGTGGGGATTATTGTTGGGGCAATTATTAGTGCCAGCTTGCTGAAACAGTTAACGCCAGAAGCAACCATAGAAACCTTACGACCAGCAGTCAACAGATTGTTTTTTATCGTCCCAGCAATTGTATTTGGTTTAGCGATCGTAGCCACATTCGGTGTAGAAAAAAAGTACTCTCAATACTTAACTCGTTCCACTCTGGTAAATCGAGAAGACAGTATTACTCTAGGCAATGCTTGGAAAATATTGACAGCTAGCTCACAGACAGGTATATTTTTCACCTTTTTACTGGTGATGACTATCAGTTTGTTTATGCAAGACCCGATTTTGGAACCTTATGCGGGTCAAGTGTTTAAAATGCCCCTAGCGGAAAGTACCAAATTAAATATTTTTTATGGAACGGGCCTACTAATTGCCTACGGTGTTACAGGGTTTTACATTGTCCCACGTTTGGGTAAGCGCAGAACTGCACGTCTAGGCTGTATGTTGGTAGCATTCTGTACAATATTGCTGGGTATATCAGGATTTACAGCTAATGCAGCAGTTCTCAAACTAGGTTTGTTCTTTTTCGGTTTAGCCGCAGGTTTCTTAACTACAGCAGCAATTAGTTTGATGTTGGATCTTACCGCAGCAGAAGCCGCAGGTACGTTTATTGGGGCATGGGGATTAGCGCAGTCTCTTTCTAGAGGTGTGGCGGTAGTCATTGGAGGTACAGTTTTAGATATTGGACGCAAGTTTTCACCAAACCTAGAGTTAGCTTATGGACTGGTATTCGTTCTAGAAGCTGTAGGAATGGTGCTATCGATTTGGTTTCTAAATCGGGTGAACATCACAGAATTTCAAACAAGTACAAAGCAAGCGATCGCTTCGGTTTTAGAAAGCGATTTAGATTAAACTGTATGGGGCATAGGACAAATGACAAATGACTAATAACTAATGAATGATTTTTGGACAACAATTCTTGATTTTGCCCAAACTACCACTACCAGAGTGGGCAAACAGTTAATGCAAGATTTTGGGAAAGTACAGGCTTCTCAAAAAGCTGATGGTAGTTTGGTGACGCAAGCAGATAAATGGGCAGATCAGGAAATTCGAGATGCGATCGCTTCTAATTTTTCTGGTTACGGCATTTTGAGCGAAGAGAGCGATAAGTTATTTCCCGGTACTGAGTGGTGTTGGGTAATTGACCCTCTAGATGGTACAACGAACTTCACACGCGGCATTCCCATCTGGACAATATCTTTGGGCTTACTGTATCGAGGTACACCAATTTTCGGTTATATTTACGCACCAACGTTGAATCAAGCTTTTCATGGGTTTTGGGCAGGTTCATCTGGGTTAACACCTCCAATAGGAGCATTTCTCAACAACCACCCCATCCACACCAGCATAGATAGTCCCAGCAATAATCACTTTTTTAACCTCTGTTCCCGTAGCACCGCAGCTATCAAAAACGGCTTTCCCTGCAAAATTCGGATGTTGGGTGTGGCTAGCTATAACTTTTTGACGGTTGCTACTGGGGCTACTTTGGGTGGAATTGAGGCGACACCAAAGGTTTGGGACTTAGCAGGGGCTTGGGTAATTATCCAAGCTGCTGGTGGGGTCTGGTCATCGCTTAAATCAGAACCATTTCCATTATTACCGGGAGAAGATTATAGCGATCGCTCTTTTCCCACCCTTGTAGTTAGTCGCCCCGAATTAATTCCGGTATTTCAACCTTTTCTCGAAAGCGTAAAAATTTAATATAATAATTTATTGTGTATCTAAACAGACTAATTTTGTTAACCAGCCTAGCGAACGGCGACATAACCGAAATTGAAGTAAACAAAGTCTTAGTAACACAGAGAAGTAAAGCTGGTAATAATCCTGGTTTTAGTGCAATAACAATGTAGCAACTAATTTAAGTACAGTTGTGCTTCCATCACACTGCTTAACTTAGTATAAATAATTTTATGTTGTCTAATCTAGATTTAATTCGAGAGTTTGTGCAAAACTCTATTCATAAAAAAGAAGTTTTGTTGTCAAATCCTGCTTTGACAGCCCAAACAGTTTATAACACAAACCAACTAATAGCAAAAGCCGAAGGTGTGATTGCCACTGTCCAGCTACTATCTAAGACACTATCTGAATTCTCAATTTCTCCAAAATCATCCCAGTGGGAATTGATAAATCAGGCATTAGCAGAATCTAGTTATCTCCTCAAAGGAGAAGTTGATAGTCGAGGTTTTTATCAGTATCAATACTGCGAAGTTCCCAAAGGATATAAGATGCACTGTACTAAATCTGTGCTTCTATGGCGAGCTTGGTGGAAATATCGCAAGTCTACTTCAAGACTAGGGATTCCGTTGGAACTTCTGGTTAGAAAACGAGATTCATGGTATCCAATTAGAGATTTAATTATTAGCGACGGACTTCTTTATATCAAAACTTTAGGAAGTGAGATAGCGCTTGACTCAGACGATCTGGTTACTTGGTTAAGCAAAGTTGATGCAATCAATATTATTAAAGAAATACCTACTACAGAGACATAGGCATGAGTAAAGGCATAGATTTGTACATGGATAGAACTCATTGATTTGTAAAGATTTTGAAAGTGGTATGACAACGTAATTCGGCAAAGGACATGAAGAGAAATGAAAGGACTTTGGCTCGAAAACAACCAATTGCAGTTACGCACTGATATTCCCATTCCTGAACCACCACAAGGGGAAGCTTTAGTGCGCGTCTTGCGTGCGGGCATCTGTAACACCGATCTAGAACTACTTAAAGGCTACTATCCCTACACTGGTATTTTAGGGCATGAATTTGTCGGTGTTGTTGAACAAGGGCCAGAACACTTAGTTAACCAACGTGTAGTTGGAGAAATCAACGCTGTTTGTGGGCATTGTCGATTTTGTCGTAGTGGACAACCAACTCACTGCGAAAATCGTACAGTTCTTGGTATTGTCAACCGGAATGGAGCCTTTAGTGAATATCTCTGTTTGCCGATAGAGAACTTACATTTAGTACCTGATAATGTGCCAACAGAAGTAGCAACATTTACTGAACCCATAGCAGCAGCTTTGGAAATTCAGCAGCAAGTAGCATTGCATCCAAATGATCGGGTGCTAGTGGTTGGAGATGGCAAACTAGGGCAGTTAGTAGCCCAGACAATTGCCTTAACTGGCTGTGAAATTTTAGCTGTGGGGCGTCATCGAGACAAACTGGCTAATTTAGAGGCACGAAAGATTAAAACGAGTCTAGCCGATACTGTTACAGATGGATATTTTGATATCTCAGTAGAATGTACTGGCAACCCAGAAGGATTTGCGATCGCCCGTCGCGCCCTACGTCCCCGTGGTACATTAGTGCTTAAAAGTACTTATGCAGGAAACCTCAGCCTGGATGTTTCCTCCTTAGTAGTGGATGAAATTACCCTCATCGGCTCCCGTTGTGGCCCCTTTTCCCCAGCTCTCCAGCTACTAGCTACAGGCCAAGTTGATGTGCAACCTCTCATTCATGCTAGTTACCCCCTCATTGAAGGGCTTGCGGCTTTTGAACACGCTCAAAGTCGCGGTGTTTTAAAGATATTGTTAGAGATTGGTCAATAGTGATTAGATATTGGGCATTAGGCATTGGGCATTGGGCATGGTGAAGAGGACTTGGGGACAAGGAGAATTAGGGACAAGGGGAAAGACTTGTTGCAAGTTATCACTTAAGTCACCTTGTCCCCTCATCTCCCCATCTCCCTCATCTCCCCATTCCCTACTCCCCATTCCCCAACTAATATAAATAAGGATTTGTCTTCGGTTGATAGTCCAAACAATGGATTGCTTCTTCTGTATTGGCAATAGATGGGCGTACAGTACACTTAAGACGGTAATTGTCGGTAAAAAATTGGCAACCACTACAGGGGATTTGATGCATTTGTTTGGCTGTAGTTACACTATCTCGCGCCGCCGTCCAAAGACTCAAAACAGCGAGAATTGTTACAGTCCAAGCAACGACAAAGCAAATGGGGACTAAAAAAGGTTGAATCCCATGAATGAGGAAAGATATCAGTTGCAACACAATATGTTTTGATACAGATTAAGAGCTAGAAGTATATTAACTCCTAACTCCTACTTCCTAACTTCTTACTTTGGAAGTATCATTTAAATGCCAGCATGACCCAGCGCTAAACCAGTGACGAGCATTCCTAGAACAAGGAAGGGTTGGGCGCTGGCTTGGTACTTAACATCATTTTTCACGGGGTCACGCAGGAAATACATATCCTGTAATGTTATTTGCGGAATGATTAAGAGTATTAGTATTGTTGCATACAAATTCTCATGGATGCTGACGAGATAAGCAGCTATCAATCCTTGAAATACATCAATAGTGACTACACAAATCCATGCCGCAGTGGTGATGCCAAACATTACAGGTAGTGAATTTAATCCTAGCTGGCGATCGCCTTCTACACTCTTAAAATCATTGACGATAGCAATGCCTAATCCAGCCAAGCTGTAGAACATCGTCAAAATTACGATTGTGGAATTGAGATCGCCAAACAAAGCGTGTCCTGTAGACCAAGGTAGGGTGATATAACTTGCACCCAAGGCGTAGCTACCTAGCCAGCCGTTTTGCTTGAGTTTCAGAGGAGGTGCAGAATAAATGTAGGCGATGAAAGAACCGATAATTGCGATTGCTGTAATTGTCGGGAATTCATGACCAGACCACACATCAAGCGCAAATGCCAAAGCAATACCAGCAATTAGTAGTACCCAAATCTGAATAATTACTTGGGTTAAGGGAATTGCCCCAGAAGGAATCGGACGATAGGGTTCATTGATGGCATCGATTTCACGATCGTAGTAATCATTGAGGATTTGGGTGTAACCTGTCATTAATGGCCCAGCTAGCAGCATACAGGTTGCTACCTTCAACACATTTTCCAGTGTCCAAGTATAGTTACCAGAAGAAGCCGCACCACAGACAACACCCCAAATTAGGGGAATCCAGGTAATCGGCTTCATTAGCTGCAAACGAATTTTCCAAATTGAAGTTTCCCCTGAAGCTGCACCTTTCATCCCCAACAGTTGCCTAGTTTTCGCGCTGCGATCGGCAGATGCGTTTGCTTGCTCATTGGAATCATTTACCACTGAGTCTAATGCCTCAGCTGGGTTAGGGTCTGGGGTAATGGGAGTTGATTCTGACATAAAGCGTATTTTTTTAGAGTGAGGAGTTAGGAGTTAAAAGTTATGAATTATTGTTTTATTCTTAACTCCTCACTCCTAACTCCTAACTAAATTAAAACGAAATTATCAAATAATTATTTTGAAACTTTGCTCCAGCAACAGGTCTGCCACTGAGAGCCGGAGGTAAGGGAATATTTCGTCGCTGATCTCCTGCTTCTACTGTGACTTCTGGCCCATATTGGGTGAGTTTTACTTGCTTTTTGTCAAACCCTGGCAAGAATAAACGTACTTGACGATTGTGGATGTCTATTTCAATTGGTTTGGGAGCCTGTAGAGCTTGTGCTTCAAAGTTGGGTAAAGCGTCTATTAGTGGTTGCCAGTCACCTGTGGGCGAGTCAGGAACGACACTTACAGGTAGAGGGATAAATTCCTCCGATAGGTTGGTACTTGCCTCAGTAGACACAAGCAGAACACCACCAACAGTTAAACCAATTTGTTGAGCACTACCCCATAGATAACGAGCATTTGCTACCTCAATGGGATCTCCTGTGGTAACTAAGAAAGCAGCGAGACGCTTGGGATCAGCAAGAGCGGCTCTCCCCTTTTCCAAGAAATTATTGACTTGGTTAGTGGGTGCTGCAAAGTTATCTGCTGTCCAATTGATATTGAAAAAGCTGCTAATGAGCGGCTGAATCAAGGGCGATTCAGTAATTGTTTTCCCCAAATCGGAGTTGACAAACAATTGCCTAAATCGCCGGATATACCAACTGAGAGATTCTGGCAAACCCAACATTCGTAACGTTAAAGAGTCGCCCGTGCCATCGTAGACGAGCGCATCATATTTGCCACTGGCATCATATTCGCGGATAGCATTCAAGGCGAGGGCATTGTCCATTCCCGGCAATGCTACCAGTTCTTGACCAAAAACGTCTTTGAATATGGGCGTGCGAAGATATTGCGCTTCAAGTTTCTTCACTTCGTCCCAGTTGCGTTCTAGTAGTACAGATGCTTGAAACTGGACTACTTGTAAATTGGGAGCGATTTCCTGGGGATCAGCAGCAATGGAACTACCAAGCAGAATTGACAATGTTGGTTCTGCTTGTCCTGCTAGAAGTACGCGCTTGCCTTGACTTGCCAATAATTTGGCGGCGGCGATCGCAATTTTGGTACGAGCGGTGCCGCCTTTACCCAAAAATGTCAATATTAGAGCCATTACTTGATTCCTATTTTCACCGCCGATCTTTTCAACTCCAACTTAGCATTCAACAAAGAATCTCAGCCTGTGCTTTAAGTTTCAGATTCCTAGAAAACCAGGTTCTAATTCCTCTACAGTAGTTACACAGGTTTAATTTCATCTTCAAAAAACCAAGTAGAAGTATTATCGTCGAACATCACTACTACACCAATTCCACGACCATCAGTGACTTTGTAGCCTTGGATAATACCCACTTGCCCGAGTTTTTTAACAACAGGGGCAGAAACGCGATCGCGCAAGCGAAAGACTTTAACCTTTTGTCCGATTTCCATGCCTAATTACAATTCAGATAAACCAAGTCTCAGTGTAGCGGAATCCGTGACTCTGCTCTCACAAATTCAGTAGAGATGGGGAAGAAAATTCCAAATTTCTAATTTCTAACTCCTGACCTAACAGCTTAAAATTAAATCAACAATCAAACAGGTACAACGATGATGTTTGTCACAGCGCAACAGGCAGAACAGCAGATGCCCGATGCAACTCGGTTATTAAGTGATGAGCCAGAGATGGAAACTTCGTTGTATTGGAACAAGAACAGCTACTTTGACAACAGTTAGTGGAACATTTGCGATCATTAGGAGTTAACCCAGATAGCTTGAGTTAAGCAACAAAGGTAGCAGTCATGTATCAAACAGATCCACCCCGTCCGCCACAAGAAACTATGCCTACAATGTATGATTTACCCAGTGAATTAGTAGGGGAATCAGGTTTGCCAGATGAATTTCACCGCATTCAAGCGGATTTGCTCAGTGAGACTTGTCAGCCTCTGACTTATCCATCTGAGGAAATTTTACTTGCTAGCGACTTGAATCTTTACTACGACCCCCGCCATACTTTGTGGTACAAGCGTCCTGATTGTTATATGGTTTTAGGAGTACCTAGTGCTAGTTAACAGCAAGACCTACGTTTAAGTTACGTCATTTGGCAAGAGGGGATTGATCCGTTTTTAGTAGTTGAATTACTTTCACCAGGTACAGAACAAGAAGACTTAGGAAAAACACTGCGAGAAGTCAACCGACCCCCAACAAAGTGGGAAGTATATGAACGCATTTTGCGGGTTCCCTACTATGTTGTCTACGATTGCTATGAAAATCGTTTGCGTGCCTTTCAACTTATAGGCACTCGCTACGAGGCAATATCTTTACCAGAGAACCGCTTATGGCTGGAAGAGTTAGAGCTAGGATTGGGCCTTTGGCAAGGTTCTTATCAGGAGACAACAGGTTTGTGGTTGCGTTGGTATAATGCAGCAGGTTAGGTACCAACGCGAGGAGAAAAAGCTGAACAAGAATATCAACGAGCAGAACGATTGGCGGAGTATTTGCGATCGCAGGGAATTGATCCAAACAACCTACCGTAGTAAAAGACCGCCATAACTACAACCCTCAAAATAGTAAATACTAACATCGAATATCTCTGTTGAGACGTTATCTTGGCAGAATTCTACCTGTATCTTTACGCGATTATCACCACACTATAAGTTATTAAACAATACCTAGCAGGCAAACAAACTACAGTTTTAGCAGACCAATTTTTTATTATGTTCAAGGTTTTCCTAAATTAAGAGTTGCATCAGATATGATGATAATTTTTGATGTACTGCTTGCGGTTCGGGATAGTTATATAGTTTGGAAATAAGGACAAGTTGCTCAGGTGGTATCTGAAATAACTTCTCAAGTAACTCAAAAATAAGACCAAAAGCAAAATAAATATATTTATGAACAATTAAGGATTTTAAAATATTAGTTATTTTAGCCCAAGAATTTTTTAGTAATAATTACTACAGTTTCATTAGGCTTATTAAGGATTATTTTACTTTTGTAACTTTTATGCAAAAAAAAAGAATTATTGTTTTAGATTATTTGCGTGGTATAGGTTCTGTGGCTGTTGTTTTAGGGCATTTTTATTCTGTTGTAGAAACTAAATCCCCAAATATTAATTATCATAGTATTTTGTATACTTTTAAAGATTTTTATCCATTTATTGCTGTACATGTATTTTTTTTAATTTCAGGTTTTGTCGTTCCAAAATCATACGAAAATGATGGTTCCATTCAAAACTTTTTTATAAAACGTATTTTTAGAATTTATCCTTCATACGTTTTTGCATTGATTGTAACAAGATTAGTTAATAATTTATTTTTAATAGAACCTTTTATTGGTACTAGACAATTTATTTTAAATCTCTTATTTTTACAAGATTTACTAGATTCTAAGGCTATTATTCCTGTTGTTTGGACTCTTTTAATTGAATGGAAATTTTATTTTCTAGTACCTGTTTTGAATCTATCAATTAAGACACAGTACAGCAGCTTGTTTAGTTACTTTGCTTGTTCTATTTTTGTTTTTTCATGGTGTATAATTCCTCTCAACTTAATTCAGTATATAGATACCAAAATTCATGTATTAGCAGTTTTATGCAATATTTTAACTGATCAGTCTCCGCATTTATTGATTATTTTACTTGGAACCGTATTGGCGAAAGGGTATTTAGAACTATGGTGTAGAAAGACAGCAGCTATTGTTTCTTTAATAACTATTTGTGCAATTTTCTTTGCATTTTTCAGGTTGTATCTTAAGTATAAACCTTCTGAGGTTGTGTTTGTTCATTTAAATAGCTTTATCTGGGCATTTTGTATCTTCAATTTTTCTTATTTCCTTCGAGAAAAAATACCTTATTTATCTTTTTTTAAGTGGCTTGGAGATATTAGTTATTCTCTTTATATTATCCATTTGACTTTGGGTAAATATGTGTTATCTTTTACCATTAATTACATTCCCAACTATCCAACAAGTGCTATTTGCATAGCATTGTGCTTATGCTTGCTTCTTTCACATTTTATACATGTTCTAATTGAAATAAGGTTTATACAATATGCAAAAAAGCTTACTGCATAACGATCAAAAATCTATAATTTATGTACAGACCGTAATAATACTTAAATTATCAAAGTTTAAAGTATTTTTAACGACTAAGAATAAGATATGGTAGTCTGAATACATTGAAGAAGCTTACCGTTCGTGCAACGTCTTGTAGAGTAAGGTACTACTAGAAAAATTTATCTATCGAAAATAAATAGCTAAGACAAGCGTGAAGTCGAATGGGCAATGGCAGTCAAAACATTTCTCTGTAGATATAAACCTAAAGTAATTATGGCGCTCCTTATCGATTTAAAATCAGCCTTTAGTGGTAAGCTAATATGTCAAAGTGCGCTCCAATGGTATAAAATGCGCGAATAACTTGCCTGTTGTGGTTTTTGAAAATGATACTTTCGCTTAAAAGTAATTTAACTTGGTTGCAGGCACACCGTTATTCGGAGTTGCTACACGTTCTGGTATCGCGAAATCTTAAAGTACGTTATCGCGGATCGTTTTTAGGTGTATATTGGTCACTGTTAAACCCATTGATCATGACAGGTCTGTATACCGCGATTTTTGGGGCTACCTTTGCATCATATTACAAAAATTCCATACTTAATTATATGTTGGCAGCGTTAACGGGACTGGTAGTAATCAATTTTTTCTCAGCTTCTACTTCCCAAGCTTTAAGTAGTGTAGTGGCAAATGGCTCACTGTTAAACAAAATTCGTTTGCCAGTAAGTGTTTTTCCAGTATCAATGATTGCAGCAAATGTATTTCAGTTTGCTGTTGGAACATTACCATTACTGGTGGTAATGACTTTGATCAATACTAAGAGTTTAGTAAATTTAGTAGGGCTATTTTTTCCCTTCCTGTCATTAGTTTTAGTTTCTATGGGAGTCGGATTTATAATGAGCGCTTTATATGTATTTTTTAGAGATTTACCTTATTTCTATGAGTTAATTTCCTTTATGATTTGGATTAGTAGTCCTGTATTTTATCCATCTGCTATTGTTCCACCCCAGGTAAAGCCGTTTTTAAGATTAAACCCATTAGCACCTATTATTGAAAGTCTGCGTCAGATTACATTATCAGGAGCGCCACCTGACTGGAGTTTAGTTTGGGGTGCTTTGCTTAGTGGCATCATTATTTTGTCAATCGGATGGACTTGTTTTCACTTGTGGCGGCATCAATTTATGGATTTACTGTAAATGGAAGTAATTCGTCTGGAAAAAGTTTCGCTGTGGCGACGAACTCAAGAAGAGTTTTCTTATGACCTCAAAAAAACAGTGCTATCTGTCTTAGAAGGTAAATATCGCAAACCTGTAAAGAAAATAGTACTAAATAATATTGATTTGGTAGTCGAAAAAGGAGAAAAAATAGGTATTATTGGAGCCAATGGATCTGGAAAATCAACGTTACTGAAAATAATTTCAGGGATTCTTCGACCAACTACAGGATTAGCACGAGTTCGCGGCAAAATAGCACCATTAATTGAGCTAGGAGCAGGATTTGATCCAGAAATTTCTGTAATGGACAATATTATGCTTTATGGAGTACTGCTGGGATTTTCTAGGGCAGAAATGAGAGAGAGAGCTTATTCTATTTTAGAATTTGCAGATCTCCATGATTATGCATTAGTTCCAGTTAAGGGTCTATCTTCAGGTATGGTAGCACGATTAGGTTTTGCTATTGCTACTGATGTACAGCCAGACATTTTGATTTTAGATGAAGTACTATCAGTTGGAGATGAAAGTTTTAAGAATAAATGTAAGCGAAGAATAGAAAACCTTTGGAATGCAAATGCGACTGTATTGGTAGTATCCCATGATTTAAATTTTATAGAGCAGGGTTGTAAAAAAGTTATTTGGTTAGATAAAGGGATAATTAAATTTATGGGAAATGGAGATGATGCTATCAAACTTTATTTGAATATGAACTAGTGTGAATAAAATCTCAGTTAAATAATTTAATATTGATAATAAATAATGTTAAGATATGCTAATATATGGAGATTTTATAAAAATTATCATACATATTAAAATTAAAGGAGATAAGTAAATGAGAATTGCTCAAATTAGCACTTGGGATGTTGCTTGTGGTATTGCTGGGTATACTAAAGGATTAGTTAATGGAATTTTACAGCATGGTATTACTTGTACAGTAGTACCAATTGAAGAGCAAAAGCTGAAGTATATGACTAGAGGTGAAATTAAAGAATATTTTAACTCTTATAGTAGACAATTAATTGACTATGACATAATTCATATTCAACATGAATTTAGTTTTTTTGCTGGTTCTTATGGATTGAACGGCTCAATTACAAATTTCAATAGCTTTTTAAAAGGAATACTAAATCTAAATAAAAAAGTATTTGTTACTTTTCATACAGAACCATCTTTTTTACTAGAACCTTCTTATGGTTTAACTGGTTTTGGCAAGAAAATTGTTAGAAAATTACAGTGGGAATATTACATGTCTTCTTTATTTAATTTTAAAAATCAATTAAATGCTATTGTTCACACTAAAAAAACGCGTCGAATTTTTTTAGATAGTGGCTTTGCAGACAACTCCGTTCACATTATTAAGCAGGGAGTTACATTTTCACATACACATAATATAAATAAAATAAACGGTGCTGAGAAAATTGCTTTAAAAAAGAAATTAGGCTTTCCTGATGAAGCTATTATTCTTTCGATGTTTGGATTTATATCTACCTATAAAGGTTATAAAACAGCATTAAATGCACTAAAAAGTTTACCAGAAAATTATTACTTGGTGATTACAGGAACTTCTCACCCTAATTCTACTGATAATGCTCTGGATGAAATAGTTCAATTTATTAATAAATACCAAAAACACAAAAACCTTGGAAGTCGTATAAAGTTAACAGGATATTTAGAATTTGAAGATTTGCGTAGTTATTATGATATAACTGATTTTTGTTTGGCTCCATATGAACCTACTACAATATTATCGTCGTCAGCTGCCCTTACTTGGGCTTTATCATCAGGTAAACCTGTTATAGCTAGTAAAATTGCCTCTTTTGAAGAATTGAATGAGGAAGCTAACTGTCTACATTTGTTTACACCAGGTGCTCCTGGAGAATTAGCTTATAAAATTCAAAATTTAACTTTATCTACTGAGCTAAATCAACAATTAGTTGCTAATGGCTTAATTTACTGCGAAGCTAATCAATGGCTTAATATTGCGAAAAAGCATTTAGAAATATATGAGGGAAGAAAATTTTAGTTGTTCTAACTCTTATTTTATACTATAACATTAAAATTTAGGTTTTATGGGAAAGCATTAAAATCTGAAAACCCACTCTTTTTAGAGAATCTTATCAACCCATTTATTAAAATAGTTTATAAAAGGATCGATAGAGTTAATTAACTTAATATTTATAGGTACGCATATCGTAATTAGTTATTCACTTTATTCTTAGTAATATTTTATTTTTTACTTCTTGATTTAAGTTAATAAAACTTTATTTTAGTAATTATGTATAAAAGTTGCATTTAATTGTTATAAGAGTAAATTTATGTATAACCATAGTTTTTTTGTACAGATGATATTTATTCTGTTTTTATATAATTTATTGTGATTTATTCAAAATCTATGATGAAAAAAGCTTTAATCACAGGACTAACTGGACAAGACGGTTCTTATCTTGCTGAACTACTACTAATCAAAGGCTATCATGTATTCGGCTTAGTCCGCCGTTCAAGTTCCAGTAATCTTGAGCGCATCAATCACCTTTCTAGTCATATCGAAATCCTTTCTGGTGACCTTTTAGATCAATCATCATTAATGGATGTAATTACAGAAGCTCAACCTGACGAAATTTATAACCTTGCTTCACAAAGCTATGTTCCTCTCTCTTGGACACAACCAGCGCTCACAGCTGAGTACACAGCCCTTGGTGTTTCTCGCCTTTTAGAATCTATCCGGCGCTGTAAACCAGATGCTCGATTCTACCAAGCATCTAGTAGTGAAGTTTTTGGTCAACCTGATGAATCACCTCAGACCGAACGTACTGCTTTTCGTCCGCGTAACCCTTACGGTGTTGCCAAAGCATATGCTCATTGGATGACTGTCAACTATCGGCAGAAATACAACCTTTACAACTGTTGTGGTATTACTTATACTCACGAATCGCCTCGACGTGGGACAGAATTTGTATTTCGCAAAATCACGCACGCAGCTGCCCAAGTTAAATTAGGTTTGGCAAATGAATTAAAATTAGGCAACCTAGATGCCCGTCGTGATTGGTGCTATGCCAAGGATGCTGTTTACGCTATGTGGCTGATGTTGCAGCAAGCACAACCTGATGACTATATTATCGCTAGTGGTGAAACTCACTCTGTTAGAGAACTCGTTGAGTGTGCTTTTAACTGCGTTGGTCTAAACTGGCAAGATTATGTCTCAGTTGACCCTGCTTTTTATCGCTCTGACGAAGCAGTGCAGTTAGTTGGTTCCATAAATAAAATTAAGACGGGGTTAGGTTGGCAGCCTCAGCACTCCTTTGAGCAATTGGTGGAGTTAATGGTTGATTATGATTTAAAAAAGTTGAGCAACGGCGGAGCTTAAACATTCTAATGCTAAAAGTTGTAGTTGATGCCACTCCAGTGGATTCAAAACCCAGTGGAGTTGGCTTTTATGTTGCTAATTTAATATGCGCTCTTGATATATTACAAAAAGAGGAGAATTTTCAGTTAGGAATAGTTTATCAACCAGGGTTAAAAAATTGGCTTCGGGGTGAGTTTAGCTTGCCTGAATCTTTTCAAGATTATTCTCAACAATATCTGCTACCTTTACCTGTAAGAATTTCAAATTTATTATTAGCTTTAGCTTTCAAACCTAGTTTATCGTACTTTGAAAAATATTTTGGTTTTCCAGATATCTTACATGGTACAAATTACTCAGTTTATCCTTGTCAAAATAGTTTAAAGGTAATGAATATATATGATTTAACTTTTATTAAATACCATAACTATGTAGATTCAGTAGTAAAAACCTATACAAAAAAGATAAAGCGATGTTTACAGTGGACAGATTTAGTTTTAACAATTTCAGAGAGTTCTAAAAAAGATATTATTGAATATTTGGAAGTAGACCCAAAAAAAATCTATGTCACACCTTTAGCTAGTCGCTACTATCCTAATTATTTATCTCAGAAAGTTGCACAAGCTTTAGAAAAGCAAGCTAATTATGATTTTTCTAAACCATATCTACTTTTTGTCAGCACAATAGAACCAAGAAAAAATATTAATAATATAATTACAGCCTTTAATTTTTTAAAAGAAAAATATAAAATTGAACATCAATTAATATTGATTGGTAAGAAAGGATGGAATTACGAACCGATATTCGCAGCTATTGAAAATTCTCCTTGGGCAAACCAAATTCATCATCTTAATTACCTATCTAATGAATTAGTTGCGTTATTTTACTCAAAAGCTGATGTCTTCGTTTATCCATCTCATTACGAAGGTTTTGGTTTACCGGTATTGGAAGCAATGACTCTAGGTGCTCCTGTAATTAGTTCCAATACTTCCTCAATTCCAGAAGTTACAGGAGATGCCGCTATATTGGTTGACCCTAATAACCCTATCCAGCTAGGGGAAGCCATATTGAAAGTAATCAGTGATTCCCAGGTACGCCAAGAATTAATTAATAAAGGGAAAGCTAGAGCAAAATTATTTTCCTGGGAAAGAACGGCAAAAGAAACATTAAACGCTTACAGAACAATTATTTAATGAAAATAGTAGATAATATCTCTGCCAAACAATTAATTATTAACTTATCTATTCTCTTGTCTAAACCAACAGGTATAAGTAACTATGCTCAAAACCTTTTTCCTTCTTTAAAATCTTTACAACCCACTTTATTAGCAGCACATAAGTATCCCGATTTTGACTGTTATCCAGTCCCATCAAATTTAACACCAGACCACGGTACAAAAGGTCATTTTAACCGACTACTCTGGACACAATTTCAACTACCACAAATATATAAAAACCTGAAATCGAGTCTTTTATTCTCCCCTATACCGGAAGCACCGCTTTATAGCAACTGTCGTTTTATCGTCACATCTTTTGATATGATACCGTTGCGCTTTGCTAAAAGCTTCTCACCACTCACGCTCTATCACCGCTACTACACTCCCCAAGTTCTGAAGCAAGCACAACATATTATTTGCATCTCTCAGACTACGGCTAAAGACATTACCGATTTTTATAAAATTCCTGCCAGCAAAATTACTCCGATTCCTTTGGCGCACGATCGCACTCACTTCTCCCCCCTAAATCTACCTCCCCGCAACTACTTTCTCTACATTGGACGGCAAGATCCATACAAAAACATCCAGCGACTCATCAGTGCTTTTGCTGCCTTACCTAACTACAAAGACTATGAACTTTGGTTAGCAGGGCCAAGCGATCGCCGTTATACCCCAATTTTAAAAGCGCAAGTTGAGCAACTAAGTATAAATAATCAAGTAAAGTTCCTAGACTATATTCCTTACAGCGAATTGCCAAAAATCATCAATCAAGCGATCGCTCTGGTTTTCCCCAGTCTCTGGGAAGGTTTTGGTTTACCAGTCCTGGAAGCAATGGCTTGTGGTACTCCCGTCATTACCTCAAATCTCTCCTCCTTACCAGAAGTAGCTGGCGATGCGGCGATTCTGATCAATCCCTACAATACCGGAGAAATTACAGAAGCAATGCAGGCGATCGCTAACGATTCGCTATTGCGATCGCGCCTTTCTAGCCAAGGTATCGCTCACTCTCAACAATTCAGTTGGGAAAAAACAGGAAAAGCAACCGGCGAAGTTTTATCCCGTTATTTATGAAAGATAAATTTTGGATGTAAGAATTTAGGATTTTGTCAAAATTTAAGATTATCTTGGCTAATAACTAATCCTAAATCTTTATGAAAGCACTAATTCTCTCTGGCGGTAAAGGTACACGCTTACGTCCCCTTACCTACAGTGGGGCAAAACAACTTGTACCAGTTGCTAATAAACCCGTTTTATGGTATGGCATTGAAGAAATGGTCGCTGCTGGTATTACTGATATTGGCATAATTATCAGCCCGGAAACTGGGGCAGAAGTGCAAGGAAGAACCGGAAATGGAGAATACTTTGGAGCGAACATCACCTACATTGTACAAGAACAGCCAGCCGGACTTGCTCACGCCGTCCAAGTCGCCCGTCCCTTTTTAGAAGATTCTCCCTTTGTCATGTACTTGGGCGATAACCTGATTCAATTAGGTGAGTTACGTTATTTTCTACAACAATTTAGCCAACAACAGCCAGATGCTTTGATTCTCTTACATTCGGTTGACAACCCTAGCGCCTTTGGTGTGGCTGAGGTTGATGAAACAGGAAGAGTATTACAGTTAATTGAAAAACCTAAAGTTCCTCCTTCAAATTTGGCATTGGTAGGGGTTTATTTCTTTTCTCATCTCATTTTTGATGCGATCGCCAATATTCAACCTTCTGCCAGAGGCGAACTAGAAATTACTGATGCTATTCAATACCTAATTAATCAGGAAAAGCAAATTTTAGCTTACAATCTCCAAGGTTGGTGGCTTGATACTGGTAAAAAAGATGATTTATTAGAAGCCAACCGATTGATTCTCGACACCTATTTAACAGCATCAGTTGTTGGAGAAGTTGATAGCCAAAGTCAGATTATTGGACGAGTCCAAATTGGTGCAAAATCTAAAGTAATTAACTGTACAATTCGGGGGCCAGTAGTCATTGGTAGCAATTGTCATTTAGAAAACTGTTTTATTGGGCCCTATAGTAGTATTGCTAACAATGTTACACTCATTGATACCGATTTAGAACACAGTGTAATTTTAGAAAGTGCTAGAATTTCTGGAATTCATCAGCGTATTATTGATAGCGTAATTGGACAACGGGCACAATTGGTTCTTGCACCACGTCGCCCCAAAGCTTTGCGATTTTTAATTGGCGATGACTGTCAAATTGAACTGACCTGATTTTCTTATTAAAAATGGGACAAATCAAGGTCAAAATTTTACTTAACAGCTGTAAAATATAAGCATTAAATTACTCTTACAATTAACACTGTGACAAATTACTAAAAATAATATTAATGAGTATTGTACATACTAAAATTCCCGAAGTTATACAACTTGAACCCCAAGTATTTAGAGACGATCGCGGTTTCTTTTTTGAAGCCTACAACCATCAAAAATTTGCTCAAGAGACAGGTATTGTGACGAATTTCGTGCAAGATAACCACTCTTACTCCAAACAAAATGTCCTGCGTGGATTGCACTACCAAATCCAACAACCCCAAGGTAAACTTGTCCGAGCTATTGTTGGCACTATCTTTGACGTAGCCGTAGACATTAGAAAAAGTTCTCCTACATTTGGGAAATGGGTAGGTCATGAACTCAGTGCTAAAAACAAACGCCTACTGTGGATACCGCCAGGCTTTGCTCACGGCTTTCTCGTGCTTTCAGAAATAGCTGAAGTTCTCTACAAAACTACAGATTACTACGCACCCCAAGGCGATCGCACAATTTTATGGAACGATGCAGATTTAGCTATAGATTGGCCTTTAAGTGCGCCACCAATTTTATCAACTAAAGACGAAGCTGGGAAATCTTTGAGAACTGCTGAAGTATTTGATTAAGCTTGATGATTGCGTTAGGCTCAAGAACTAATTAGGATGAGTAAATTAATTTTGCTGATTGGTAGCAACGGTCAAGTGGGTAAAGAACTGCAACAAATACTCCCTTACTATGGCGATATTATCTCAGTAGAACGTCCAACAGTAGACCTTGCCCAACCTGATACCCTCTGTAACGTTATCAGATCAAAACAGCCGCAAATCATTATTAACGCCGCAGCTTATACTGCTGTGGACAAAGCAGAAAGCGAACCCGAAATTGCTAGCGCTATTAATGCGATCGCACCCCTAATTATTGCTCAAGAAAGCCAAAAATTAGGAGCTTTTCTAATTCATATTTCGACCGATTATGTTTTTGATGGTAATCAGTATCGTCCTTACCAGGAAACCGATGCGACTAATCCCTTGAGTATTTATGGTAAAACCAAACTTGCTGGAGAAGAAGCAATTCAGGAAACTTACGCCCATCACCTCATCCTTCGCACTGCTTGGGTTTATGGAACCTTTGGCAAAAGTAATTTTGTCAAAACCATGCTGCGACTAGGTGCAGAACGCCAAGAAATCCGCGTCGTCGCCGATCAAATAGGTAGCCCGACTTGGGCGCAAGATATAGCCACAGTTATAGCCCAGCTAATTCCCCAGTTAACCCCAGAAATTAGCGGTAAGTATCACTACACTAATAGCGGCATTGCTAGCTGGTATGATTTTGCCGTTGCGATTTTTGAAGAAGCACAACAGCTAGGCTTCCCTTTGAAAGTTGAACGTATTGTCCCCATTACTACCGCCGAATATCCCACACCAGCCCGTCGCCCTGCCTATTCTGTCCTTGCTTGTGAAAAAATCTCAGCAATTTTAGAAACATATCCGCCCCATTGGCGGCAAAGACTCCGGCAAATGCTTAGGGATTTGAAAATTAAAAATAGGCAATAGGGCATTGGGCATTGGTTATTAAATTTCTTCCCCATACCCTATAGACGCGATTCATCGCGTCTCTACAGATTTCCTATTTATTTTGACTTTTCAAAACTCCCGTTTCATGTTGTATTGGCAAAACATCTAAAATATCAGTTTGGGAACAATATTTTAAATCTTCGTGACAGTCAAGACGCAGCAATCGTTGACCGTGACTAGCTTGGTGAAGTAATCCTAATAAGTTATCTTGCCATTGAGAGTAAAGAGCGATCGCACTTATTACTTCATCATTACCAGCTAATTCTTCTGGTGACAACTGTGTTTGTTCTAAAAGACTATGAGCGATCGCACCTGCACAAACTGTATCTTCTAAAGAAAAACTGCCTTCCCAACCAGAACCAATAATCCATACTGTCTCTGGTTGCTTTTCTAAAAGGAATTGCACCACCGCCGCCCGGTTAATCAAGGCTGCTGCTAATAGATTTGGGGAGTCTTGTACCCTTTGTAAGGCACGAGTGCCATTGGTGGTACTAATAAACAAGCGACGCCCTTGGACTAATTCTGGTGTGCAGTCGAGGGGAGAGTTACCCAACTCAAAGCCAGCTACTTTCGCGCCACCGCGTTCTCCAGCTCGCAGACGTTTTTCAGAAGGCCATTTTTCGCTTACTTCAATTAATTGATCTAAATCGCTGAATACCTGTACAGCTTCGCCTCCAGCTGCCAAAACTGTCGCAATTGTGCTAGTGGCTCGCAAAACATCAACTGCGATCGCACATTCTGGCGCTTTACCCGTTGGAGTTAATTCAGGAGTGTGGTATACGAATAGCTTCACGCGCTGGATACACCTAGTTTAATACTACTACCGCAAATTACATTCTACCTAGTTGGTGTCACTAACTATAATCTCAATTTTTTCCAGAGGATTTTTTACCATTCAAAAGCATAATACTATGTCATTTAATGCATAAAGGGGGCTAAGGAATAAATCTGCTGGGGTTTTAACAAAATTTTAAGAGTCCCTGATAAATCCTCAAAAAGCCCATTTTTTATTTGAATAGACTTCAGACTGCTGCACTATCTTATAATCTAAAACAAGAACAGACTTATATTTATGGGGAAAAACTTACTGCTTCAAGGTTACAGCGCAAAGAGACGGATATTCACTTATTCCCCACTCCCCATTGAAATTGCTATGGCACCTTTACCCGACTACCGTCCTAAACAACTATCTTTAGGTCCATTAGAAGCGGAAATCTTAAATATCATCTGGGAACTTGGTTCAGTTACAGTCAAAGATGTACACGATCGCATTCTGGCTGACCCCAACCGGGAATTAGCGTATACTTCTGTGACTACTGTCTTACGTCGCCTCACTGATAAAGGTTGGCTAGCCTGCGACAAAAAAGAGCGAGCGTTCTACTGGCGGCCAATGCTGAGTAAACAGCAATCAGATGTCATCAAAGCTCACGAACAGTTACAGCGATTTCTGGCAGTGGGGAACCCCGATGTTATTGCTGCTTTTGCTGATAGCTTAGATGAAGCAGCTAGTGAGCAAATAGCAGCGATCGCTAAACGCATTCAATCAGCACGACAAGCCAGGGAGGAAGAATGATGCATCTAATAATGATTTTGAATGCTTTAGCAGTTGCCTGGTGGCTAAGATCCGCTTGGAGTCAACGCCAAGCTAATTGGAATGTGCGGTGGCAGCGAGCGCTATTTTTGTTCCTCTTCCCGCCCTTGCTAATTTTTATGACTGCGATCGCTGTCCTCTTCATGGGCCCCCAAGGACAAATGGGTGGGATGTACACAGGCTCAGTCAGCTATTTACTAGCATTAATTTATTTGGCATTTTTTGCCATTTCATGCATTAAACTGGCCTTTCAGGGTTTGCAATCTGTAGAATCTGCTCGTAACTGTCCTGTGGTGAATTTGGGGAATAAACGAGCTAGGTTACTGCAAACGGGCGCGTTGTTTGCAGGTCAAATCGGTTTTTGGCAACCAGAACTAGTGGTTAGCCAAGGATTAGTGCAAACTCTCTCATCGGCTCATTTAGAAAGCGTCTTAGCCCATGAGCAAGGACATCACTATTATAGGGATACATTCTGGTTTTTCTGGCTGGGTTGGGTGCGTTCCTGCACTGCATGGTTGCCGAATACAGAGCCTTTGTGGGAAGAACTGTTAGCTTTGCGCGAACTTCGTGCTGACGGTTATGCAGCATTGCAGGTAGATCCTCTGGTGTTAGCAGAATCACTTTTATTAGTAGTTAGTAGCAGCCCCGTTTTATCGGAAATTTGCTGTGCTGCATTAGGTTCCTCTGGTGCAGATCGCTTAGAACAGAGAATAGAAGCTTTATTAGCGCCACCAAAACCAATCCAAGAACCTCAATTGCAGTCCTGGCATGGTTTTCTTTTGGCGTTATTGCCTCTAGTAGCTGTGATATTTCATAGTTAATAAGTAATTTGGCCTAAATAAACTGTCGCGTCTGTTCAAAATGCAAATATCGACGCGATCGCTTATTATTCCTCAAGTACTAGGCAAGAAAGTAAGCGATCGCTTTTTTTGGTTTTTTTAGTTAACAAGCAAGTGACATCTGGTCGCCGTAAAATCGTTTAAGACGAGGAAATAACTGATTTTTCCAGCAGTTAGCCAAGTCTTTTAGTTCAAGAGTAAAAACAGTTGCATCTGTGTAAGGGTGGGCAACAACAATTAGTGCATGACTAATTTCCAGATTGTAAAAGTTCCGAACTGCCTTGACCTGGGCAGTTATTTGCTCTAACTTATTACCGAGAAATGCTAACTCAGAAATAGGCTGCGTGCTTGATGTCCACTCAATTACATGAAGTATTCCATCGTATTTGCCCATAAAATCTAGCTTGGCAGCATAGGGTAAAATTCCTTTCCAAGGAACTACCTTTTCTACAAGGTGAACTGCACTAATTTTTTCTAAAACTGGTTCTATGCTACGCCGATAAGCCTTAATGCGATCGCAGTAGTGTGCCAAAGGCTGATTATTAAAGTGCTGCTCCATCATTTTATGAAAAGATGCTCCCTCAGTACGATTTTTATAGGCAATCCAATCTGATTCTCGTTTATCTAGATTTTGCCACCGTTTTGTAACAGTAGTAATTTTCTTAGAACAAGTGGTGTTAAACACTGTACCTATAGCTGGACGAAGTTTTCCGTCAAATTCATCCTGGTAGAAGGATAGACCATTAAGCAAAATGGGACGTTGAAGATTTAACTCCAGTTGTTTATATTCTTCCAGTTTTTGCCCAAACGAGGATAAAGGCTGAAAAAGCCCAGATATATTGTGCTGTTGGTAATTCATATTGAACTTTGATGTTTAAAAGATGAACTTTCCCTGATTCATCAGAGCTAAAGGATCTTTCTTTAGACAGTGATGCTCTTAGTTGGAGATTCACCATCAATGCGTAGATTTTTAGGAAACTCAGCATTTAGGTTAAACAGAAATATACCCCGGCACTTGAGGAAGTATGAAATGTTTACCTGCACTACATTAGGTGAGTAAACGCCAGATTCCTGACAGCACAAAGCAATGCTGCCATTTTGGAAGAACTTTTGGAAATTTTAATGTTAGCCGTTTTGACAAAAAGCTAACAAAATCCATTTGTTAGTTTCGCTTATTTTGTTAGCCGTTTTTTTATTTGCTCTACTAGCTGTTTACGTTGTTTGGAAGATAATTTTGTATAGCCATAAGAATCAACGTAGTAGTCTTCCTTCATCAGCCATTTGGCTACATCTCGCCCCAAATCAGTAATTTTTATATGGATACTGTACTTAGGAGCCGCTATCTTATTAGACTTTCGAGGTAAATTTTTGTAATTATTCCGAATAATCAAGCCCCGATTTTCTAGTCTCTTGAGAGAGCGAGACAGATCAGAACGGTCAGATGATGTATATTCACCTGAGCTTTTATTCTCAATATTTTTTCATAAAAATCTGATGGATGAAGCCACCACGGAAATCCCAAATCATCAATGTAATGAGCAATGTCAGGATTATCAACCTTAATATCTGCTTCTTCTACTACTTGCATCCTAAACTCTAAAACGCTCAAAATTCTTTTTTGTAAACGGCTAAGTTTTCGAGTTCCTTTTCTAACTTGTGGACTATCCAAGCATTTGTTTATCTCAGCAATGCTCAATGTAGCTTCGCTTTCTTTTGGCAATTTTTTGACTGGAAACACTGAGCCTTGTGTATCAACCAAGTTGGCTATTCTGTAACCTAAGTAAGTAAGTTTGATTGCTGTGGTGCGCTTAGGTGGGGGAGTATCGGTAGATAGCCGAGGCTCACAATTGTAATTATTCCGAATAATCAAACCACGATACTCTAACTTTGCTAGGGATTTAGACCAAGAAGCTCGCTTGGATGATGACCATTCTGATCCTTGCCCAAAAAATTTAAAAAATGGTATCAAAATTTCTCTATTGTTTCCTGGCTTCCAAGGAAATCCCCATATACTAGCTTGTCTAAACCATTCTGGTCTGTGAGATTCTTTTGCTGCTGAATACCAAATTTTTACCTCATCCAATAGAACAAGCAAAATAAATTTCTGTTGAGGACTAAGTTTTTTAGCAGCCGTTTTAGCTTCTAGACTATTTAGGTCTTCGTTCCACTCTGGTAAATTCACGGCAAATTAGCCTCCATACAGGTTGCTCTGTGCCTTGAATATTTTGGCACAACTGTATTGCTACTTTTATACCCTGTACCCCAGAATGATAAAACTTTGGATTACTTTGAACTAACAATCAGTGCGAGGAGATCGCTTCTACTTGCTCATCTATTTTTCAACAACTTCAGAAGTGCTTTTGCCAAATACTCATACTGCTCTAAAGTATTGTAAATCTGCGCCGAAAGCCTTACCAACAGCCGAGGTTTTTCCTGCCACGGTATCAATTGCACTTGAATACCAAACTTATCAAACAACTCATCATGTATAGACATAAAATCGCGGTTTTCCAAAGTCGTAGGCATTGGCACAACTGCCATTGAACCAATCATTTCCTCTGGACAAGGCGGCTCCACTCCCAGCGCTTCACAAAGTAGCTGTCTTCCCTGCAACACTAGCTGATGATTTTGCTGCATCAATTGTGTCCACCCACCAGGTAGCAACGAACCCATAAAAGCGATCGCTTCCGGTACACACATATAAGCTGTAGGATCGTCTGTACCTGTCCAGTCAAATTCCAACTGAAAGCGGCTTTTATCAGTACGCGGCGAATTTGTACCGTGGCTAATTGTTAAGGGACGAATTTCTGACTGTTTATCTCGTCGCACATACAAAAATGCTGCTCCTTTTGGGGCACACAGCCATTTATGACAATTCCCAGTGTAATAAGCTGCGCCAATTTCTTCCAATTCGAGGCGAATCATTCCAGGTGCGTGGGCACCATCTACCAATGTATCTACACCTCTTTGTTGCAACTCCTTCGCCAATTCTTGAATCGGGAAAATTAACCCTGTCTGGCTGGTAACATGATCCAAAAGTGCTAATCGTGTTTTTGGTGAAACTCGCTCAATTACTGCTGCGATTACTTTCTGTGGTGAGTCAATAGGAAAAGGAATTTTTGCCACTACCACCCGCGCACTAGTGCGACTGGCAATAAAATCAAGTGCATTGCGGCAAGCATTATATTCGTGGTTCGTTGTAAGTATTTCATCCTCTGGTGAAAACGTCAGCGACCTTAACACCGAGTTAACACCAGTGGTTGCATTGGGGACAAATACCAAATCTTGGACATCAGCACCCACAAACGCCGCCAGCTTACTTCTGGCATCGTCTAGCAAAGGTTCCCACTCCCTACCAAAAAAGCGTAGGGGTTCCTCTTCGAGTTGCGATTGCAAACGTTGTTGAAACTCCAGCACTTGTTTAGGACAAGCACCAAAAGACCCATGATTCAGAAACGTCACGGTCGAGTCAAGCGACCATAAACCTCTGACGGATAATCTAGAATCCAAAATTTAAAATCCAAAATTGATAAACTCCCCAGGCCGGATTCGAACCAGCGACCAATCGATTAACAGTCGATCGCTCTACCACTGAGCTACTGAGGATCACTCACGATTTATAATCATAGGGCTAAAAATAGTATTTGGCAAGTACTTTCGCCAATATTTTTTTAGATACTTATTTTTAGATACTTAATTTATAGAATTTTTGCAGCCAAAACCCATTCAGGAACTTAAGCAGAGACTTTTAAATACTAATATCTACTGTAATCCCATTCGTAATTCAGCTAGACGCTGCCGCGCCTTAGCATCAATGGCATTAGCTAAAAACCTGCTCTTAGATTGTTTGCGCGTATGATACTTTTGTCGCATCCGGCAGACGGTAGCTTCTACTTCCCCACAGAGTTGTTGTGCCGATAACCATTCAGCCCCATACCCTTGTATCATCAACTGCTGTGCCCGATCTGATGTAGCAACAATTACACGAGAAATCAAAGATTGGGCTATTTGCTGCCGCATAGATGCACAAGATTTTTCAATATAAGTATCTGCGGTCTGTCCAAAATCAGTGTAATAAACAGATAAAAGCTCAGTAATAATTTCTTTATTACTAGAGCAATTCTGATATTGGGCATCAAAAACTATCTGAGTTGTGTAACCTTGAAACGCACTATAACCAGTCATGGCTTCCACAAGTTCGCCCCGTGCGGCCTCTAGTCCAACGCTATCACGCGTTTTTTTAAGGCAAGGCCAAGCGCCTATTATATTGTAGCCGTCCACTAACAAAACGGCTTGGAGTAAGGAACGGGGCATGGTTTTTAATCACAATTTTCTAGAGTTAACAAAATTCATTCATAAGTTTTATAATAATTGACGCATAGTGTGTAACACTATGCTACATAGAATAAAAAATACGGCAGCCTCATAAACTTAAAACCTAAGACAGACGTACCTACTTAAAACGCGCCTTTTAAACAAAGGCGCGTTGCAGTTCATTTTCAGTAGTAATGATAGCTAAGAGTAGTGAGTAAAAAGACCACCTATAAAGGGTGGAGCATGTCTGGCTATGAAAGCCTGAGTACTTTTTACTTTACTCAGCACTGGCTTAATGCCCCGCTACCGCTAACAGCACTCAATTAAGAGGCTTCGCTGTGTACCTCCATTAGACGTTGTTTAAGGCGTTGAGGTTCACCCCTATCTACCAGAGAGCCTTTTTCTAGTAAGAAAGCGCCGTCACAGTAATTTAACTCGTCTAATCGATGTGTCACCCACAGAGCTGTAATACCTCGGCTTTTGACAAGGCGGCGCACACCAGCCACTAAATCCAACTGGCTATCAGGATCTAGTAAAGCAGTGGGTTCATCTAATAATAAGACTTCACAGCGACGGGCGATCGCACCAGCGATC
The DNA here is from genome assembly GCF_034531155.1 of Nostoc sp. ChiVER01. Lineage (NCBI taxonomy): Bacteria > Bacillati > Cyanobacteriota > Cyanophyceae > Nostocales > Nostocaceae > Nostoc > Nostoc sp. ChiVER01. The sequence continues at coordinate 2,185 of NZ_JAVRBS010000032.1, read as the reverse complement.
GCGACTCGCTGTTTTTGTCCCCCAGAGAGTGCGTAGATAGGGCGTCGTAGGAGAGAAAGCAAATTCACTGCTCCTAGCGCCTCTTCAACCCTAGCCCTAGTCGCAGCGGGTGGTAATTTCTCTTCCACTAATCCAAAAGCCACATCAGCACCAACCGTTGGCATCACCAGTTGATGATCTGGATTTTGGAAGACAAAACCAACAGGGTGCAAAACCCGAATTTCCCCAGACTCAGGAGCTAATAACCCCGCCAGTAGTCTGAGTAACGTTGATTTACCGCTACCATTTGTACCCAACAGCATCCAAAACTCGCCCTTGGGTACTTCTAAAGAGCAAGATTTGATAACTTTCTCTCCATTAGGCCAACTGAAATTTAAATCCTTGACCTCAATGCCCACTTGAGCCATTTCTCAACCTTGCTTACTCAGCAGCTACAGCGAAAAAGCCAGGTGGCCTACCACCACCAGGGGTTGTACCATCTTTCTGAACAATCTGCACCCCAGAAATTTCACTAGCACGGACAGCAATTTTTTTCTCTGTCTTGCCCTCGCACTTGAGTTCCACAATGTCAGGGTTCCCAGAGCGGATTGCTGCCAAAATCAACTGATAAACAGCCTCAGCATCCTCTGCTGACTTACGTTGTACAGAGATAGGGAAAGCAGTGTTTCTGATGCTTAAATCGATGGTAAACATTTAGCAATAATCAAATTTAACTGTGGACTCATTTTAGCGTCAGCTGACTGATTCTAGGGAAATGGGAAAGAGGCAGAGGGGCAGAGAGCAGGGCGCAGGGAGAAATGACTCCATCAAAAACTGTCATGAAATGAAGGGGGAATGGATCTGAATCCCCCACTTCAATAAGTGTGCTTATCGTAAAGAGGGAGAAGCTAACGCAACAACAGGTGAGAGCGAATCTCAATTCTTGTCTATCTCCCCTGCCTCCTGCTTTCCACTCACACCTCATCTGAATCATAAATAAATTTTTATTACAAAACCTCTAGAAAAATTAACGATTTACACCTAATATAATTAAAGGTGTGTAAAAAATTGTAAACTAGGTTAACAACCCGGTTAACTTTCTGCTTATAGAAGGCTTTTATTTAGCCATCTATAATACAGATACAACCTGTACTTATAACATTTGGAGATTTGCTCTAATGACCATCGCAGTTGGACGCGCCCCCAGTAGAGGGTGGTTTGACGTATTAGACGACTGGCTCAAGCGCGATCGCTTCGTATTCGTAGGTTGGTCAGGGATACTATTGTTTCCTTGCGCCTTCCTAGCACTAGGCGGTTGGCTGACCGGTACCACCTTCGTCACCTCTTGGTACACCCACGGGTTAGCCTCCTCCTACCTAGAAGGCTGTAACTTCTTAACAGTGGCAGTATCCACCCCCGCCGACAGCATGGGACACTCACTTCTGCTGTTGTGGGGCCCAGAAGCTCAAGGCAACCTCACCCGTTGGTTCCAATTGGGTGGTTTGTGGCCATTCGTGGCGTTGCACGGAGCCTTTGGTTTGATTGGCTTCATGTTGCGCCAATTTGAAATTGCCCGTCTAGTAGGTATCCGTCCTTATAACGCCCTCGCCTTCTCTGCTCCCATTGCAGTATTCGTCAGTGTATTTCTGATGTACCCCTTGGGACAATCTTCGTGGTTCTTTGCACCCAGCTTTGGCGTAGCTGCTATTTTCCGGTTCCTACTATTCCTGCAAGGGTTCCACAACTGGACACTCAACCCCTTCCACATGATGGGTGTTGCGGGTGTATTGGGTGGTGCGCTACTGTGCGCCATTCACGGTGCCACAGTCGAAAACACCTTGTTTGAAGACGGAGATGGTGCCAACACCTTCCGTGCCTTCAATCCAACCCAGTCAGAAGAAACCTACTCAATGGTGACGGCAAACCGTTTCTGGTCACAGATTTTCGGTATTGCCTTCTCAAACAAACGCTGGTTGCACTTCTTCATGTTGTTCGTGCCAGTCACAGGCTTGTGGATGAGCGCCGTCGGCATCGTCGGTTTGGCACTCAACCTGCGGGCTTATGATTTCGTCTCCCAAGAATTACGGGCGGCGGAAGACCCAGAGTTTGAAACCTTCTATACCAAAAACATTTTGCTCAACGAGGGTATCCGCGCTTGGATGGCTCCTCAAGATCAACCCCACGAACAATTTGTATTCCCTGAGGA